>NZ_JACGWC010000029.1:0-43107 GCF_014077545.1 Colwellia sp. BRX10-1
ATAATAATAAAAGTAAGGGTCGTTAGTGATATCTATTAATAAAAAGTTGTGGTCGTTTAACTTCGGCTGCCTAATTGCAGGCACGTTTTTTTGGTTAGTCAGTTTTGGAGTCTCTGCTCCTATCTCTGAAGTATTTCATTCTTATCCCCATTTTATACTTAATTATCATGCCGGAGTTGTAACCGCTTTCACCGCATTCTTGTTAACGGGCGCTATTATTTTTATTATGCGCAGCTTGTTCAATGTCTGTGCAAGTGAACATACATTTTGGCTAATGTTACCAAGTTTAGGTTTTATTATTTTAGCGATACTCTTTAGTCAGTCAATATTAATAACCATGCTCTACGCCGCATTCCCAGCATTAATTGTTATCTTAACCAGTGCAATAAAGAGACGGATACCTAAATATAAAACGTTAGCGTAAAGTCCTCAGTTAAGTCTTAGTAGCTGATGTTTATTAATGACTGCTCATATGATGATTTATTTTATTGGTTAACTAATCCTTTAAAAATTATCGAGCTTGCTCTTCAGAGACAGTAAACTAGGCTTTACTGTCCCTATTGTTAATGCGCTTACAAAGCGCATTGACCAAAATATTACTGCGCCGCTGCGTTGACATTTTGATATTAAAAAATACGGGCAAGTCGACAAACAAAACTATTAATGATGCCAGTAGTAAACTCATTTCACTAATCTCTGATAATTACTTGCATGAACTGTCACCTATTCAAAATTTGTATTTGTTATTCGTATTAAAATAATTAATGTTAAATCAGTATTTATGCGTTATCACCGACTGCATAAAGAGCCGCTGCTACCTCTGGTTTAGCTTTTTATATTCATTGTGAAGCTATTGAAAATTTAAAAAACTATATCAATAAGGCGGATATTATTTCTTGTGCTACGCTAAATACACAAGCATTATCTTTTGGTTAATGATTACAAAAATATCAACATTTAGATATGGTTGGAGCCTATAGACCCAAGATGAGAGAAATGGATAATCTGTGCTTAGTGTGCGCATATTTTTTGTCGACAACATGGAAAGTGCCTTACATTAAACTGGCTATTTAGCTATGCTGTTAAAAGCGAAGGCTATACTTGCTGACCGTATTAATACTGATTTATTTTCGATGTCTGATAAACCTTATTTTGTAGAACATAAGGCAGTAGATATTATTATTTAAAAGGTGCTAGTACAGGCACTAGAAGATATAACCGCAGCAAAATTTGTCGCTAGATATGTTAATACATCTAAGTCAAACCTTGCTCGTTAGAGGCGTTTTTTTTATGCTGATTAATAGCTTTATGTCGTTATTTTTATTGACATTAAACAAGATCAATATTTAAATGATGTTATAAAAACTTTTTTAAGTAATACAGATAGTCGTATCTATTTTACTGCTTTTATTGATGGTGTGATAAATGGAAAAATCTGGATCCTTTAATAGTAAGTTAAGCCGTAGAGTACTTATTTACATATTGCTATGTAGTTCGGTATTGTCTATCAGCTCAACTTTTCTGCAATTGTATGTTAACTACAATGAAAGTCTAACGACGTTAAATCAAAGATTTAGCAATGTTGAAACAAGTTATCTTCAATCTATATCCACTAGCTTGTGGGATTTTAACGAGCCGTTAGTACAACAGCAAATTCAAGGTATTGTAAAATTACCTGATATTAGTCATGTGAAAATTGTTACAGGTTTTGGCAAAACTTATCAGTTTGGTGACGAAAATATCTCAGCCGATAAAGTCGTTGAGTACCCGATATTTTATAGCGAAAATGATATTGGTGTGCTTATTGTTACCGCGAGCTATAAAGATATTTATCAACGATTGTGGCAGCAAGCAGGATTTATTTTAACTGCCGAAGTGATCAAGATTTTTATTGTGGCGTTTTTTATTATATTCATTGTTCATTGGCTTATTACTCGTCATATTTATCATATTACTTATTACTCGCAACAAGTTGCGGCTGATGAAATAGATACGCCCTTGGTATTAAGCTCTCGTCCAAAAGCCAAAGACGAACTTGATGAGCTTGCCGAAACGATTAATAACATGCGTACCACTTTAAAAAACGATATCTTAAAGTTAGAAGATGCAGAAAATGCGTTAATTAACCTTAACGGTGAACTTGAAGTAAAAGTGTATGACCGAACGGCTAAATTGGCCTCGAGCAACAACCAATTACAACAATCTTTAGATGACTTAACATTAGCAAAAGATCAACTAGTACAATCAGAGAAAATGGCCTCTTTAGGGCAATTGGTTGCAGGGGTTGCACACGAAGTTAATACGCCATTGGGTATCTGTGTTACATCAATAACGGCATTAAAAGAGAAAGTCTTGGAGTTAAGCCATTCGGTAGAGACTGAAAATCTGACCAAATCACATTTAACTAAAACCTTGAGTCTGTTGATTGAATATCAGAATATTATTGAAAGGAGTTTAAACAAAGCGGTTGAATTAATCAGAGGTTTTAAATCAGTTGCTGTTGAGCAACATACCGACCCAGAGTTGAAAATTAATTTATCCAGACACGTTAATGATGTTGTTAACACGGTAAAAACTCTCTTTAAACGTAAAAAATATGTCATTAATATCGACGTTGATGAAAAACTTAATTTGCTCACTTATCCAAGTGCATGGAATCAAATTCTGACAAATTTTTTAACCAATTCGCACATTCATGGTTTTGACGAAAGAGAAAGTGGTGAAATCTCAATAAAGTTTGTTGAGGATAATGGCTTTTTAACACTGACCTATAGTGATAATGGCAAAGGATTAGATAGCAGTGTTGTTAATCGTATCTTCGACCCTTTTGTTACAACCAAACGTGGTCAAGGTGGTTCAGGTCTAGGAATGAATATTGTTTATAATTTAGTGGACGCAAAATTAAAAGGCACTATAAAATGCTTAGATACAAAAGTAGGCTGTAGTTTTGAGGTCAGGGTACCGATAAAAGATAAACAAGGTGAACTTGAAGCATAAACCTTATTTTTCTGTTAAAAAAAAAGCCCTTGAGGCTTTTTTTTTATTAATAGCCTGAAATGATTTTTAGGCTATTATGATTAAAGTCGTTGTTTGAGTTTAGTCTATTTTAGATAACTGCTTTAAGGGGATGTCACGAGCGTTACCCATATCATCAACAAATAAAGCGGAAATTAACTGCTGCAATTTATCATTAAAAATAATGGCCAATTCAAAATATCCATTTTTAGTGGTTGTTGTAGCTGCGTTAAGTTCTTTTAAGTTATTGTCTGGCTTTAACAAGGGTTTTTCTTTAGCGCCACCTTCATCTACCACTTTAGGAAAAGCAAACATATAAGTAATCGTCTTTAGCTCTTTGTTCATTTGTGCGTTATTTGATTCTGCTGAAGCAGTCGAAAGGGTACAGCACAATCCAATGATGCTGAATATGGCACTTAACGCTACCGTTCTAATTTGTGATTTCATGTTGCGATCCTCGTCTTATAAATTCACATAGCATTGACTACAAAATTTCTGTATTGAAAACAATCTTACTTGTACTATTCTATCTAATTGAAATTGTAACTATATTGTTTACACCCTAACTATAAATTGTTAAGAAATATATAGCCAACGATATAAGTTCAATGGTTAAAAATTTGAGTTTAATGGCTTTTTAGTCTTACTTAACCCAGGTAAATCATCATTAAAAGTGTATTAGTTAGTTAGATAGACAGGCAATTGTGGAGGAAAGTTTCATTGAGCTTAAATAAAAAAAAGAAATATTAAGATTAATATTTCTTTTTTAGAGGGCGTATTAGACGAGACTAACTGAGTTGCTTCACTTTTAGTCGGTAACTATGTAATAAAGGTTCGGTATAACCATTAACTTGTGTTGTGCCTAAAAATACTAAATCACAAGCCGCTTTAAAAGCGATACTCTTTTCAAAGTTAGTTGCCATTGGTTGATAGTTAACATCATTTTTATTTTGGCTATCAACAGTTTTAGCCATCTTTTTCAAACTGGCTAACACTTGTTGTTCACTACAAACCTCATGCTTCATCCAATTGGCCATATGTTGACTGGAGATACGTAAAGTTGCTCTGTCTTCCATTAAACCGACATTATTAATATCAGGCACTTTTGAACAACCGACACCTTGATCAATCCATCGTACAACGTAGCCTAAAATACCCTGAGCGTTATTATCGAGTTCATCAGAGATCTCCTGCTCACTCCAGTTGGTGTCTTTTGCGAGTGGTATCGTTAAGATATCATCTAAGTTAGCCGGAGTACGTAGCATTAACTTTTTCTGAAGCGCGAAAACATTCTCTCTATGATAATGCAAGGCGTGCAGGGTTGCTGCTGTAGGAGAAGGTACCCAAGCTGTATTTGCCCCTGCTTGTACGTGATTAATTTTAGTAGCTAACATATTCAACATTTGATCAGGAATGGGCCACATGCCCTTACCAATTTGTGCTCTGCCACTAAAGCCACAGGCTAAGCCTACATCAACGTTATTATCTTCATAAGCGCTTATCCAAGGTGTTAACTTGATATCTGCTTTTTTAGCCATAATACCAGCCGCCATTGATGTATGAATTTCATCACCGGTGCGGTCTAAGAAGCCAGTGTTAATAAAGACCACACGAGACTTAGCTTGAGCGATACAAGCCTTTAAATTAACACTTGTACGACGCTCTTCATCCATTATACCCATTTTTATGGTGTTTCTTGTTAACGCTAAAGCATCTTCGACTTGTTCAAATAATGTATTAGCAAAAGCGACCTCTTCTGGACCATGCATTTTTGGCTTAACAATATAAATTGATTTTTCTGCACTATTACAAAATGACTTGGCATCGGCAGTTTGTTGTAAATTAAGGCTAGCGATTAGTGAGGTTACCATGGCATCAATAATACCTTCTGGCACTTCAGAGCCATCAGCTAATAAGATGGCATTGTTCGTCATTAAATGCCCAACATTACGGACAAACATTAAACTACGGCCTTTTAGCGTTAAGTTCGCGCCATCAGTTTGATGATACTGTCTGTCAACCGCCATAGTGCGCTGAATAGTTTTACCATTTTTGACTAAGTCAGTGGTTAAGTTACCTTGCATTAATCCCAACCAGTTTTTATAAGCGACCACTTTATCATCAGCATCAACGGCTGCGACAGAGTCTTCACAATCCATAATGGTGGTTAAAGCCGACTCAAGGGTAATGTCAGAAATACCTGCTTTATCGCTTTTTGCGATAACACTACTTTTATTAAAGTTAATTTCAAAGTGTAAACCATTATGTTCAAACAATAGCGCGGTTGGTGCATCTACTGTGCCTTGATAACCTTTAAAAGCATCGCCATTTGCAAGTTTAACGGTTTCGCCACTTTCAAGTGTAACCGTTAAAAGAGCATCAGATACGTTGTAGTGTTTCGCTTGGACGTGACTACCAGCAGTTAATGGAATACTTTGATCTAAAAATTGTCGGGCAAATTCAATAACCTTTTGACCACGAATGGCATTATAGCCACCAGCGTTTTCAGCCCCATTTTCTGAAGAAATAACGTCGCTACCATAAAGGGCATCATACAAGCTTCCCCAACGAGCATTAACGGCGTTAATGGCAAACCTAGCGTTCATTATTGGTACCACGAGTTGCGGGCCCGCCATTGTTGCTAATTCAGCATCTACATTTTTGGTTGTTATGGCAAAGTCATCAACCTCAGGTACCAGGTAATTGATGTCTTTTAGAAATTTTTTGTATGATGAAAAATCAAAGTTATCGGCAAAGTTATTCTGATGCCAGCCATCTATTTTTGTTTGTAAATCATCACGTGTTGCTAACAAGGCTTTATTAATAGGTGTTAATTTTTCAATGATTGTTGAGAAGTTTTGCCAAAAATCTGTTGGTGAAATTAGGCTATGAGGAAGTACATCCTGTTCAATAAATTGATGTAAACATTGCGCTACTTGGATATTTTGGATCTTTATGTACGGGGTCATCATGTTTCCTCTTGTGCAATCATTTACGCAACTTCTATTTGAATATTTAACTATGGCGTAAATATTTTTATCATAAATGTATTTAACCCTCTTTCTAAAAGAGCATTAAACATAATTAATAACAGTATCTAAGTGCAATGTAGGAGGTATTATTTTTTCATGCAAGAGCTGAAAAAAGTTTCCTAAAGAAATTAGTTGTTATTTTTGTATTTTGATAAGTGATTTTTATTATATCTAAATGATAATTATAGACTATTTAGTTTTTGATTTTATTAAAATCGGTCCAATAACTAATTATTGTTATTAATAATAGCTACCATAAATATTGTGAATGTAAGTTGTTTGATTTGTTTTTTTTGTGAATGTAACTTTTGATAAAGCGCGTCAATCATTTTTCATCAAAAATATTATGGTGCAGCTGTTGCCGAGTATTCATAGTGAGCACTCTATATAGTAAAATCGTTGTGGGCCGTTAGCGTAAAAAAAGTACCAAAGTATTAATAATCATTGGACTAAAGATGGCAGTGATAACCGCTGAAATAATCAAAGCCAAAGAACTGTAGGCGGCATGCTCATAACTCACTTTGCTAATTGTTGCGGTTCCCAATGCATGGCTCGCCGCGCCAATAGCTAAGCCTTGTGCTTTAGGTGAGGTGACCTTAATTAAAGATAGCCAAGGAGGACCTAATAAAGCGCCAAACAATCCGGCTAAAATTATCGCAAACGCAGTGATGGAATTACTGCCATTGAGTTGTTCCGTTAATGCTATGCCAATCGGTGTTGTTACTGATTTCAAAGAAAGCGATACGGCAATATCGTATTGATTAATGGTCAATAAAGTGATGATAAAACTTATCGATATGGCGATAAATACCCCAACCAATAGCAGTACCATTATATGTCGCCATTGTTTTTTAATCGTTTGAAGATGCTGGTATAACGGGAAACCCAAAGCCACAACAGCAGGCTCTAAGAGTTTATTTAATGAGGCGGTGGCTTGGTAATATTGTTCAAAAGGAATGTTAAATATTAGCAAAAATGGGATCAGCGTTAGAATCGACAACAGCATTGGATTTAACCAGGCTTTTTTTAATTTTTGTTGTAACTTGGCATAAGCATGATAAACCGCAAGTGTAAGCAGTATAAAAAATAAGGCAGCGCTTATCATTGATAAAAGGGGGGGGCTTATCACTTGTTTTGCTCGCTAGTTGCGGTTAATTGCTGTCGATTAAGTTGTCGCTGATAAACAAGTCCAACAAAGGTGAGTAATAAAAAGGTCGTAAAAAAGATGATGGCAATTAAGGTGAAGCCATGCGCTTTAATTAATTCGAAGTGATTAATGATGCCAACACCCGCAGGGACAAAACAAACCGCCATATTAGCCAACGCCCACTCAATACAAGGTTGAATACGCTTGGCATTAAGTATCTTAAAATGCAGTAGCATGGTGAACATCATCATGCCATATAAACTCGCAGGTAAGATAGGCAGGAAAGTCTCAATCACTTTTCCTGCTAACAAACAAATACCTACCGAGAATATACTGTAGATTATATGACTAAACATGGCGTAATATTACCCTTGTGCTGCCGCTTCAATAACCAGTTGTCTAAACCAAATATGGCTAGCATCATGATGTAATAACGGGCTCCAAATCATTTTTAATTCTATATCAGGAATGTCAAAAGGGGGATCAACAATGGTATATTTGTTATCATCTTTGTGTAATAAAGCCGCTTTTGTCGGTAAAGTGGCGATTAAGCCATCTTCATGAGCGAGTTGCATAGCAACATGATAATTACGGGTAAATACCTTTATATCTCTTTGCTTGCCTAAACGTGCTAACGCTTCATCTACCCAACCCAATTTTTGTACGTCTTTGGGATCCATACCCACTCCAACCCCAAAGCCAGTTTTTGACACCCAAACATGCTTTGATGACAGATAAGTATCTAAATTGAATTCAGCTACATAAGGGCTATTAGCACTTAACAAACATGAGAATGAATCACGCCAGATGGTTTTCTGATGAAATGACTGTGGTAATTCATCAAAGCGGTTAATCGCCATATCAATTTTACCAGCTTCAACATCGTGAAAAGTTACGTCACTTGGCGTCATAATATCAATGGTCACATTCGGGGCAATTTCATTTATTTTTCTTAATAAACTTGGCAGTAACGTTGAAGCCGCGTAATCACTTGCCATAATGCGGAAAACACGTTGGCTGTGCTTTTCATTAAACTCTTCTTCACCCTGCAACGCTTCTTCAAGTTCTAATAAGATTTTTCTGATCACCGGTGCTAAAGCGCGCGAGCGTTCGGTTGGTACCATGCCATCAGATGTTCTTACTAATATCGGATCATTAAATAAGTTTCTTAGTCTTTTTAAACCGTTACTCATTGCCGGTTGGGTAATATTAAGCTGGCTTGCTGAACGAGTAACATTTTTTTCTCTTAATAAAACATCAAGGTAAATAAGAAGATTTAAATCGATTTTAGCAATATTCATAGTTTTTATGACCAACAGAAATAATATAACTAATGTATATGTCATGTGCAGAAAAATAAATCAAGAAGTTTTCATTGTCTAATAAAAATATTAATAAGCTTTTAAAGCGGTAATACTGAGGTTTATGCTTATTACCTATTGAAAAATAAGTACAATTATTATTTGTGAGTTTGGTATTTATCTTGTGAATGGTAGTGATTGATATTATATATTTTAAGAATACTCTCAGGATGTTCTAGACTTTGTCTTGTTCGGTGTGTTTGCTTTAATTTTTACTTTTTATTTTAAGTGTTGAAGCGAACAAGACCTTTTAAAAATATTATCAGACTCTTGGAGAGTACTATGTCTAATTATCAAAATGCAATAGAAGCGGTTAAAGCGATTAAAGCAAATGCAGGTACCTCTTGGGATACTATTAATCCTGAGTCAATAGCTCGTATGAGAGCACAGAATAAATTCAAAACTGGTTTAGATATCGCTCAGTATACTGCCGACATCATGCGTCGCGATATGGATGCTTACGATGCTGATAGCTCTAAGTATACTCAGTCTTTAGGTTGCTGGCACGGTTTTGTTGGCCAACAAAAAATGATTTCTATTAAGAAACATTTTGGTGGCAAAACAGACCGTCGTTACTTATACCTTTCAGGTTGGATGGTTGCAGCACTTCGTTCAGAATTAGGTCCTCTTCCTGACCAATCAATGCACGAGAAAACATCTGTCGCTGCTTTAGTTAAAGAACTTTATACTTTTCTTCGTCAAGCCGATGCACGTGAACTCGGTGGTCTTTTTCGCGACCTAGACGCAGCAAGTGCCGCTGATAAAGCCGCTATTCAAGATAAAATTGATAACCATGTTACTCACGTTGTACCAATTATTGCTGACATCGATGCTGGTTTTGGTAATGCAGAAGCAACTTACCTTATGGCTAAGCAAATGATTGAAGCAGGCGCTTGTGCTCTTCAAATCGAAAACCAGGTTGCCGATGAAAAGCAATGTGGCCATCAAGATGGTAAAGTAACGGTTCCTCATGCAGATTTTCATTCAAAAATTCGTGCTTTACGTCATGCATTCCTAGAACTAGGTATCGACAACGGTATCATCGTTTCACGCACTGACTCTGAAGGTGCTGGCCTGACTAAAGAAATCGCGGTTGTTAAAACGCCAGGCGATCAAGGTGATATCTATAACTCTTTCTTAGATGTTGAAGAGATTGACGTAGCTGACATGGCTGAAGGCGATGTATGCTTTAACCGTGACGGTAAACTTGTTCGTCCTAAACGTTTACCTTCTGGTTTATACCAATTCCGTCAAGGTACTGGTGAAGAGCGTTGTGTTTTTGACAGCATAGAAGCAATTAAAGCGGGTGCTGATTTGTTATGGATAGAAACAGCGACACCTAACGTTGCCGATATCACAGCCATGATGGATGAAGTTCGTAAAGAAATTCCAAATGCTAAACTTGTTTACAACAACAGCCCATCGTTCAACTGGACATTAAACTTCCGCCAGCAAGCGTTTGACGCTATGGTTGCTGCGGGTGAAGATGTATCTAACTATGTACGTGCTGATTTAATGAATGTTGATTACGATACGACTGAGTTAGCTGCATCAGCAGATGACAAAATCCGTAGCTTCCAAGCTGAGACTTCACGTAAAGCTGGTATCTTCCATCACTTAATCACGCTTCCTACTTACCATACAACAGCATTGTCTGTAGATAACCTAGCTAAAGAATACTTTGGCGACGCGGCGATGCTTGGTTATGTTGAAGGTGTACAACGTAAAGAAATTCGTCAAGGTATTGCCTGTGTTAAACATCAAAACATGTCAGGCTCTGACATGGGTGATGATCACAAAGAATACTTTGCTGGTGAGAACGCGCTTAAAGCAGGTGGCGAGAACAACACCTCTAACCAGTTCTAATCACGATTAAAAACAGTTTTCTCTAGAAGTAAAAACCGAATAGCATTAAATGTTATTCGGTTTTTTTATGTACAGGATGTACGGTATGTCGTGGTGCCATGGATGGCAATGAACGACGAATGGTCAGCGTTTGTCTTGCGCACTTATCGTCATGCTGAATTTATTTCAGCATCTAAGTCACGATATCTTAAGGTCGTCATACTGAATTTATTTCAGTATCTGTTCTTGAAGTTCCAGTAAAAGGTACTAAAGCCGTCATGCTGAATTTATTTCAGTATCTGTTCTTGCAGTTGCAGTAAAAGATCCTAAAACCGTCATACTGAATTTATTTCAGTATCTGTTCTTGAAGTTGCAGTAAAAGATCCTAAAGCCGTGATGCTAGAAATTACCGATCCTTGCTTAAAATAATACTACTAAATGTCATTTATAAACAATTACTTAAAAATAAATGCAGCTTTATTAAAATAAACTGTAATAAAAAGTCTAAGGCTGAGACTATATGTTCGATATTTTAAAAGGAATAAAATAATGAAAATAAAATGGCAAAGCCTTTTAGCATTAAGTTTACTGAGTTTTAGCTCACTACTTTTAGCTGAAGACAATAATACACAAAATAATAATAAAGAAGTTTTAAGCTTAGAAAACTGCCACCTAAAGGGCATTAAGTCGCAAGTTCAGTGTGGCACATTACAAGTACCAGAAAATTATAGTTTACCTGAAGGTGAAAAAATAAGCGTTAATTTTGCGGTGCTGCCGGCTATTGATAGTAGTCAAAATAAAACGCCTTTAATGTTTTTAGCGGGTGGGCCAGGTCAAGCATCCGTTGAACTAGCCGCACATATATTTAGTACTTTTGGTGAAATTAAAAAGTCGCATGACATTATTTTAGTGGATCAACGGGGTACGGGGAAATCACATCCTTTATCGTGTGATGAAAATGAAGTAAGAAACGCTTATGAAATTATTCCTGAAGACTTTTCTCCACAAGAAATCAAAGACTGTATCGCACAATTCAAAGGCGACTTAAGTCAATATAATTCAGAAAATGCTATTCGTGATTTTGATGCAGTACGCGTTGCACTCGGCCATGAAAAAATTAATATTTATGGTGGCTCTTACGGTACACGTGCGGCATTGGTTTATATGCGCCTTTTTCCTGATGCACTTAACAGTGTCGTACTAGATAGTGTTGGTCCCATTGAAGTGCCTATTGGTACTTTTGGTCAAAGTTCCGCGCGTTCATTTAATTTATTACTCGAAAACTGCCAGCAAGATGAAAGTTGTAACAGCGCTTACCCTTCATTAAAAGATGACTTTACAGCGGTTATTGCTCGACTAGAACAAGCGCCGGTAAATCTTAAAATAGCGCATCCCCGTTTAGGTACAAAGACTGACTTCGTGTTAAGTCGTAGCAAGTTTATTAGTAATTTACGCATGCAATTATACTCTATGCAAACCCGTACTTTAGTGCCCTTGGTTATACATCAGGCTTTTTTAGGTAACTATCAACCTATGATTGGTTTAATTGCCATGTCAGAAGGGGGAATGGGTATGTATGTGGGCTTAACGTTAAATATTGTCTGTAATGAAGACTTTCCTAAAATTACTACTGAAATGTTTGCTGGCGATGCTAACAATACTTTTGGTGGCAACGACAGCCATAGTGCTTGGCTACAAGCCTGTCCGTTATGGCCTAAGTATGCGGTTAGCGATGATTTCTATCAAAGTGTAACGGCTAATATCCCAACACTTATTTTATCAGGAAATTTAGACCCAGTAACACCGCCGAGTAACGGTGATGAATCTGCCAAAACCTTACCTAATAATCACCACATTGTTTCTAAAAACAGTGCACATATTGTTGCTTCAACGCCTTGCGGTATTGAAATTGTTAATGAATTTCTAACAACACTCGATCCGAATGATTTAGATGAATCGTGTTTAGCTGAGTTAAAAAGTGAAACATTTATGACGCATTTAAACGGCAACCTATAAGGATATAATTATTATGATTGAAGTTAACAATTTACATAAAAGCTTTATCGATAAAAAAAATACGGTAAAAGCCCTAGATGGTTTGTCGTTTACTGCGAAAAATGGTGAGATCACCGGTATTCTAGGTCCAAATGGTGCGGGTAAAACGACTTGTTTACGTACTCTCTATGGTTTGCTAAAAGCTGATGAAGGTTCGGTATTAGTCGATGGTATTAATGTTTTAGAAGACCCTTTAGCCGTTAGGCAACGATTAGGTATCTTTCCGGATAAATTTGGTTTGTACGAACGTTTAACGGCCTATGAACAAGTGGACTACTTCGCCAGTCTTCATGGTATGCAAGGAGCGAAGAAAAAAGCGGCAATAGCGCAAATATTTAAAGATTTAGAAATGGAAGAATTAGCGCATCGTAAAACGGTCGGCTTCTCGCAAGGGCAACGGATGAAAGTCACTTTAGCTCAGGCTTTAGTGCATCAGCCGAAAAACTTTGTTCTTGATGAACCTACTCGCGGACTCGATGTAATGAGTACACGAGTTTTGCGCAATCACTTAGCCAAATTTAAAGAGAAAGGTCATTGTATTTTATTTTCATCACATGTCATGCAAGAAGTTGCTGCCTTATGTGATCGGGTAATTATTGTTTCTAATGGCAAATTAGCCGCACAAGGCACGCCACAAGAGTTATGTGATTTAGCGGGTGAAAAATTATTAGAAGATGCCTTTGTTAAATTAATTGGCTCAGATGAAGGAGTTGCCGCATGATCCAGTTTAAAGCATTACTAATTAAAGAATTAAGAGAAGCCTTTCGTGATAAACGTGCCTTGATGGTCGCGTTAAGTATGGGCTTATTCGCGCCAATAATGATTATGGTAATATCGAAAACCATGATCAAAGAAATCGTTGATAACCCCCCTATTTATGTGCAATTTACCGGCGCTGAATTTGCACCCAAATTGATTGAGAAGTTTGCCGTCAATAATATTTTACAATTTGCCGATGTACCTGAAGAAGAAAAGTACGCATGGCAAGAACGTAATATTGAAGTAGATATACCAAAAGATTTTGCTGAAAAAATGTTAGCGGGTCAGGCTATAGACGTTGTTTTACGTGCGGATTTTGGTAAAAAAGCCTCTAGTGCACCGATCCGAAGAGTCAAAGAAGTGGTACGAGAATACTCACTTGCTATCGGTTATAAGCGTTTACTGGTCAGGGGAGTTGATATTAATTTATTACAACCTATTGTTCTGCAAGAACAAGATACAGCACTTCCAACCAGCAATGCAGTGATGGTCTCGATGTTTTTAGGTATCTATTTATTGATGGGCGCTTTTGTTTCAGGGCTATCAATTGCCATTGACTCGAGTGCGGGTGAGCGGGAACGTAATGTTTTAGAGATGCTACTATGTCAGCCGGTCAGTACCCTTAAAATAGTGTTGGCAAAAATGACTTGTGCCAGTTCTATTTCAGTATTGTCTATTGTTATCATGTTGGTATTAACCACCGTTTCTGTTGGCTTTATTGATCTCACTAAAATAGGGGCAACCTTTAGTTTAAATGCCTTTAGTATTGCGGCCTTATTACTACTACTTATTCCACTATGTTTTTTTGCAACGGCTTTACAATTATTCTTTTCGTTTCAAGCGAAAAGTTTTAAAGAAGCGCAGTCAACCGTCTCTATGCTAATTATGCTTCCTGCTATGGTACCGTTTGCCATTATGATGATTGATGATAAGCCTGAATGGGTGAATTGGTTACCTATTTCAGGACAATCAATGTTGATGGAAGATGTTTTTAAGGGCTTACCTGTCGATTGGACTGTGCTTGCAAGTACCACCGCAATTACGGTGGGGATGACAGTGGCATTAGTGCTGGCACTCGCACAAAAATTAAAATCAGAAAAAGTGGTGATGTCATTAAGTTAATCTTTATGACAATACGCTGAGTTGGTATTAAGATGAATAACTCGATAGAATTAACATTACAGCAACAAGACCGCTTTCAAACGGCGTATCAACATATATTGAGTTATTCTTTGAAACGTACTGCAAATTATCAGCAAACATTCACCCAATGGATGACAGAGTATGAAAAATTACTCCGTCATATCATTACCGGATTTGAAGCAAAACCGTCAATTCAAGATGAGCTTTTTCAAGAAATAGCCCTCAATCTTTGGCGGGCACTACCTAGCTTTAGAAATGACTGTACGGTAAAAACTTTTGTCGCTCGTATTGCTCATAATGTTTTAGCTACGCATGTTGCCAAAGCAGTAAAAAGTGTCAAGGTAGAGCAAAGTATTGATGATATTTGCCAAGAGACAGAGCAAGATAAAATTCAACCTACACCCCATCAGAGCTTAGAAAAACAACGTAGACAACAACGTTTAGCTCAATCTATTAGGCAACTTAAACTTGAACAACAGCAAGTGATCACCTTAGCGCTCGAAGGCATGAGTTATCAAGAAATTGCCGATATTTTAGTGATATCCGTTAATCTTGTTGGTGTGCGTTTACAACGCGCAAAAATCGCTTTGAGTAAGTTAATGGAGGCGGTATGAACGAAGAAGATTCCCTGTTACATAAAAAAAGTAAAGTGATTTTATCTACTCAAAGTCAAGCTGAGGCGATACTTGATGTTGCAACTTTACCCAAGAATAAAGCGACTAAACCACTCGATAGTTCGGTAATTGATGAACAATGGGCGCAGATGAGCCAAGACTGGCAAAGCCAACCTATTATTAAAACCGATATTAACCGTTTACTTAAACAAACAAAGCAAAGAACTGTGTGGGCTAAATCTTTATTAGTCATAGATATTATGGCTACGTTGGCTATGTTGTTTGTAGCTAGCTATATGTGGCTCAGTGGCTCGAAAGATCAAGCAACCATTATTTACTTAGGTGGTGGTGGCATTCTTTCCATTATTTTTGTAATATTTGCCATTAAAGCTCGTTTATCGGCATGGAAAATAAATTGTGGAAGTCCTGATAAAGCAATTGAACATGCCATTCTCGGTTGTCAGTCGTCTATTAGCTACATCAAGTTAATAAAGTTCTCTTGTCTCATTATTGGGCCCTTTGCCAATTGGTATGTTTTTGCTGTCACCGAGCAATTAGAAAAATCGCCCATTGTTGGTCTAGCTATTTTGAATATATTTCTGGTGAGTATTTGGCTTGTCAGTCAGTCTTTTTATATAAAAAGGCAAGAAGAGTTAAAACAACTAAATGATATTTTAATAAAATAAATATTGGTTATTTCTTAATAAGATAGATTATATTTTGTTTTTCTGCTTTATTTCTGTTTTAAATTTCTTGTTATTGCTTTTTTTCTTCGTTATATTCTATTTGCTGTTAACGTTGATCAAAGCTGTAAAAGTTTTTATCGATAATAACAGCAACACTCTTGGCATATTAGATTACTAAATGAGCTAAAGCTTGTACCTTTATCCGTGTACAACTGAGCTGATTTCAGGCAATATACGCCGCATAAATTTTGCTATCCATTAGACAATTGTCTGTAACAGCTAAGGCTGAATAATTGAGGAAAAACCATGTTTACACGTGATATGAATATTGCTGATTTTGACCCGGAACTTTATCAAGCGATGAGCAATGAGAAAGTTCGCCAAGAAGAGCACATCGAACTTATTGCTTCAGAAAATTACTGTAGCCCGCGTGTTCTTGAAGCACAAGGTTCTCAATTAACTAATAAATATGCTGAAGGTTACCCAGGCAAACGTTACTACGGTGGTTGTGAATTCGTAGATATCGCTGAGCAATTAGCCATAGACCGTGCAAAAGAATTATTTGGCGCAACTTACGCGAACGTGCAACCTCATGCTGGTTCTCAAGCTAATGCTGCAGTTTTTCAAGCGCTTGTTACTCCAGGTGGTAAAGTGTTAGGAATGAGTTTAGCGCACGGTGGTCATTTAACGCATGGTTCTCATGTTAGTTTTTCTGGCAAGTCTTACGAAGCATTTCAATACGGTCTTCACCCAGAAACAGGTGACATAGATTACGAAGAAATGGAACGTTTAGCACAAGAACATAAACCAGAAATGATCATTGGTGGTTTTTCTGCTTTCTCTGGTGTTGTTGATTGGGCACGTATGCGTAAAATCGCAGACGGTGTTGGCGCATACTTTTTCGTTGATATGGCTCATGTTGCTGGTTTAATTGCCGCCGGTTTATATCCAAACCCAGTGCCACATGCGCATGTTGTTACTACAACTACTCATAAAACATTAGCCGGTCCTCGTGGTGGTTTAATTATTTCGGGTTGTGATGACGAAGCTATCTATAAAAAATTAAACTCTGCTGTTTTCCCAGGTGGCCAAGGTGGCCCATTAATGCACATTATTGCAGCTAAAGCGGTTGCATTTAAAGAAGCATTAGAGCCTGAGTTTAAAGTTTATCAACAGAATGTTTTAGACAATGCTAAAGCTATGGTTGCTGTTCTTCAGGAACGCGGTTACAAAGTTGTTTCTAACGGCACTGAAAACCACTTATTGTTACTTGACTTAATTGATAAAGATATTACAGGTAAAGATGCTGATGCTGCATTAGGCCGTGCCCATATTACGGTAAATAAAAACTCAGTACCTAACGACCCACGTTCTCCGTTTGTAACTTCTGGTTTACGTTTAGGTACTCCGGCTATTACGCGTCGTGGTTTTGGCGTTGTTGAAACTCAAGCATTAACGGGTTGGATTTGTGATATTTTAGACGATATCAACAATGAACAGACGGTTACTGATGTTAAAGCCAGTGTTAAAGAACTTTGTTCACGCTTCCCTGTATACGCGTAAATTAAGCTAACGACTTTAGTGTCTTAAGCGATATAGCTGTGGCACTTAAAGTCTAATGGGAAAAGCTATAAATAAGTTAATGTAACAATAGCTTAATTAGACTAAAATGGCCGCATTAGCGGCCATTATTGTTTCTGTCAATTAAACAGAGCTATGTGTCGAAAGTACCGAGTCCATTAAGATAAAAATATACTTATTGGGATTGGTATAACCTTTTTTGGAGCTTTCCATGTATTGTCCTTTTTGTAGAGCCTTAGATACCAAAGTCATTGACTCTCGTTTGGTCTCTGACGGTCATCAAGTTCGCCGTCGCCGCGAATGTCTAGCCTGTCATGAGCGCTACACTACCTTTGAAACTGCTGAGTTAGTTATGCCACGTATTATTAAAAATGATGGTTCACGTGAGCCTTTCAATGAAGATAAAATGCGTAATGGTTTAGTGCGAGCACTCGAAAAACGTCCGGTGAGTGTCGAGCAAGTCGAACTATCGATTAATAAAGTCAAATCAAAGCTACGTGCCACTGGTGAGCGAGAAGTATCGAGTGAGTTGCTTGGTAATATCATCATGGAACAATTAAAAGAATTAGATAAAGTCGCTTATGTGCGTTTTGCCTCGGTTTATCGCTCTTTTGAAGATATTCGCGAATTTAGTGAAGAAATTGCGCGCTTAGGTAATGAAAAATAGATGAAAGAATTTTCAGCCGAAGATTACCGTTTTATGCAACGGGCTATAATGCTTGCCAAACAAGGACATTATACCACCTCGCCTAATCCGCGCGTTGGTTGTGTTTTGGTAAAAGATGGTAAAATTGTCGGAGAAGGTTTTCATCAAAAAGCGGGTGAAGGCCATGCTGAAGTTAACGCGTTAGCAATGGCGGGTAAAAATGCGCAAGGTGCAACCGCTTATGTAACACTTGAGCCGTGTAGTCATTATGGGTTAACGCCACCCTGTGCTAAAGGACTTATTCTTGCCGGTATTAAACATGTCATAGCGGCGATGGTTGATCCAAATCCTAAAGTTGCTGGTAATGGTTTAAAAATGTTAGCACAAGCGGAAATATCTTCGCAACACGGTTTGTTAAGACAAGCGGCTGAAGATTTAAATGTTGGTTTTATCAAACAAATGACCACAGGTTTGCCCTACGTCCGTTGTAAATTAGCGGCGAGTTTAGATGGAAAAACCGCGATGAAAAATGGTGAAAGTAAATGGATTACTTCGCCTCAAGCTCGACAAGATGTTCAGCGTTTACGCGCACAAAGTTGTGCGATTATCAGTGGTGCTGACAGTATATTAACCGATAATGCAAAAATGACGGTACGTTGGTCTGAGCTAGGGGAATTAAAAGATAGTTATCAAGAGGAAGACGTTAGGCAACCGATAAGAGTGATTATAGATACAAAAAATCGCTTAACGCCTAACTTAGCTTTATTTAATGAGCACAGCCCAATAATTTTAATTCGTCGTACCATTGAAAACATTCATCAATGGCCTCATTTTGTAAAGCAGGTGGTTTTACCTGTAGTCAATACATTAGCTAATGAACAACAGATTGACTTACATGCATTACTTCAATATTTAGCTAAGCTAAATTTAAATGATGTACTCATTGAGTCAGGTGCTCGATTAGCGGGTGCTTTTATTGAACAAAATTTAGTCGATGAATTGATTTTATATCAAGCCCCTAAATTGATGGGTGCAGACAGTAAAAGCTTAGTGAATATGACAAGCATTGAAAGCTTGAGCCAAGCAAAAGAACTAAATATAATTGATTTACGTATGATCGGCAAAGATATCCGTATTATTGCTAAACTTTTACCGTAAAATTTTAGTATGGTGTTGAGTTTTACTTGACCTAAAAATGACTTAAAGAGTGATTATGTTCACAGGAATAATTGAAGCAGTTGGTAGCATTCAAGCGATAAACATTACTGGACAGGGTGCAAGAATTGTTATTTCCACCGGTTTATTAGATATGAGTGATGTTAAATTAGGTGATTCAATAGCGACCAATGGCATTTGTTTAACCGTTGTCGCTTTTGACTCATCAACTTATAGTGCCGATGTTTCTAATGAAACCTTACAGCGTACTGGCTTTGTTGATTATCAAACAGGGCAGGCTGTTAATTTAGAAAAAGCCATGTTACCCACCACTCGTTTTGGCGGACATATGGTGTCTGGCCATGTCGATGCTGTGGTTGTAATAACCTCGATTGAACATAATGGTAATAGCCTAGAATACTGGCTTGAAATGCCAAGTGATTTAGCGCCATACATTGCCGAAAAAGGCTCTATCACAATTGACGGCACGAGCTTAACAGTTAACAGTGTCACCGATGATAAATTTCGTCTAACGATCGTTCCTCACACTAACGCGCAAACCATTATTGCTCAATATAAAGCGGGCACTAAAGTCAATTTAGAAGTTGACTTAATCGCCCGTTATATCGAAAGGCTATTAACAAAAAAAGCCGCTAGCACGGCCGAGCACCATAGTTCTGGTGTGACTCATGAACTATTAGCACGTAACGGTTTTATGAAGTAAACAAACAAGGTGGCGTTTGTATATCAAGCGCACTATTGTATTCCTCAAAATTATGAAAAAAAATTAAATAAAAGAGATGATCATGAATTTAAATACCCCACAAGAAATTATTGACGATATTGCTCAAGGTAAAATGGTCATTTTGATGGACGATGAAGACAGAGAAAATGAAGGTGACTTCATTATGGCTGCTGAAAAAGTAACCCCCGAAGCCATTAATTTTATGGCGACTCACGGTCGTGGTTTAATTTGTATGCCGATGACGGTTGAAAAATGCCAGCAGCTCAAGTTACCTTTGATGGTTGAAAAAAATGACGCTCAATTTAGCACTAATTTTACTGTGTCAATTGAGGCCGCTCAAGGAGTAACTACCGGGATTTCTGCTGGCGATCGTGCAACGACTGTATTAGCTGCTGTTGCCAAAGATGCTAATCATTTAAGTATTGTTCAGCCGGGGCATATTTTTCCATTAATAGCCAAAGATGGAGGTGTATTAAATCGCGCAGGCCATACGGAAGCTGGAACCGATTTAGCGCGTTTAGCGGGTTTAGAGCCTGCCGCCGTTATTGTTGAAATACTCAATGAAGACGGTACTATGGCGCGCCGCCCAGACTTAGAAATTATTGCTGAAAAGCATGATTTAAAGATGGGCACCATTGCCGACTTAATTGAATATAGAAATGCTAATGAGACCACTATTGAACGTGTCTCTCAATGTAAGTTACCAACAGCCTTTGGAGAATTCGATTTAACAGTATTTAAAGACACCATTGATGGACAGGCGCACTTTGCCCTAACTAAAGGTGAGATTAAAGCTGACGAACCAACACTAGTTCGTGTTCATCTAGAAAATACCTTTAGAGATTTATTATTTAGCCAACGTGAGAGTGTTGCTCAATGGCCAATGGCTAATGCTTTAGAAAAAATTGCCAAAGAAGGCGGTGTTTTAGTACTTTTAGGTAAGCATGAATCTACTGCGGAGTTAATTTCTCAAGTTGAAAAGTATGCAAAAATTGATGCGGGTGAAGTTGTTAATGAAATAAAGCGTCATGTTGGCTCTCGTAACGTTGGCGTAGGCTCACAAATCCTTTCTAACTTAGGTGTTAGTAAGATGCGCTTGTTAAGTTCACAAACTAAGTATCATTCGTTATCAGGATTTGGTCTTGAAGTTGTTGAATATATAGCGGAATAATTAACGTTAGTCCGAGTTTGTTCATCTATAGAAATATTTTTATAGATGAACATTTAAGCTTGTGATTACGTTAAAATTGATAGCGATAACTCACTGATATTTCTCTGCCTTTTCCTGGTACTTCACCGTTAAATACTCTTGGGTCGAAGACAACATAATCTTTATCCAGTAAATTTTGCGCAATTAATGAAAGTTGCTGTTTTTTATCAAGCTCATAAGTGACTTTACCTGAAATTAAAAAATACTGTTTTTGTATAAAACGGACATCATTAATTGGAGGTAGTGTTACTTCATCTCGCCAAATACCATTAACATTGAATTTCCATTGTCCTGACTTATAGCTTAAATTGGCGCTACCAAAGTGTTTAAAACTCTCGTTAATGGGGTCATCAAAGAGATGGGTGTAATTGATTGAAAAACGTAATTTTGGCGTTAATTCAACACTGGCACTGCTTTCCAAACCACTAATTTCCATATCAACATGGTTAACAAAAGTAAATTGTGCGTCGCCATCGTCAGGAACCTTATTTATAAAGTCTCGTAAATCATTATGAAAAAAGACCAGTTCACTGGAAAAATCATTATGTTGATATATCCAAACGAGCTCTGTTGTTTTGACAAACTCTGAGGATAAATTAGGGTTGCCGTTAGTCACACTGTCATTTGAATAAAGTTCGTTGTTTACCGGAGTACGAAATGACTCACCATATTGCAGTTTTAAGCTATGGTTTTTATTGGCTTGCCAAACGGCTGCGGCACGCGGTGACAGTTTATGATCAATATCTATCACATTGTCATACCTAGCCCCTAAAAATAAACTAATATTATTGGCGACTTGCCACTTGAGTTGACTGTAAATTCCATGCATTTCTTGGGCTTGGTTTAACGCTTTTGTTTCAGGCATCACAGCGATAGCGACAATTTTGTCGAGATAGTTTTCATCACTAACGATAATCCGCTCTTGCTGATAATCATAGTAAGTGACGGCGTTACCCGATTGAAATTGATTAGCGCGGCGATATTCAACCCCAGAATTGAGATGAATACGTGGATTAACTATCCAACTGTGATCTAGGTTTACATCGCTTGATTGAGTGCGCCAAAAGGGCCCCACCAAAAAATCATTTTCGATAAGGCCAGACTCTTTTGCTAAGGCCATCCCAGCAGACTTGATTTCAAAGAGGCTATAAGACGCCTTAATCTCTAGCTGATGCTTGTCATTGTGCCATATCTTACTTTTACCCGATATTGAAAAGCTTTCACTGGTGTGGATATTATCGACAGAATAGCCACCAAGATTAATAAATTCATCGAGTTCATTTTCGCTGTAGCGGATGTTAAGTTTATTATTTTTATAGTGTGCACCGAGTTCTAAATAGGTATTACTATAGGGGTCTTTAACTTGGCGATTCAATGGTGAGGTATATTGATGGCCATTAGACTTCTCAATCGAAATATTACTGTGTAAACGTAAGTTTTTAGAGAGCGACTTTTGCCAGCTAGAGGAAAGTTGCTGATAACCTTTTTCACCTATACTTACTTTAAGCTGCTTAACTGATTGTTGAGTAATTATATTTAACACACCTAAAAAAGCATTGCTGCCATAAAGCGCTGAGCCAGGACCTCGAATAACTTCAATACGTTCAATAATATCAATGGGAATATGGGGGGTATAAACGGAAGCTTTACCAAAGGAAACTTCATTAAGTCGTTCGCCATTGAGCATAACAAGAATATAACCATTGTCTAAATAAACGCCACGTGCATGTTCTTTCGGGACTGCTCCCACCCAATCACCACGAGTCATTTGAAAGCCAGGAACAAAATTCATCACATCATAGGCATTTTTCACCCCTAATGATTCAATATCAGTGCGTTCAAAGACCGTGATTGTTGAAGGTACTGTTAGAACAGTTTCTTCAGTTTTTGTCGCTAAACTAATACGTACTTGCATTAGTTCTTTTATGCTGAGATCAAAGATGTCTTTTTCAACGACAGCAGCAAAACTACTATTAAGGGGTACAATGAAAAGACAGCTAATAATCCAAACGAAAATTTTCATATAAATTAAAAAATTAATAGCTTTGTCATTAAATTAGTTGGTTCTCCCGTGCAATGCAAGCGAAAAGCGACATCACTTCAGCCACCAGCTAACTTTAGAAGTGAAAGTCGAGATTAAAGGCTAAATTTAGCTGTATTTTCAAAGTAAGCTAAAAGTTATATGGCTTTAGCCACTGGCTAGTTTTAGAAGCGATAGTAGAGATTAAAGCCTAAATTTAGTAACATTGCCTGTTCTATTTTAAGACTGTCAATCGCAAAGGTAACTGAAAGCCAGTCATTTTTATATTGGATTTCTGGGGCGGTATTTTCAATATCAAATGAAATCCGTGTTGATGAATTTTCGTGTGCGATATCGAATCCTAAATAATAAAAATTTTGCTCGCCCTGTCTTTTATAACGCGCTAGATAACTTATTTGCTCGCTGTGATGATAAAAACCGATAAAGCTTAATTGTTTAGGTAACTTAAACTGATGTTTGCTGGTTGTTTCTTTACCACGATAAACAGGTAAGTAGGCGACCCCGCCAACACTATTAATAAAAGTACCATCGGTATCTATGTTGCCCGCACTAAAGCCAGATTCGTCAACGGTAAAATGGTTATAGATATCTTTTAAGTCAGCGTTAATAGATAAGTATTGGTTTAGCTGCCAACGTAAATGAATATCAATCGTTATACCTGTGCCATCGGCATCCCAATCGTTACTGTTGCGGCGCTTTAAAAAATTATTGGCAGTATAAAACTCATCTAATTGTGCAATGGCAGATATATTGCCATTAAGATCACTAGCAAGGGTACCCGTTAAGTTAGACTCCCTCGTGACATTTAAGTCCCAATAACCGAGACGTATTTCACTACTAAAGTTTTCAAATTCATATTTATAGCCGATACGTAAACCATTACTACGCTGATGGAATAACTTTAATGCGATATGATATTTTTCTTGTGTGTCGAGTGCTAAATCGTTTTTGTCTAAATAGAATACTTTTGCTGTATCGGGATTTGAATAAACAAAATAATCATAGCGTTGTGCAACACTCAATGACAAGTGCTGCCAATAACTGCTCATACCCACTTCATTTTGTGTAAAACCGTCACTGGCATTTTTTTCTGGTGATTGTCGCCAGTTGTCAGTAATCAGTTGCTTAACGGGTAAAATATTACTAAATGATTGGCTTGTGGTAAATACTTCAATTTTTGTTGAAGCTTGAGAAAAAGTGGATAAAAATATCAATAGTAATAAAAATAAATAATTAACGTTCATTAACTTCCTTAAGTTCTAGCGGTGTTTTCCATGATATTTATTGTAGTTAAACAAAGTTTAAGTTTAATAAAAAAACTTAACTTATAAGTAAAAAAATACCAGTCACACACATGACTGGTATTTTATCTCTACTTTTTGTTTAGCTAATGATGGAGGTTATAATGTTTCGGTTGTTTCATCGGTAAATACAAACCAAATAACACCATCACGATCTTCTATATCTGCAACTTTAGTTGCTGAAGAACCTACTACAATACTACCAATAACATCGGATGTTGAATCTTCCACATCATTCATTATGAGTAATACACCTTCGCTGTTATTTACACTAAAAGAGCCTTCTTCATCAGTTTTCATATGGGCAACAAACTTACGCATATTCTCATCGCCAGGCAATTTGTAACTCATTTCAAGATCGAACTTACCGTCATCAAAAGCGGTACGTTGACCTGATAGCATCAAGTTTACTTGGTAATCACCTAAAGTTGCTTCTAATGAGAGCGCAGCACTTAAATCTAAGAAAACATCTTCGTTTTCTAATGATTCATCACTATCTGGATGCGTGTTAACACCAGAAAAGGTTGTACTACCTATAACTATTGAAGCAATATCTTCGGTTGATAGTTCTGCTTCCACTGAACCTACACCGTCGATATATGTTGTTAAGTAAGATCCTCTTCCATTCACTATAAACTGCTTATAAGCTTCTAAAGCATTTGTTGTTGAAAAAGGATTAAAAGGTATCTGCCAATGAAGTTCAGCACTCTCCCAAGTATCAAATGCATAAAAAGGATTCTCTATTAAAGCGATACCATCTTCATCAACTAATACGCCTTCTTCATTGATGTAATCGCTATATGTGTATGATTGAGTAAAGTAATCAGCTAAACCATCATTATTTTCATCAATAGGAGTGATTCGAACTAATAGATAAAACTCATCGTCTATACCAAAAGAAGCGTGTCGGTTTATTAAGAGCTCTTCTACATCTAAATCAACATCATTTGTTGAAAAAGTTCTTATATCTGTAACCTCGTCTCCGATATTACTTGTTACATGGCGAGTAAAGGTAAAGTTAGCCGTGTTCGTATAATCAACACCATAGACTCGAGTATAAGTATCGTCTTTTACAGTAACTGTGTTGCTGTCATCACTCACCGTTATTGTAAATACATCTTCAATTGGCAAACTCGAAGTAATATTTGCAGCAATTACTGTGACCCCCCCTTCAGCGATTGCAGAATAATCATTATCGCTAAAGAAAACTGATGCACGAGCACCTGTCGTTAAGTTAGTTTCAAGTTCATTACGTTCAAATGCTTTAATCTCAAATATAAATGCATCTGCTGCATTCGCTATTGAAGCGGGATACATTCTATGTGCTTCCATTAACTCTTCAAATGTATCATAGCTACTTGAGCCCCATTCAGGTGTTACTAAATCATGAACTTCACCCTCATTATTAACTAAAGCGTAATCGTCATTGATTATAGAACCCGAATAGCCTTTCCAAGTGTAACTATCAGCAACGCCATCACCATTATCATCATTTGGAGTAACTGTTTCGAAGAAAGCCCATTCGTCTAAATTGGTTGCAGTATCAAAGCCAGACATTGTGCCATATGTTCGAGGAATTCGTGTTGTAGTGTTGACTCGATGTGGTGTTTCAGTAGATTGATCTGGATTCCAAATTGTTTCTTCGCTACTCCAAGCACCTTGTGTGTCATGAGAGGTAAAAACAAAAGTATAATCGACAGGTTGAGACATTAACTCTGAAGATATTGCATTCAGAGTGTTTTTATCATCAGATACGGTAATTGTATACATATCGGCAACCGGAGCGCCAATGTATTTAAATTCAGGAGCTTCGTAATTTTCTAAGTTTTTAATGTTAACAGTTAAAGTTGCTCTAATTAAGTTACCTTCTAACGAGCTAAACCCACCACTTAAGGTTAGCATTTCTGGAAGAATATTAGTTTCGGTACTCTTTAAGTATCGATCAACTTCACGCACAGGGTTACCATTTTCATCCCTAATAATTATGTAATTTTCATCTCTTGCATATTGTTCAACTGCATCTAAAACATGTGATTTAACCGGCATTAGCTTAGTTTTAATCATGCCAGTAAAAGCGACGGGGTCTATTACCGTATCACTTGCTTTTTGTTCTAAGATAACTTCAAGCGATAACTCCCCTGAGGTTATTTCTCCTGCGTAGGTATCATCTTCAAGTGAGGTTCGACTGATAGCACTATCAAGGTTAACTTTTGCGAAACTACCTTGAGTTAACGATAGCATGGCACCCGCTGATTCAATTGAACCATCAAGGTTTAAAACAATGCTTAAGCCGTCTTCAGCAAAAACAGCAGAAGCATTTAAGCTGATTTTTTCACTACCTGAAGTGGCACTGATTTTAAATAATATGCCGCCATTAGCCGTTTCTTCATCAAGCGTTATAGAACCTACCGCACCATCAATACTCAAAAATGGGCCTATTGGGAAGGTTCCCTCCGTAATGGTGCCTGCTTCATACCTTATGCCCATTTCTGATAAGGCGTCGGTAACGTCTGCTAGTAATAAAAAGCTCGCTGCTTCAGCCTCAACCATTAAACCAGCACTATCAATGAGCTCGATGTACTTGTCGCCTTCGGTAGTTACACCGGTATTGGCTTCTTTACCCACTTCAAATAGATGACTAAAGAGACGCACATCAGCAACCATAGCTTTTGCTTTAGCAATAGCATCACCTGTTGTTGGTACTTCCGTTTCAGGTTCACTGCGGCCATCTTCATCTTCATTGGCCTCTTCATATTCTGATTGATTTTCTAAGGTGATTTCTTGTTGGTCAAGCTCGCCCAGTATTTCACTGTTATCTTGGCTTGATAATATTGGATCTGCAGCTATCGCTTGAGCTGCAGCAGCTGCGACATCGCCAGCACTATCAAGAACTTCAACTAAAGACAGTTCAAAACCTTCATCGTTATCATCTTGATGTACCAGTAATGCGCCATTGTGTTCGACTATATCTTCAATAACATCGGCTAATCTATTTGATAGAACACCCGTAGCATTTTCTTGGCCGGCAAACAAAACAGACATAATGCCAGCATTGATCAAGCCGTAGCGTAACTCATTAACATTATCTTCACCTGCAACACTGGCTGCATTTTCGACAGCCGTTGGCTCAAGTGCCGTTAAACTGCCCATAATATTAAAAGCATTGGCAATAATAGAAGAGTGCGCTTGTATTGTTGTTTCACTAACTCCGCTTTCATCGGCTTCTATAAGTGCTGCGGCTAAATGGGTGAGAGCTGAAATATTTACATTTGCGGTCCCTGCATTATCACTCCCTACGGTTGAAATCGCTGATAAGACTAAGGTTGGATCAACAGTGGCTAGTGCTATTGGGGCGCCGTGGGCTAATTCACCACAACCTGCAGGAGCATCACATATCATCGTGGTGTTTTCACCTACAGATAATTCTACTTTGATAGCGCCGTCGTAATCTAAAAGGGTAATGGTATAGCTACCATCATCTTCAGTAATAATTGAAGATGCAGCTAACTCGGCATCTTCAAGTTTAACCGCTTTTCCGTCAACGTATTTATAAACAGTAACCACAGCGTTTGCTATTGTGCCTTTTATCGCTTTACCTTTGACAACGGTTTGTATGAGGACTGGAGCAGGTGGTGGTGCTATTGTAGGGGGTTTAGTACTAGAGCTACTGGAGCCACCACAAGCGGTGAGGGCTGAAATTAGCGCAAGAGAAATAATATTTTGAGTGAATTTCATTAAATAATCCTTATTCATATATGAGAAATATATCACGTATATTATTTAAGCAGATAAAGACAAGTTTTTAAAGAAAAAATAATAATTAGTCGTAACAATCTAAGAATAATTAGAAGGAAAGAGAAGGGGGATAAAGATTAAGTCACTAATAATTAACTATTATTAGTGACTTTTGGTGGGCGTTTTAACAATATTTAGCGTTCAATAAAATGGGTTATTTTATCAATAATACCTTTACTATCTAAACCAAGTTCTTGATGAATCTCTTGTTGGGTACCATGCTTGATAAAGGTATCAGGTAAGCCAATATTTAATATTTTAATCGCAACACCTTGGCTTAGTATATATTCATTGACTGCTGAACCTGCGCCACCTGCAATTGCATTATCTTCAACGGTCACAATAACACTATGGCTTTTTACAATGTGGTCGATAAGTGTTACATCAAGCGGTTTTATAAAACGCATATCAATGAGCGTAGTATTTAATTGTTGAGCCGCTACTTTAGCTTCATCAAAAGTACTACCAAAGTTTAAAATGGCAACCTTCGGCTCAGCACTATCAGTGGTTGTTTCTAAAATAGTTTTTGCTTTACCTATTTCAATTGTCTCGCTGATGTCAGGTAAAGGCGCACCGTTGCCTGACCCTCTTGGATAACGAACAGCCGCAGGACCATTATGCTTAAAACCCGTGCTAAGCATCAATTGACATTCTCTTTCATCCGATGGCGCCATAATAACAATATTTGGAACACAACGCATAAAGCTTAAATCAAATGAGCCTTGATGAGTTGGCCCGTCTGCGCCAACAATGCCGGCTCGGTCAATCGCGAACAAAACGGGTAAGTTTTGGATCGCCACATCATGAATGAATTGATCGTAACCACGCTGTAAAAAGCTTGAATAAATAGCGACTACCGGTTTTTTACCGCCAATAGCGAGACCCGCAGCAAAAGTTACCGCGTGTTGTTCTGCAATCGCGACATCAAAGTACTGCTTAGGAAAGCGCTGACTAAATTCAACCATGCCAGAGCCTTCACCCATGGCAGGTGTGATGGCTATTAGTGAATCATTATTTTCTGCTGTTCTGCAGAGCCAATCGCCAAATATTTTTGAATAAGTGGGTAAACATGGCTTACTCTTTGGCAAACTCGTTTGTGCGGGATCAAATTTAGGGACAGCATGATATTTTATCGGGTCTTGCTCTGCTGCGTGATAACCTTTGCCTTTTTTCGTGGCAATATGAAGGATTTGAGGCCCTTTTAAGTTACGCATATTAGTAATGGTATCAACCAAACCATTGACATCATGACCGTCGATAGGGCCAATGTAATTAAAGCCTAACTCTTCAAAAAAGGTACTGGGTACAACCATGCCTTTTAAATGTTCTTCTGCACGACTTGCTAATTCTTTAATAGGTGGAATACCCTTTAGTATGCGCTTACCACCCTCGCGTATTCCTGTATATATACTGCCAGATAACAATCGAGCAAAGTGATTATTCAATGCACCAACATTTTCTGAAATTGACATTTCATTGTCATTTAAAATAACCAGCATATCGCTTTTAATATCACCAGCATGATTTAACGCTTCAAAAGCCATACCTGCTGTCATTGCGCCGTCACCAATAACAGCAACAACTTTACGATTTTTTGCTTCTTGTTCTGCAGCAACAGCCATACCTAGTGCCGCAGAGATAGACGTGCTTGAATGGCCAACACTTAATACATCATATTCACTTTCTTCACGCCACGGAAAAGGGTGCAAACCATCTTTTTGACGAATAGTATGCAGTTGATCGCGCCGACCCGTTAAAATTTTATGTGGATAAGCTTGATGGCCAACATCCCATATCAGGTGATCAAAAGGCGTTTTATAAACATAATGTAATGCGACCGTTAATTCTATTGTGCCTAAACCAGAAGCAAAATGGCCACTACTTTTACTTACAGAACTTAATAAGTAACTACGCAGTTCTGTACTGGCCTGAATTAGCTGGCTTTTATTTAACATGCGCAGATCGTCAGGAGAATTTATATTGGCCAATAAAGGGTAGTCGGCAAGATTTATAGTCATATTTATTTTGTTTATTCTTTAAATTGCAAGAGCAAGATCAATGAGCGCGTTTGATAATAAACGTCGCAAATTGAGCTAAGTTATCTGTATTGTAGGGTAAAGTTGCTAAAGCTTGAAGTGCTTGTTGATATAAGTTGTCAGCTTTTTGCTGAGCGCCCTGTAAACCTAATAGCGCAGGGTAGGTACTTTTATTAGAGGAAACGTCTGAACCTGCTGGTTTTCCTAGTTCTTCTTCACTAGAAATAATATCAATTATATCATCGCGCACTTGATAGGCTAAACCAATATGATCAGCATAAATGGCGAGTTGGTGCTTTTCATCGGCAGAAATATCGTTACTTAACTCTGTAACCATGGTCACAGAAGCTTTTAACAACGCACCTGTTTTTAGTGAATGTAGTTTTTCAAGTTCAGCTAAAGTGATCACTTTATCGGTCGCAGAAATATCAAGTGCTTGTCCACCGCACATGCCTTGGTAACCTGAAGCATTGACTAATTGACGGATTAAGCTAATACGTTTTGATTCAACCGCGGCGCTAAAGTTATGATTAACTAAAATATCAAAGGCAAGTGTCTGTAAACTATCACCTGCTAAAATAGCGGTCGCTTCATCAAACGCTTTATGACAAGTTGGTTGCCCACGACGTAAATCATCATCATCCATCGAAGGTAAGTCATCATGAATTAATGAAAAAGCATGGATACATTCTAATGCTGCCGCAATACCGTCAACGTCAGATAATTCAAGTCCCAGTGCATCACCGGTAATATAACTTAAATAAGGACGCATACGCTTACCACCAATTAATAAGCCGTATTGCATTGCTGATAGCAATTTTTGATCATTTATTTCATAAGCGGCTAATTTGTCGGCAAGGTATTCATTAATGCGCGTTTGATAAAAGTCGAGTTGGTATAATTGGGTCACTAATTACTACCCAAACTTTCTGAGTCAACTTCGTTTTCAAAATCTTCAAGTTGGGCTTTACCATTTTTAGTCAGTAAAATTTGAATTTTTTGTTCAGCATTTTTTAACTTTTCTTGACTGGCTTGGCTGAGATTTAAGCCGCGCTCAAAAAGGGTCATTGAATCTTCTAAACTCAATGCTCCTTGTTCTAAATTCTGAACAATAGTTTCAAGTTCTAAGAGTGATTCTTCAAAGCTTAAGTTTTCTATTTTTTTCTTAGCCATCATCGAGAGTTCAGTGATTAAATATCTAGGCGCAAATTTATACCAAACGCCTTAATTAATCAATAAACTTCAAATGCTTTTGCCCCTTAATGACTATCATATACTTTCTATTGTCGGTCATTCTACGACTATATTGGCGCTTATATTTATCGTTAAAGCGCTGCGGTTAACGATAACTAGATAAATATAAATTGGGTAAGCTTAAATATGGCGAATTTAGTTGGCAGTATTAACTGTCTCTGGACTATACGTTGTTAAAGATATTGAACAATTATTTTGTTCAGCAAAGTTAACCTTAAAAATAGCGACTAATTACTTAAGTTATTGACAATATGGGCGATAATAAACTTATAGAGCCGTAAGCCATTCATATGCAGTTTTAACTGCGCGCTTTGGATGGTTATGGTTAAATCACGAGTGTGGATAAGAATATAAGTATTCGCGTATCGTAATACCTTAATGTATTATCAAATAATACGACTATCCGTATCATTTTTTTGTGGAGACTTTTTTGTGGATATAGCAACAATATTAGGTGTAGTAGGCGCAATAGGTTTACTCATTATGGCAATGATGTTGTCTGGTGATATCGGCATGTTTATTGACGTTCAGTCAGTTATTATTGTTTTTGGTGGTTCAATATTTGTTGTTTTATCTAACTATAATCTTGGTCAGTTTTTTGGAATTGGGAAAATTATAGGTAAGGCTTTTATGTTTAAAATTGAACAGCCTGACGACCTTATTGAAAAATCAGTTGAAATGGCTGACGCCGCTCGTAAAGGGGGTTTTTTGGCTTTAGAAGAAGCAGAGATAACTAACGGCTTTATGCAAAAAGGGGTCGATATGTTGGTCGATGGCCACGATGCAGATGTAGTACGTGGCACACTAAAAAAAGATATTGAGCTTACTGCTGAACGCCATGAAACAGGCGTAGGTATGATGATGGCACTTGCTGATGTGGCACCCGCGATGGGCATGATTGGCACCTTAATTGGTTTGGTCGCGATGTTATCAAACATGGATGACCCCAAATCTATTGGTCCAGCTATGGCGGTTGCACTACTAACAACCCTATATGGAGCATTCCTCGCTAACGTTATTGCCATTCCTATAGCGTCAAAACTCAGGCTTCGCCTTGCTGAAGAAAAAATGAACCAGGAGCTTATTCTTGACGCTATTCTGGGTATTCAAGACGGACAAAATCCACGTGTCATCGAAGGGTTACTTAAAAACTATCTTGCTGAAGGTAAACGTGCTGTAAATACCACAGAAGAAGAGTAACGGGAGTAATTTATGGCTGAAAAATGTAAATGTCCACCTCCGGGGCTTCCCGCTTGGATGGGTACTTTTGCTGACTTAATGTCACTATTGATGTGCTTTTTCGTTTTGCTGTTATCTTTTTCTGAAATGGATGTTTTAAAGTTTAAACAAATTGCAGGTTCGATGAAGTTTGCGTTTGGTGTACAAAATAAGATTGAAGTAAAAGATATTCCTAAAGGCACCAGTATTATTGCGCAAGAATTTCGCCCAGGTAAACCTGAGCCAACACCTATAGAAGTTATTCAACAGCAAACCATGGAAATGACCCAACAGATGTTAGAGTTTCAAGCAGGTGATGAAACGTCTGCTGGTGGTCGACAAGAACAACGAGGTACAGAACGTGGTGGACAATCACAAAGTACTGCAGATGAAATGTCAGCCCAGGCAATGCAAAAGGCTCAAGACGAATTAGAGCAGGCTTCGCAAGAGCAAGTAAATGAATTAGTTAAAAAAATTGCTGATCAATTAGAACAACAAATTCAAGATGGTGCCATAGAGCTTGAATCTCTCGGACAACAAGTGATTATTCGTATTCGTGAAAATGGTTCTTTTCCTTCGGGTTCTGCTTTTTTACAACCACAGTTTCGCCCTATTATTAGAGAAATAGGTGAGCTACTCAACACGGTTCCGGGTGAAATTATGGTTTCTGCACACACAGACGATCGCGGTATTAGTTCAGAGTTATTTTCTTCAAATTGGGATTTATCAAGTAAACGAGCTGTCGCTATTGCTCATGAATTAATTAAAGTCCCTGAGTTTGACCAGTCACGTTTATTGGTTGTTGGTCATGCCGATACAAGACCGGTAGTGCCTAATACTAACGCGCTAAACCGCAGAAGAAACCGTCGTGTTGAGATTTCAATTAACCAAGGTAAAGCAAAGGAAACCGAACCTGTTTCTATTATTAAATAATAAATTAAGCCGATAAATTCAACTATCGTGATGGCGTTAAGTGATAAACCCCCGTTTATTGCTTAGCGTACATTTTTCAACTTACTCTTCATTTCAACTTACTCTTTATTTCAATTTCGTGTATAATTCGCGCCATTATTTTTGTCGGCCGATTATGGCCTTTAGTCTAGTTTTATATTTAGGGTCGTTTGTTCATGAAATTCATCGTAAAACTCCAATCTGAAATTGCTGTAAAGAGTCGCCCGGTTCGTAAGCGCTTTACTAAAATTTTAGAATCCAGCATTAAAAATGTTTTACGACGTGTTGATGAGCAAATTACCACTCAGGCAAACTGGGATAATATAGAGGTTAATACTAAAAATAACTGTCCTAAAAATCGTTTGGCACTTATTGATACCTTAAAATGCGTGCCGGGCATCGCTCATTTTCTTGAAGTTCAACAAACAACCTATACAGATGTGCATAACATTTTTGAAAAAACATTAGCAGCACACGAAAAGACAATTGAAAATAAAACGTTTTGTGTAAGAGCCAAACGAATTGGAACACACGACTTCAATTCCTTACAAGTTGAACAATATGTTGGCGGTGGTTTAAACGAGCACGTTGAATCCGCTAAAGTTAAATTGAAAAAACCTGATGTAACTATTCGATTAGAAATAAAAGATGAATACTTATTTATTGTCACAGAACGACATCAAGGACTAGGTGGTTTCCCAATAGCAAGCCAAGAAGATGTTTTATCATTAATGTCAGGTGGTTTTGATTCGGGTGTATCAAGTTTTCAAATGATCAGAAAGGGTGCTCGTACTCATTACTGTTTCTTTAACTTGGGTGGCGCTGCGCATGAAGTTGGCGTAAAACAAGTGAGTTACTACTTATGGAATAAATTCGGTGCATCACACAAAGTAAAATTCTTTTCGGTTGATTTTGAACCGGTTGTTGCTGAAATTTTAGAAAATGTTGAAAACGGTCAGATGGGCGTTATTCTAAAACGTATGATGATGCGTGCTGCTGCGAAAATAGCGAAAAGAGCGAATATAGAATCTTTAGTTACGGGTGAAGCGTTAGGTCAAGTATCTAGCCAAACATTAACTAATTTAAATGTGATAGACCGAGTTACTGATACGTTAATTCTCCGTCCATTAGTCGCTTATGATAAACAAGATATTATTGATATCGCCCGTAAAATTGGTACTGAAGACTTTGCTAAAACTATTCCGGAATATTGTGGTGTAATATCAAAGCGCCCAACCATTAAAGCGGTATTATCTAAAATTGAAGCAGAAGAAGAAAACTTTGATTTTGATGTTTTAGACAAGGTTGTTGAAGCAACGCGTATGTACGATATACGTGATATTGGTAAAGAAAGTGAAGAAGAAATTCATGCAGTTGATACAGTAGACGATCTTCCTAGCGATTCAATCGTTATTGACATTAGAAGCCCTGATGAAGAAGACGAAAATCCTCTAGAACTTGAAAACGTCAACGTTGTTCATATTCCTTTTTATAAGCTATCTAATAAGTTTAGTGAGCTAGAGCAAGACAAAGAATATTTACTGTATTGTGATCAAGGTATAATGAGTAAGCTACAAGCACTTTACTTAATTGGTGAAGGCTATAAGAACGTTAAAGTTTACCGTCCTTAATATGACTCGTTAACTCGGGTCAATATTTATCCTCAAGTGCTTTAACAGCTAACCATAGTTGAGTATTCATCGCTGTGGTTAGTTTATGTTTTTCCCCTAAACGGTGAATGTAACCGTTGATATACTCTATTTCTGTACGACGTTTATTACGCACATCAGCGCGCATCGAAGAAGTGTTTCTATTGGTGCTTTTAGCAACATTATGGATTAACTGTCGTAATAATATTTCACTTAATATTACGCCTTCCTTCGTCGCTACAGCAACGACTTCACTGATAATATCTTCGGTCATTCTTTGGTAAGCTTTTTGATTTACTTCACCATTTTCAATGTCGTTTAGTGCTGAAATAGGGTTGATCACACAGTTAATGGCTAACTTTTTCCATTGCGCTTGTTGAATGTTTTCTTGCCAGCTAAGCTGTTTCAGGCTTTTATTAAGGTGTTTTAACAATTGCTTTTGCTTTATTGAGTCCAGCGTCCCGTAAATAATACCCAGATCGCTATGGCCCATACCGGTATGTTTAACATGATAAGGGGCGACTTTTTTAGCGCCTTGCGTAAGTAACAAAGCCAATAAACATTGTGATGGTTTAAGTCGTGGGCTAATTTCTTCGAGAGTTCCTAAACCATTGTGGGTAAGAATAATAACTGCATCGTCACTGATTAAATGATCAACAGCTTTCAACGCCTCGGTGACTTGATAAGATTTTACACAAAAAATTATAACGTCAGCACTGGCTATTAATTGGTTATCAGCCATTGTAAATGGAAAGCTTTTTGCAAGACCATTCATTTCACTAAAAAGGTAATCAGATAATGTTGTTGGCGTTGACGGCCACAATGACACTAAGTTATCACCTTGTTGGTTAATTATCGCTTGAGAAAGCCGATGATAACAAAGTAAACCTATTGCACCTTGGCCAACAATAACAATATTCATCTTATCTTTTTATGCCTTTGGGCTGTTGATAAAGTAAAAAAACCACTGAAGAACAGCAAAGAAAGATATGCCTACAACATCAGCGACAAAGTCAAAAAATTCCCCACTGCGAAAGCCTAAGTAATACTGGCTTAATTCAGTCAATGCACTATAAAAAAATAAACAAATAACCGTATTGATTAAAGGTAGTTTCATCAAACCGACTAAAATCCAAGTCAGACCAAAAAAACCAATAACATGGCCAATAGTATCTATTTGTATTTTATTAATAACGGTGGTTTTTAAATCGTCAGGGATCAAAAAAATCAGTGCTAATACCAGTAAAAAAACTAATATAATTAGTAGTTGAATGTAACGTTTCATTAAAGGGTAATTTTATGAAGTCATTAGTTTAGAATTATTCATCATAACATGTGAAAATAGCGGTTGCGATCACCTTTACCCGCTAGTGGTAATCTTGCTAAGATTGCCAACACTTAAATTATTGAATTATCGAAAGGTCAAGATCATGCCCTCAATGGATATCGTTTCCGAAATTAATTTGGAAGAAGTAAGAAATGCAACTGAAAACTGCAAGAGAGAATTAGAAACGCGTTTTGATTTTCGTGGTGTTGAAGCGAGCATTGAATGGAAAAAGCCCAATGTGGTAATAAAAGCTGAAGGTGACTTTCAAATAAAACAACTGGTAGATATGGTGCGCGTGCAGTTGGCAAAGCGTAATATCGATGCTAAAGCCCTGACCCTTTCTAATACTGAGCATACAGGTAGAACCTTCACTCAAAATCTTTCATTTAAAGAAGGTATTGAGCAGCCTATCGCTAAAAAAGTCATTAAGTTAATTAAAGACAGTAAGTTAAAAGTACAAGCGGGCATTCAAGGCGATCAAGTACGAGTGACCGGTAAAAAACGTGATGATTTACAAGCGGTCATGCAATTAATTCGTGAAGGCGATCTAGAGCAATCTTTTCAGTTTAATAACTTTCGCGACTAATACAGCGCTTTCTTAATACGTTCAGCCTTTGAAGGGTGAATATATCAATACTAAAAAACAGCACTATCGGTGCTGTTTTTTTATACGTTTACTTTTTGTTTTACCCGGTAAGTAATCTTATCTTTACAAGTACACGATGATTTTAGTGACAAATTGCTTACCTTTAGACAATTAACGCTGTTGTTTTGATGACACATTAAGTAGATTAACCGCATTCTAATAATAATAAAGATTACGTTTAATGAGTGTTTCAAGAGGTGGGTTTAGTTCTCGGATTGGTTTTATCATGGCAGCGGCAGGTTCCGCTGTTGGTTTAGGCAATATTTGGGGATTCCCAACACAAACAGCAAGTAATGGTGGTGCTGCTTTTGTTTTAGTTTATTTAGTTTTAGCCTTTTGCTTAGCTTACCCTGCATTTATGGCCGAATTATTGATAGGCCGATACGGGCAAGCGAATGCAGTTAGCTCGTTAGAAAAAATGTCACGCAGTCTTTGGCAGAAAAAATTCGCCTTCTTTGTTGGTTTTGGAGGCATAGTTTGTGCGGCACTTATTCTTAGTTTCTATGGGATTCTAGCTGGCTGGATGATGTCTTATGCCGTTGAACCCGTTTTAACCTTTGTTGGTTTAAGTGATGCAGCGCAATGGGTTATTTCACAATCTTTGTGGCGTAATTTAGGCTTTACCGCCTTATTCATGGTCTTGACCGTTTTTATTATTCGCCATGGCGTTGAAGATGGTATCGAAAAATGGTCAAAACGTTTAATGCCAATGTTGATCGGTTTATTAATACTGTTAATTATTTATGTTGTTACCTTAGATGGTGCAGCTGAGGGATTAAATGCTTATTTGAACCCTGATTTTTCCCGTGTATTTGAAGCTGATTTATTAATTAGCGCATTAGGGCAAGCCTTCTTCTCTTTGTCACTAGGCACCAGTGTGATGATTATTTATGGTTCATATATTTCTAAAAAAGAGAATTTAATTACCCTAGGTGCACAAGTCACGCTTATTGATGTGTCTATCGCATTCCTAGCCGGCTTATTAATTATTCCTGCTATGTATGTTGCTCAAGCGCAAGGCGTGGCGATATTTGCTGATGATGGCAGTTTAATCAATGGTTCAAGTCTGGTCTTTACTGTCTTACCCAGTTTATTTGAAAGCATGGGTAATGTGGGCAGTTTTGTCGCTTTTGCTTTCTTCTTATTAATGTCTATTGCCGCTTTAACATCTTCTATTTCAATGCTTGAAGGACCGGTATCTTACGTGGTTGAGCGTCATGACCTTCCAAGAGAAAAAGCGACCACCTTAATTGGTATTGGTATTTTCTTATTGAGCGTGGTTATCGTTTTAAATATTGAAACTATGCTCGATTTTGTTGCCATTTCTGCTACACAATATGGGCAACCTATTATAGCGATGCTATGTTGTGTTTTTGTTGGCTGGATTTGGCATAGAAATGATGTGCTTATGGAGCTTAAGCAAGGTCATGATAGTGCAGAGCATAGTGTGTTTTGGAAAATTTGGCCTTGGTATACCAAGTTTGTTTGTCCAACAGCGATAGGTGTCGTGTTTATTCATTCATTAAATCTTTTTTAAAACAGTAGAGTTTAAAAATGAACATAAAAAAAGCGAGCTAAGCTCGCTTTTTTTATGTTCACAGTATCAGTGAATTGGTTAGGATGACTATGCGTTAGTAAGTGGGATGGTGTTTTTCTTTCACCTTTGTCGTCATGCTGAATTTATTTCAGTATCAGGATGACGCTTTCAACAGGAGGCAATTGTTAGCTTATATTTGGCCAAGTAAGTGACCAAGGGGTCTTAATGGCCTCTAATTGTTGTTGGCAAGATTCACTTAAATATTTTTCTCCAGAAGATGGGCAAAGTACAAATTGATATTTTTCCCCATCTAAAGTGAAGCTCAGCGCGAATGCATGTAAATAACCACGTTGCTCTTGATAAGCGTCTTGCGTTGCGTAAAGTGGATCACCGAGTATTGGAGAGCCAATACTGGATAAGGCAACACGTAGTTGGTGGGTTTTACCACTTCGCGGTTTTAATAAATACAAACGCAGACCATCGCTAAGTGAATACGACAAGAACTGTGTAATCGCGGGGTTGACTTGTGTTCGTAGTAATTTCCACATGCCTCGGCGACTTTTTTCCATATCGCCTTTAATCAAACCTTGTTTTTTCTTAGGTTTTTTATCACTGATCGCCAGGTAATATTTTTCAACCTTATGTTGTTCAAATAACGTTTGAAACTGTTGCGTAGTCGCTAAGTTTTTTGCAAAAATCATTAAACCTGAAGTCATTTTATCAAGGCGATGCACCGGGAATAAATCATCAAATTTACCTTGCGCTTTTCCCTGTTTTTTAACTTGGTTGAAAAAACCTTGCTCAAGGTCGCCTTCATCATGGAAGTTAACATCGGCCGGTTTCTCTACAATAATAAAATTATTGTGTTCAAAAATTATATTAATCGATTGCACTTATGAGAGCCCTAATCCTACCAAGATATAAAGAATAATTGTGAGCACAGCACCAAATAATGCATAAGGTAATTGTGTCTTAACATGTTCGAAATGATCACAACCACTGGCGATGGATGCAACCACGGTAGTATCAGAAATAGGAGAGGCGTGGTCGCCAAATACGCCACCACCTAACACTGCAGCGACTAAAAATTCTATGGGTAACCCACTCTGTTGAGCGATAGGTACAGCAATAGGCACCAATATAGCAAAAGTTCCCCAAGAGGTTCCTGTTGCAAAAGCCATTAACGCCGCGGCAATAAAAATAACGGGTGCCATTAAAAATAACGGCAGTTCAACATTAAATAATTCACTGACATAAATACCTGTGCCCAAGCCTTTTATTGCGTCACCAAAAGCAAATGACAAGACTAAAATGGCAACAGCAGGAAACATATGTTTAATGCCTGCAGCTGAGCTGAGGGTTATTTCTTTAACACTAAGGAGTTTATTCAAGGTAATTAATAGCACTAATAAAATAAAAGCGCTGATGATTGACCAAAATACAGCAAATGAGCCTGAGCCACGGCGTATGTCGCCATCACCTGTTATCCACAATAAAATTAGGGTCAGTGCTAATAACGTTAATAAAGGCAACCACATGATATAGGCTGGCGCTATTTGTTTTACAGTATCTTGTTGCTGGTCGGTTACCAAAGACTCTGCTCTTTTCATTGGACCATAAATTTTTCCGCTGTAGGCGGTATAAAAAGCCAATGAAATAGCGATTATTGCGTAAAAATTATAACTAACAGTACCGATTAGAACACCCACTGAGTCGGCAAGTTGATAATCATCAAGTAACCCTAATACATAAGCACCCCAGCCGTTTACTAATAATAAGATGCTTACTGGCGCGCAAGTTGAGTCAATTAGGTAGGCTAGCTTTGCGCGGCTCATTTTATATTTATCAAAGAGTTTCTGACTAGCCATACCAGCAGTAAACATACTTAAATTAGTATCGGTAAAAATACTGGTACCAATAATTGTCGGCAGCATACTCGCTTGTCGAGCGTTTTTGACTAAATTTAATGAGGACAGTTTTTCGATAAAACCATTAACCGCGCCTGATTTATTCATTAGGGTTACTAACGCGCCAATTAATAAACTAAAACTAACAATATAAAGGTTACTGGTAGAAGTGAATACACCACCAATCGCCAAAAAACCATCGGTTATGCCCGTTATTATTTGCCAGTTTGTCGACATTATACTTGCTAAAATTAAACCGCAGAATAAAGCTAGTAGAGCGTTTTTTCGCCAAATGGCAATCACAATAGCAACAAGTGGAGGAAGTAATGATAAAGGACTGTCTTGCATGATTTTAACTATTTTCTTATTATTATCTTATAAGGCACTTTACCGTAAGCGCTAATGTTTAGAAACTGCTTTGTAAGAGATTCATACAAATTTGATTAGTTTTATTTTGAAAATAAAACTAGCGTATTACGGTCTAGTGCTTTTAGAAAATGAATGTTTATTTTGAGGATGTCACTTAAGATTGATTTTTAATACGATAAAGTATTGAAAAGTTAATTATTACCCTCAAATAGTCAATAGCAGCTACGCTTAATGTATTAGGGATTATTTTTGAAACTTTCTTTTGATGACTATGTAATGGCATTTAGCCAAGATGAACATTTATCTTCCTTAACAGGCATTGGGCGAGGCATAGAACGAGAAGGCTTACGCGTTTTACCTGAAGGACGTTTGTCATTAGCCCCCCACCATAAAAGCTTAGGCGCTGCGTTAACACATCCTAATATCACTACGGACTACTCAGAAACGTTATTAGAGTTTATTACACCGGTGAGTTTTGATCCCGAAACAACTATCGCGCAATTACAAGATATTCAAAAATATACCTTAAGTAAAATTGATGGCGAACTGCTGTGGCCAATGAGTATGCCATGTTTTGTTGATAATGATGATGCTATACCGCTAGCAAACTATGGTTCATCAAACGTAGGTCAAATGAAAACAGCCTATCGTCAAGGGCTAAAAAATCGCTATGGTAGTATGATGCAGGTTATTTCTGGTATTCATTTTAATTTCTCATTTTCTCAAAATTTTTGGCAAAGTATGCAAAAAATTTCAGAAAATAAGGCACCGATAAATGATTTTATATCAGAAAAATATTTTTCATTATTACGTAACTACAAACGATATTGCTGGTTGATACCTTACCTTTACGGTAGCTCGCCAACTATTTGTGGTTCATTTTTGAAAAATAAAACCACCACGCTTCCTTTCAAAAAGTCAGCGAGTGGTTATATGTACCTTGAGTACGCTACATCGTTGAGAATGAGTGATTTAGGTTACACCAATAGCGAGCAAGCATCGTTGAAAATTTGTTATAACGATTTAAGTGGTTACTTAGATGGTGTACAAAATGCGATTAATTTACCTTCAGAAAAGTTTGCTGCCTTTGGTGTAAAGGTTAACGGAAAATATCAGCAACTTAACAGTAATATTTTACAGATTGAGAATGAACTTTATGCGCCTATTCGGCCTAAGCAAGTTGCTAAATCTGGAGAGAAACCCTCAGAAGCATTAAGAAATAGAGGGGTTGAATACATTGAAGTACGCGCCCTTGATGTTAATCCATTCTCTGATACGGGGATAAGCATTGAGCAAGTTTATTTTCTCGATGTTTTCATTACCTATTGTGCCTTAGCAGATAGCCCTTTATTTACTTATCAACAACAAGAAAGCTGCGATGCCAATATGGACGAAGTTGTTGTTCGAGGCAGAGATCCACTTTTACTACTCAATGATAATGGTTGTGATAAATCAGTGAAAGCCTGGGGCAGTGAAATTTTCCAACAAATGGAGAAAGTCGCAATCTTATTAGATAGTGCTTATGGCAGTGACAAATATAGTCAAGCGGTGGCCAATGAACAACAAAAATTGCTTGATCCTAATTTAACACCTTCCGCTCAATTACTTGATTGTGTGGTAAATCAAAATCAAAGCTTAACGGGCATCGCTTTACAAAAAGCACAAGACTATCGTCAACAGTTACTAGCGGCAGATTATCAGGTGTTTAATGAGCAGTATTTTATTGACGCGGCAACAAAATCACATCAAGGACAAAAGGATATTGAAAACGCTGACCAAGTAGATTTTGATACTTTTTTAGCTGACTATTTTGGTAAATAGTCTTTAATAATTACTCGCCAGAATAGCGCGTTAGTTAACGTGCTATTCCATCTTTCACTCCTGACAATAAAACTCTTGTTCAAGTATAATCGTTCTCGTAAGCCCTCACTTCCTTGTTGCGTTGACTTTACTCATTTCATTTTGTTAAATAATAAGCAAACATTTTGCTAAATTATAGTCAAAAAAAAACGCATTACTTAAAAAAGAATGCGCAATAAAAACATAATAACTAATAGATACAAAAAAAGAAAAAAAAAAAGA
>NZ_JACGWC010000006.1:0-196222 GCF_014077545.1 Colwellia sp. BRX10-1
TACATTTTAAGTATAAAGTACATTTTAAGTATAAAGTACATTTTAAACTTTTTTTTATAAGTATGGCTTTAATTTTTTCTCAGCAAAGCTTTGCTGGGAAAAAACACTGTCAGCGCTATGAAGATAAGTTAGCTAATATTCAGTCTCAGCAAAGACAAGGTCATAGTGTAAAACGAAGTGAACGTTTGAAAAAAAAAGAAGAAAGTGCTCGAACAAAATGGTGGCAATGTCAACAAAGTCGATTAAAAAAGCCCATAGTAAATAAGCAAAATAAACAGAAAAAAAAGCCGATAAAAATATCTGTTAAAGGTCAGCAGTTATCGAGAAGTTCAGCTAGTGATATTAAAGAAAACCGTATAGATCCCTTCGAAACCTCAGCTGCGCTGGTCTTAAAATCTCGCTATCAAGGAGAAAAGTTGCGAGCATGGCTGGAGTACTATCAACAGCCAAAGCTATGCTCGCGACCTAAAACAATTAAAAAGTTTGCTTTTTGTGTGGAAAACAGAAGAACACAACAGCTAGCGTTTGATAAAATGATGTTAATAAAATTTTAACTAGCATCATCTTATTAAGGGGTTATTTTAAGTACTGCGCTTTTTTATCATTGTAATGATTAACGAGACTATCAATAGTGGTTTGGTCATAATCTCTTAAGCCACTGAGTAACATGTGCTTTTTACCATGACCAATCACTTTGCCATCAGCGACTAAGTCAAAAGGCAAGGTTGCTTTACCCCGTTTACCGTCAATGAGTAAGCTAGGCGTCGTTAATTGCAATTGCACGTCGGCAAAATCAACTTCATCTAAATGAATAAACATATTCTCGTACATCACCATTGGACGTGTTGGGTTGATCATGACATTTTTTTCAAACATCAATTTCACTAAAATATGTGGAAAAGTATGGCCAGAGAACTCAACGTAGGCGCGGATCAAAGCATCGATCGATTGACGGTTAGTTGTACACTGTCCTGAAGCCTCTATTTTCATATATTCTTTTGCATTATCATCAAGAATACTTGCTGATTCGACAATTTTTTCAGGAAAATTGAGTTTAATGCCATCGGTCACCATACCTGAAAAAGTAAAGCCCATATTTTGTGATAAACCTGACTTTTCTAGCACTAATGAAAAAAGTAAATCACCTGGCACGCAAAAACGTTTTGCATCGGCATCGTGCAGCGGATTGAAATCATCGGCAACTATTTTAGCGAAATCGCTACCTTGCTGACGAGAAAAACTAATTTGATTGTTTGTAATATTACAGTAACGTTCTAGAAACATTTTGCATACATCTATTATGTGAAAACCGCCGTATACTAGCAGTTACTTGTCGATAAATGGAAATTATCTAATAAAAGTAATACTAAGCAGACCAGTACTGTCAGGGCTTTTCTAAAAAATTATTGGCTTAAAGTTTTTCACTAAGGTCTCTTTTTTAAGCTTAGTAAACTTCTTTAGTTGATATTCGCGCTTGCAAGCGAGTTGACGATTTTCTTGGGGCTCAGCGTAAACTAATTCGACCGGCCGCCGAACCCGCGTATATTTAGCCCCTGTTTTATTACAAGTATTATGCTCACCTAAACGGCGAATTAAGTCGGTAGTAATACCCGCGTATAAACTGTTGTCTGCACAACGTAAATAATAAACAAACCAAGTTGGCTTGGCGGTTGGTTCTTTTTTTTGCATACAAGTTGGCTTGGCTGTAAAGGTTTTGCTGATATAACAATAGTATCGCAATTTTTGTTGCTGAAATCGATAAAAAGCTGGCTGTCATTTACAGAGTTTTATACCATGCCCTATAAATTTCTCCATCAAACATACCGAGACAATAAATGACCCATTACGATGCAGGTGCTTTGAGTAAAATGACTGCTCAGTTAGATGAAAACGGACTCGTTCATTACCAATTACCTATAGGCGATCAGCTCATTGATATGAATGCGTTAATTGGGAAAAATATTACTTTAGATTATCAAGGTAAAATAGCGTGTCGTCATTGTGCAAGAGTAACCAAGAAAAGTTATTCGCAAGGTTTTTGTTATCCGTGTATGCAAAAACTTGCTCAATGCGATATGTGTATTATGAAACCAGAAACTTGCCATCATGCTCAGGGGACTTGTCGTGAGCCTGAATGGGGTGTAAAAAATTGCATGGTTAATCATTATGTTTATTTAGCGAATACCTCTGGCATTAAAGTTGGCATTACTCGCCATACTCAAATACCCACCCGCTGGATTGACCAAGGTGCAACACAAGCCTTAAAACTATTTAGAGTAAGTACACGCTTACAATCGGGTTTAGTTGAAATAGCACTGGCTAAGTTTATTGCCGATAAAACAAACTGGCGAGCTATGTTAAAAGGTGCGGGTGAAATGGTTGATTTAAAAGCGAAAGCACAAGCATTACTACCTGAAATTGCAGCACAGTTAGACGATATTAAATTACGCTTTGGTGCAGACGCCGTTGAATTACTTGACGAACCAGTAGTCAATTTGAACTTTCCTGTTGAACAGTACTTAGAAAAAATCGGCTCTTTTAACTTTGATAAAACCCCCCAAGTTTCAGGATTATTACAAGGGATAAAAGGCCAATATCTTATTTTTGATAAGGGGGTTATTAATATTAGAAAATTTGGCTCTTACCAAGTTGCCTTAACCGTTGAAGACTAATTAGACTTTTTCTGAAAATAAGTCACTTATTATTAATATAGTGTCTATACTTGAGTAAAATTTAGGTTATTGCTAATACCTTGTATATTATTGAAAAACTGAGCCATCAGCGGGTGTTAGCTTTCAATTTATTTGCTGAGTGTTTTATTTTTATATAAAAACAACCCTATATTTCTTGTTAGGATTTTTGTTATGAATGCTGTTGAATACGCCGAACAGGCGAGTGAAATATTTGTATTGTCGGATTCTTTTATCCGCATTAAAGAGTTAATTGATAACGAATCATCAACTATTGATGATATAGCGGATGTCATTTTACTTGATCCCGCCTTGTCAGCGACTATTTTAAAGCTCTCAAATAGCTCTTTTTTTAACTATCCTGGTAAAATAGACACTATTTCTAAAGCGGTTTTAATCTTGGGTATTACCGAAGTTTACAACTTAGTTATTGCTTATTTTACCACTGATGCCTTTAGAAAACTAAAAGCCAGTCCCGAATATTTAGATGACTTTTGGGAGCGTAGTGTTGACTGTGCATTAACGGTTAAATTTTTAGGCACTAAACTAAACGTACCTAATGCGGAACGATTATTTATTTTAGGTTTGCTGCATAATTTAGGCGAATTAGTCATACATCAATTTATGCCTGAAAAAGTAGAACAATGTAAGCATATTAATTCAGATGAATTGCCTTGGACTAAACAACTACAAACACTGGGTTTTTCCTACGCTGACATTACCGCTGAATTATTAAAACAATGGCAACTTCCTTACAGCTTGATTGAACCTATACGTTATCAAGATGAAGAGGAGTTTCAACATAGTACCGACGAAACTAAGTTACTTTATATTGCTAAACGAATAATGACACTGAACCACCAATGCAAAAGTCATTGCCAAGCCGATGTCATTAGTGATGAAAAACTCGATGCGTTATCAGTGCAACAAGAGCTGTTGCGTGATGCCAGCGACTTCTGTGATATGGAACGTTTAAGTATCCTTGCTGTACTTAACCCAAGTGCCTCTATGCTTTATTAACCGCTATATCTTTTGATATAATAACTGTGGGTGAGGGCAGTGATCTATTTAGCAATAGCTTTTCTTTGCTGAGCTAACCTCATCTCAATTTTTATTGCACTTACCTTGTCTGCGCAGCTAATACACTCATTAATCATGAGTTGTCACCGAGTAATAAACCTCTCAGATAGCAGAACTGTCTTTGCCATCCTTGCTAATTAACCTTTCCTTGCCTAACACCGCTAATAGTTTTATTTAACAAACGGGACTTCCTTGCATGCTAATTAAATCATGCACCAATTACTGTCATTGATAAAATTTCATGCACCAACGAAGTGCTTTTAAATAGCCTTTTTTTTATTGTTAATCTTAACCTTATGAATATTAAGTATTTTAGTCTTTGGCATAACATTTGTATTGTTATGTACAAATCATAAATAAGGCTAAACATAATGAAAATGGTTAACGCAATAATAAAACCTTTCAAACTGGATGATGTCAGAGAAGCAATTTCTGAAATTGGTGTTGAAGGACTAACCGTCAGTGAAGTAAAAGGTTTTGGACGACAAAAAGGTCATACCGAACTGTATCGTGGTGCTGAGTATCAAGTGGACTTTTTACCGAAAGTGAAACTTGAAATTGCTGTCAATGATGATGTTGTTGAACGCTTAGTCAAAGCAATTACCGAGTCGGCGCACACAGGTAAAATTGGCGATGGTAAAATATTTGTCTATGACTTACAGCAAGCTGTACGTATTCGTACTGGTGAGCAAGATGTTGAAGCTATTTAAGGGGTAAATCATGGAACAAAATATTTTTCAATTACAGTATGCAATGGACACTTTCTATTTCTTGATATGTGGTGCTCTTGTTATGTGGATGGCCGCGGGTTTCTCTATGTTAGAAGCCGGTTTAGTGCGTGCAAAAAATACCACAGAAATTTTGACTAAAAACGTCGCGCTTTATGCTATTGCTTGCATGATGTATTTGGCCTGCGGTTACGAAATTATGTACGGTGGTGGTTTCTTCTTATCTGGCATCGAAACAATCGATGCTGATGCGGTATTAAAAGAATTTTCTGGCCGTGAAGATGGTTTTAATGGCGGAGCTATATACTCCAAAGCGTCTGATTTCTTCTTTCAAGTGGTCTTTGTTGCAACAGCGATGTCGATTGTTTCTGGTGCCGTCGCTGAACGCATGAAATTATGGGCATTCCTTATTTTTACCGTTGTGTTAACTGCCGTTATTTATCCACTTGAAGGTAGCTGGACTTGGGGCGGTAATGCTGTCTTTGGTTTGTACACCCTAGGTGACTTAGGCTTTTCTGATTTTGCTGGCTCGGGTATTGTCCACATGGCAGGTGCATCAGCAGCATTAGCGGGTGTCTTGTTACTTGGCGCACGTAAGGGTAAATATGGAGCAGATGGTCGTATTAATGCCATTCCAGGTGCTAACTTACCTATGGCGACATTAGGCACATTTATTTTATGGATGGGTTGGTTTGGCTTTAACGGTGGTTCAGTTTTAAAGCTTGCCGATATCAACAGTTCACATTCAGTTGCTATGGTCTTTTTAAATACCAATGCAGCGGCCGCTGGTGGCGCTATCGCCGCGTTAATTTTTGCGAAATTACTATTTAAAAAAGCAGATTTAACCATGACATTAAACGGGGCATTAGCGGGATTAGTCGCTATTACTGCTGAGCCTTCAACACCCACGGCATTGCAAGCAACCTTGTTTGGTATGGTCGCTGGTGTCATCGTTGTCTTGTCAGTGGTTGGTTTAGATAAACTGAAAATAGATGATCCAGTCGGTGCTATCTCAGTACATGGTGTCGTTGGTTTGTTTGGTTTACTGCTTGTTCCTCTTACTAACCCTGCTTCAAGCTTTAGTGGACAATTAATCGGTGCAGCAACCATCTTTGTCTGGGTATTTAGTGCAAGTTTTGTGGTCTGGTATGTACTTAAGAAAGTTATGGGTATTCGTGTAACTGAAGAAGAAGAGTATCAAGGTATGGATAAATCAGATTGTGGTATGGAAGCTTACCCTGAGTTTACTTAATACCAACTAGTGTTATCTATATTAACAAGATAAATCATAAAACAGCCTCAGGGCTGTTTTTTTATGTACAAGATAAAGGCTAATACTTTTAGCTGCACAGAAATTATCAGTACTTGCGCCCATACTAATAAAAGTGCGTTGGCATAGCTGTAAAAAGCAACACGGTTTTATCTTATTTTATTATCGTAAATGATTTACTGTGAATTTTAAGAAACTGTGTAAAATTGAAATATTAATATACATTACATTTTTGGGAATTTTGATGGCAAGAGAACAATTCGGTATTTGCGCAGAACCTAGTTTGCACGGTTATTATCTGATGTTTAATGTTTTAGATGATAAAAATGCTCATGTTCGTCACGCACTTTCTCGATTACCTGCCTTATTCGATCATTACGCAGATCGTTTTTCAGAATCTAACTTAGCTGGTGTTATTGCTATCGGTGCTAACTATTGGGATGAGTTGTATCCACAAGGAAGACCTAAAAATTTAAAGCCTTTTTCCGCGCTTGAATGTGATGATCGCGCAGCTCCGGCTGATAGTTATGATCTTTATATCGAAATAAGAAGCGACCGTGCAGACGTTAATCATATTGTTAGTACCAAGGTTTGTGCTTTATTAGCCAACAGCGTTGAACTGGCTGAGCAAGTGCGTGCCTTTAGGTTTCTTGATGGTCGTGATTTAACGGGTTTTGTCGATGGCACAGAAAACCCACAAGGTTCACACCGCCGCAAAGTTGCGCTAATTGCGAATGAAGAGAGTGAAGAGTTTGCAGCAGGCAGTTATTTACATATTCAACGTTATCGCCATAACTTGAACTTATGGGATAACTTAAAGGTTAAAGACCAAGAAGATATTTTTGGACGAACAAAACTGGATAATGAAGAATATTCCAATGAAAATAAACCAGCGACCGCGCATACTAAGCGAGTAAACCTTAAAGACGAAGACGGTAACGCTATCGAAATAGTACGACAAAGTATGCCGTATGGTGATATGAAGTTACAGGGCTTGTTTTTTGTTTCTTATTGCCGCTCGCCTGAGCCATTTGAGATGATGTTAAAAGCCATGATTCAAAGTGATGCTCATGGTCATTTTGATCATCTACTTAAATATACCCAAGCAGAAACTGGCGCATCTTTTTTTGCACCAAGTTTGAATTTTTTAGCTAAGTTGGCACTTTAATAAACCGGTAAAATCGCGATGTTACTATGGCTCACTGTCTTCGAACTCAGCTTAATTTAAGTTTCTTGAAAAAAGTAACTCTAATTTAGCAATGGTTTCTTTTATTTGTCCAACATGGGTTGGGGCAATAAAAATAGTATCATCACCGGCAATCGTACCCAGTACTCCATCGCTTTTACTTAAGCTATCAAGTAAGCGAGCGATTAACTGGGCAGCGCCGGGGCTTGTTCTAACAATAATCATGACTTCATTGTATTCAATATCTATCACTAGTTGGCGTAAAGGGCTTTTCGCTGTGGGAACGCCTAGTTCAGCTGGTAAACAATAAACCATTTCTTGGCGAGCGTTGCGGGTGCGAACTGCGCCATATTTACTGAGCATACGTGAAACCTTTGACTGGCTGATATTATCGAAACCTTGTTTCTTCAACGCATCAACTATATCGCCTTGAGAACCAAACTGCTCTTGCTTTAATAAATCTTTAAAAGCTTGTGTTAATGCTTCTTGTTTTTGTGAAACTGTCATAATTTAACGGTACTCTTTGTTATTTTTCTACTACACTTTTTTTAATCTTAAATTCTTAATGATGAGGAAGTAAGACCTAAGTATTATTTCATTAAAAGTATTATACGGTATCCTAATGCCATATATAGTTTAATATTAATTGTTTTTTAGTGGCCGATGCTATATCTTTTGGGCACGAAAATTTACGTATTTACTCAAATATTCTTTAACTACCGGAGACATCAAATGAAAGTTGCTGTTTTAGGCGCTGCTGGCGGAATTGGCCAAGCGTTATCATTATTATTAAAAACTCAATTACCAGCGGGTTCTGAGCTATCTTTGTATGACGTAGCACCAGTTGTTCCAGGTGTTGCTGTTGATTTATCACACATACCTACAGCTGTTACCGTTGAAGGTTTTGGTGCTGACGCATTAGGCGACGCATTAACAGGCGCTGATATCGTTTTAATTCCAGCAGGCATGCCACGTAAGCCAGGTATGGATCGTGCTGATTTGTTCGCGGTTAATGCGGGCATTATTAAAACATTAGCAGAAGGCATTGTTGCTAACTGTCCTAAAGCGTTAGTCGGTATTATTACTAACCCAGTTAACGGCACGGTTCCTATCGTTGCTGAAGTCTTCAAAAAAGCAGGTACTTACGACGCGGCTCGTGTCTTTGGTATTACTACGCTAGATGTTATTCGTAGTGAAGCGTTCGTTGCTGAATTAAAAGGCTTAAACGTTGCTGAAGTTAAAGTTCCAGTAATTGGTGGCCACTCAGGTACCACTATTTTACCACTTCTTTCACAAGTTGAAGGTGTTACTTTTACTGATGAAGAAATTGCTGCTTTAACACCTCGCATTCAAAACGCAGGTACTGAAGTTGTTAACGCTAAAGCCGGTGGTGGTTCTGCTACTTTATCTATGGGCGCTGCTGCTGCTCGTTTTTGTATGTCTTTAGTTAAAGGTTTACAAGGCGAAGATGTGGTTGATTACGCTTACGTTGAAGGCGCAGGTGAAGATGCACAATTTTTCGCACAACCGGTACGTTTAGGCGTAAATGGCGTTAGCGAAATTTTATCTTACGGTAAACTAAGTGCTTTTGAAGAAAAAGCGAAAGTTGATATGTTAGACACATTGAAAGCTGACATTACTGAAGGTATTAACTTCATCAAAGGTTAATTTGTTGAACGTTAGCATTAGCTTCATTCAGTAAATTTAAATTTATTGGCTGATGTTTTTGCAATAAAAAAAACCGCTGCTCTGTAAAGACTAGCGGTTTTTTTATCTCTAAAAATAATCAATGATAATGCTGTTACAGATAATATCGATGAACAGATTATAGGACTAGTCGTTAAGCTGGCTTTTGTTTAGACCACTTTGACTCAGCTGCGTACCAACTAATGACAGTAAACAATAAGCACAAAAGAAATAAAAACCAGGGCCAACAGCCGACAGTGTTTCACTGCTGATCATTAAATTGAGTTTAAAGCCCATAATACTTAACGTTTGTTGGCTTGCTGTTTCTGCATGGTTAGTAGACAAAACAGCTAAAAATATTGCCACAACAAAAACGTCAGCCATTGACCATTTTCCAATCGCACCAACAAAGCTAATAATTTTTCTTTCTAGCTGAGTCTTCCTCTTAAAATAGGACCAAGCCACTAAAGCCGTTTTCAACAAAGGAATGCAAATAGAGAAAATAAAAATGAGCACAGACACTAATAAACGATCGTTCTGCCACAGCTCTTGAATTGTAGTTAACAGGGAAAGCTCTTTGTTAATTAACTCTGAGGTCAGCGCAGGTCCGGCAATAGTGGCGCTAACATCCATGCTCAAAGAGAACATCGGTAATAATATCCCTGGAATAAATAACAAAATAGCAAGAAGATTAAGATAAAAGCCGAAATGGGTCTTCATGATTATACGCTTCTATTTGCAGCAATATGGGCCAGAGATATCAGCGCTTGCTTATGTTCAGACTCGGGTAATATTTTTAACGCATCAATGGCTTTATCCGCTTCTCGCTCTGCTTGCTTTTGTGTGTACACGAGAGAGCCTGTTTGCTCCATTGCAGCGAGTATCTCGTCTAAATGCTCCATACCATTGCAATGTTCAATAGCGTCGCTTATTAGCTGCTTTTGCTGCGCATTACCGTGCTTCATGGCATAAAGTAATGGTAAAGTCGGCTTGCCTTCAGCTAAATCATCACCAATATTCTTCCCCATCGCTTTAGCATCGGCGGTGTAGTCCATAATATCGTCAACCAATTGAAAAGCCGTGCCTAAGTATTTACCGTATTCTTGCATCGCTTTTTCAATTTTTTCATCTTGCCCGGCAATAACTGCTGCTAAACGTGTTGCGGCCTCAAACAGTTTCGCTGTTTTGCAGTAGATAACCTGAAAATAACTTTCTTCGGTGGTGCTAGGGTCATTACAGTTCATTAACTGCAATACTTCACCTTCGGCAACAATGTTAGTGGTATCAGACAATATATCCATTATTCTCATATTGCCTAACTTGGTCATCATCTGAAAAGAGCGAGTATAAAGAAAGTCACCAACGAGTACGCTGGCGCTATTGCCAAATAGGGCATTAGCAGTTTCTCGACCACGACGCATGTTTGATTCATCAACAACATCATCATGTAATAAGGTCGCGGTGTGAATAAACTCAATAATGGCGGCAATAGAGATATGATCATTACCTTGATAACCAAAAGCACGTGCGGCGAGAACCGTTAGCATGGGACGCATGCGTTTTCCACCGGCATTGACAATATAAACGCCAAGCTGATTAATTAACGCAACATCAGAATTTATTTGCGAATAAATAACATTATTTACCGCTGTCATATCTTTTTGAGCGAGGGCTTGTATGTGTTTGATATCCATAGAAGGCTATAGCTACCTTTGTTGTTGTATTTGAGAGATTTTATGAAGCATGAGTTTACACGAAAATATTTAGCAATAAAGGGCTGTAGCGGAATAGTTTATCGATAAGTAAATTAAATAGAAATAGATGCGAATTAGACTTGCCTGAATAAAAATCTTCGCGTAGAATTCGCGCCCTATATTTTAAAATCTAGCGTCTAAATAAAATGACGCTTTACGGAGTAGGTATGTACGCTGTATTCCAAAGTGGCGGTAAACAACACCGCGTAACTGAAGGACAAACAGTTCGCCTTGAAAAGCTTGAGCTTGAAATTGGTGCAACAGTAGAATTCGATAACGTTTTAATGATCGCTGACGGCGAAGCAGTTAATGTAGGCGCGCCTTACATTGCTGGCGGTAAAGTAGTAGCTGAGATTGTAAATCAAGGCCGTGCTGATAAAGTTAAAATTGTTAAATTTAAACGTCGTAAGCATTCACGTAAAGAAGCGGGCCATCGTCAATGGTTCACTGAAGTGAAAATTACTGGCATTAACGGCTAATTAGGAGCGATTTAAGATGGCACATAAGAAAGCTGCAGGTAGTACACGAAATGGTCGCGATTCAGAAGCTAAACGCCTTGGTGTTAAGCGTTTTGGTGGCGAAGCTGTATTAGCTGGAAACATTATTGTTCGTCAACGTGGTACTAAATTCCACGCTGGAACAAACATGGGTATTGGTAAAGACCACACATTATTTGCTTTAACTGATGGTAAAGTACAATTTGATGTTAAAGGTCCTAAAAACCGTAAGTTTGTAAGTATTGTTGCTTAGTAACGTTACTCAAACTTAATAAAGACCCTGCTTTAAGCAGGGTTTTTTTTTGATACTTAATTACTTGAGTATCTAATACTTATTGCACTAATTAATGGCTCATTTTTAAATGACCTAAATAGTCAATAACTTCGTTGCTTCAATCCCAATAGTCAGCTATTGCTTAACCAAGCGCCTCGTTGTTGAAAATTTATTTACTTTTAATGATGTAACTTTAATTAGTTTAAAGGGTATTCATTTTGTATAAAAAATAACTTTGTTTTCGTAAGTGCAAAAAATAACTTATAATAAGGCAATAGTTTAATCTTGGAGTGTTTCAAAGCACCATGAAATTCGTTGATGAAGTTGAAATTAGAGTTGAGGCCGGAGACGGCGGCAACGGTTGTGTAAGTTTTCGAAAAGAAAAGTACATTGAATACGGCGGACCTAATGGTGGTGACGGCGGTGACGGCGGTGACGTTTATTTAATGGCTGACGAAAGCCTGAATACCTTAATTGATTACCGCTTCGAGCGTTTTCATCGTGCTAAGCGCGGTCAAAACGGTCAAAGTCGTGATTGTACGGGTAAAGGTTCAGAAGATTTAATTTTGAAAGTACCTGTTGGTACACGTGCTATGGATGTAGACACCGGTGAACAATTAGGTGACTTAACCCGCAATGAACAAAAAATGTTAGTGGCTAAAGGCGGCTGGCATGGTTTAGGCAATACGCGTTTTAAAAGTAGTACTAACCGCGCTCCTCGTCAAAAAACCGATGGCACACCGGGCGAAATACGTAGTCTCAAGCTTGAGCTATTGTTACTCGCCGATGTAGGTTTGTTAGGTTTACCTAATGCAGGTAAGTCTACTTTGATACGCAGTGTTTCAGCGGCTCGACCTAAAGTAGCAGATTATCCATTTACTACGTTGGCGCCTAACTTAGGTGTAGTTCGCCTAGATACGCAACGTAGTTTTGTTATTGCTGATATTCCTGGTTTGATTGAAGGCGCAGCAGAAGGCGCAGGCTTAGGTACACAGTTTCTTAAGCATCTAGAGCGTTGTCGAATTTTATTACATCTTGTTGATGTAATGCCTGCCGATGGTTCTGATCCGCTTGAAAACGCTAAAACTATTATCAGTGAATTAGAGCGTCATTCAGCAAAACTTTTTGCTAAACCGCGCTGGTTAGTGTTTAACAAGCTTGATTTAATGTTAGAAGATGAAGCGAAAGCGCTAACAGATAGTATTGTTGCTGGCTTAAATTGGACTGGCGAAGTACGAAGTGTCTCTGCTATCAATAAATTTGGTACCGCTGACCTAACGCAAGGCGTGATGACTTTTATCGAAGGGCTTCCTCCAGAAATCGAAGAAACACCTGAAGATAAAACGGTTGAGTTCAAGTGGGATACTTACCACGAAGAAGCGGTATCCGGCGTTGAAGACGAATTAGGTGACGAAGACTGGGATGAAGATGAATACGATGTAGAAGTTGAATATCGTAAGTAATTATTCACTGTTCATTTAGTTAGTTGTTATAAAAAAGCCCAAGTATAATTTACTTGAGCTTTTTTTTTAGGGGGTAAATCGCTATCATCCCCTGATGAGTGATGTTAAATAAGCCCGTGAAACAATAATGAGTTATTTCATTAAGCACATAGTGAATTATTCCCTTTAGAGAGACCATGTTAATGACCCTACTTTCGATGATTGTCGCCCATGCTGATAACCGTATTATTGGCAAAGATAATAATATGCCGTGGCACTTACCGGCTGATTTAGCCTATTTTAAAAAAACGACGTTAGGTAAGCCGATTATTATGGGGCGAAAGACCTATGAATCTATTGGTCGTCCTTTACCAGGTAGACAAAATATTGTTATTTCACGTGACCAAAACTACCGCGCTGATGGTGTAGACAGTGCTACGTCAGTCGAGCAAGCTTTACTGCTAGCGGGTGAAGTAGACGAAGTGATGGTCATTGGTGGTGGTGCTATTTACAGCCATTGTTTACCCCTCGCTAACCGTCTTTACATTACTCATATCAAAGCCGATATCGATGGCGATACTCAGTTTCCTGAATATAATACGGTGGAAGATTGGCAACTAACCAGTAGCGTTAAACTCAGTGCCGATGACAAAAATAGTTTTGATGTGGATTTTTGTGTTTATCAACGAAAATAAACACCTTAAAGAAAAAAAACGCATACGCTAGTATGCGTTTTTCATTGAGCGGCTAGCAAGCTAGGCACTAATATCTGCTGGTAATAACAGGCATTAGCGGTTATTTGTTTTTAGTGATTAACTCGTATGCCCCTTGAATATCTTGTGCTTTTTGTTTGGCAATTTCCATCATTTCTGGTGGTAAACCTTTAGCAACCAACTTATCAGGATGATGTTGCGACATTAACTTTCGATAAGCTTTCTTAATATCCTTTTCAGGTGTGTCTGCTGCAACACCTAACACTTTGTAGGCATTCTCTAATTGAGATTGAGAGCTTTTACCTGATTGACCTTGATGAAATTGTGCACCAGCGATAATCATTTCTAAGAGTCTATCAAGCTCTTTACTTGAAAAGCCTAATTGCTGCGCTATGGTGTGTAAGGCTTGGCGTTCATCACTGTCTAGGTGACCATCAGCAAAAGCGACTTGAATTTGAATCTCTAAAAAGAGTAATAATAAATCATGACGATTTCCGCAAACTTGTTTAAATTTTGCAAGGTTATCGTTCAGTGGAAAACCCGCCATTTTACCTTCTCTAAAGGCATCTTGCGCTTGTTGTCTTGACTCTCCCTGCAACGATAATTTGTCCATATAAGCATTGGCGAATTCAATTTCATGCTTTGACACTAAGCCATTCGCTTTTGCCATGTAGCCCATCACTGAAAAAGAAGTGTAAAAGAATGCGCTCTGGCGTTCACTTTCTGAGCTTTTCGAGCCTGAAAGATTATTGAAATTAAGGCCTCTGCCTTTATCAAAGTTATGACCAATAAACATGCCTATTAATGCACCTAGTAGGTTTTTACTCAGCATAAAACCAAATATAAAGCCTAAAAGTTTTCCCCATATTCTCATTATCAATATTACCTGTTTGTGTTATTAATTGATTAACTTATCTATTTAGATACGCTAAACGTTCTGGCGTACCAACATCGGTCCATGCACAATCGAGTATGCTTGCTGAAACCGTACCGTCGCTAACCGCACTTTTGAGCATCGGACCAAGCTTTAATGCTGGCATGGCATTTTTATCTTTAAAAAAATCAGCGCGAAATAAACTAATACCACTAAAGGTGTAAGTATTTTTCTGTGTTGATTCTGACTGATTTACAATATTGGTGAGTTGATTGTTATCAAAAATAAAATCACCTTTTATATTATGATCAGGATTGTTAACTAAGCAGATATGCGCTAACCGGTCTTTGGCTAATGTCGGTAAGTTAGCAAAGTTAACATCAGTAAATATATCGCCATTTATCAGCATAAAGGCTTCATTATCGTTATTATTGCTTAATAAAGGTAGCGCTTGAATAATACCGCCAGCCGTTTCAAGTGCACCACTATTTTCTGGACTGTAGCTTATATTAACCCCGAATTTTTTACCATCACCTAAATAGTCAACGATCATCTCTCCTAACCAGGCATAGTTAATAACAATATCTGTGATGCCACACTGGGCGAGTTTATTAATATGGTATTCGATTAGCGGGATCCCAGCTACTCTGAGTAAAGGTTTTGGGCAATGATCCGTTAAGGGGCGCATACGTTCACCACGACCAGCGGCTAAAATCATCGCTTTCATGTTAATGTACCCGCTTTAAGATTTTGCATCGCAGGCAGTACTTTTACTAATAAAAGCTGATGTAAAGAGGCTAATTCAGGGTATTTTTCACTGATCTCAACAAGGTAGCTAAGTGTTAGCGGAATATCTTTTAAGTAGCCGCTTTTATTATCGCGATGATGTAAACGGGCAAAGATACCACTCGCTTTAATGTGGCGTTGTAAGCCAGTTAAATCAAACCAGCGCTGCCATTGCTGGCGAGTGATATCGTTTAATGAATAGTGCTCTGTCATTATATCTATATAGCGGTTTAGTAACAATGAAACAGACTCGTTCGGCCATTTCAGGTAGCAGTCACGGAGTAACGAGACGATATCGTAAGTGATAGGACCAATGACCGCGTCTTGAAAGTCAATAATGCCGAAATTATTATCCTCGAGGATCATAATATTTCTACTATGGTAATCTCGGTGCACTAAGACTTGCGGTTGGCTCAGCATATTTTCTGTTAATATTGAAAAGCAATCTATTAACTGCTGTTGCTCTTCAGTAGTTAATATAATTGATAGGTGCTCAGTTAATAACCATTGTGAGAAAATATTCAGTTCAAGCTCAACAAATGCTTGATCATAATGCGGTAATTCTTGAGTATTCTTGGGCAATGCAGACTGAATTTTTGGTAAAATATCGATAGCTTTTTGATAGGTGATAATGATATTTTCAGTCGATAAAATATCAGCTAATAGCGTTTCACCAAAATCAGCTAAGCAAAGAAAACCTAGTGATAAATCAGCCGCAATAATTTCAGGCACTAAGACATTATTATCCTTAAGACTCTTTTGCATAAAAACAAAAGCCGCGTTATTAGATTTATCTTTAGGGGCATCAACGGCGATAAATGAACGACCCTTTATCGAAAAGCGATAATAGCAGCGAAAGCCAGCATCGCCAGTTAAGGGGGTCAATTGAATATGTTCGCCTGAAAATTGTTTATCCAACCATAGGTGTAACGCTTGAATTCGAGAGCTTGGCAAGTTTTCTATTCCTCAAGTAAATGGTACTAATAGTTATCTTAGGTGAGGGCATAAATGAGTAATGCCAACCCGTATTACCAATATACCGAATTAGCACCCTAAAGAAAATTGCTATATTATCTAAGTGTTTGAGTATAAAATGTGGCTCGCTTTCATCTTTGTTGCTTTAATCATTCATCTATCGGACTTTTAATGTCATTTCCGCGCTATTTAATTTTAATAATTACTTGTTTATCAATGGCTAAATATAGTGTTGCTCAACAAGTTACCGATATTCTCGATGGTATGGCTCAATGCCCTATACCGACTTACCCACAGTTAACCGCTACTCAATCTACTGAAAAGAGTAAAGCGATCACTATTTTAGCTGATAAATCGGGTATTAATAAAAATAAAGTCGCTAAATTTACCGGCAATGTAATGTTGATTAACAGTCAGCAGACAATTCTTGCTAATGAGATTGAGCTTAATAGAGAAAGTTCATCGGTTAAGGCCACGGGCGATATTCACTTTCAAAATAAAGGCATTGATATTTTTGCCGACCAATTGAACATAAGTGAATCGCTCGGCGCGACTACCTTGAAAAATACTCAGTATCAACTCGCGGGAATAGCAGGACACGGTGGTGCTGGTATTATTTCTGTGTCTAGAGAAGGTACCTTGTCATTAATTGACTCTTCTTTTACTACTTGTTATGGCGCTTCACCTGATTGGCAAATGAATGCCAGCGAAATTAATATTTCTAAAGATGAACGTTATTTAGAAGCTTATAATGCAAGGTTTTCAGTTTTTAATGTGCCGGTCTTGTACCTACCTTATTTTACGATTCCTATTGGTGATGATAGACAATCGGGTTTTTTATATCCTGAAATTGGTAATTCAGGTAAATCAGGTTTTACCACGTCAATTCCTTATTACTGGAATATTGCCCCTAATATTGATGCGACGATTACCCCAAAATACATGTTGAAGCGTGGCAGTCAATTAATGACAGAATTTCGTTATTTGCATGATGAACAACAAGGACAATTTGATCTCGAATATCTAGATCAAGACAATGAACAAGAAAATAGCACCGATGCACGATATTTAGTGCGTATGCAACATGTTGGCACCTTTTCAGAGCGCTTTCGCGCTTTCGTTGACTACACAACAATTAGTGATGATAACTATTTAGTTGATATTGGTAGTAAGCACTACAATGATAATGATGCTTACTTATATCAAACAGGTGAATTAGCTTATTTTGCGGATAGTTGGCAAGCCAAGGTAAAATTACAAGACTTTGAAGTACTCGGCGATAATAAAACAAACTATAAAGCGCTTGCTCAACTCGAACTTGCCAGCCATCAAAAAATTGATGTTTTAGACGGGTTATTCGATGTCTATTCTGAAGTCACCAATTTTGACAATGCCGATAAAACTCAAGTAACCGCACAGCGCTATCATGTTGAAGCGGGTTTAACCTTCCCTTTGGTTACGCCAGCTTGGTTTTTGAATTCAGAATTTAAAATACTACAAACCCATTACCAACAAGACAATATTCCTTTGGAAAGTGAGCTTGAAGAAAGTGTAAGCAGAACATTACCTAAAGTCCGTTTTCATGGTGGGGTTAATTTTGATAGGCAAAGTCATTTTTGGGGAAATAGTTTTACACAAACCTTAGAGCCGCAACTGCAATATCTTTATATTCCTGAAAAAGATCAAAGTAATATAGGGCTATATGATACAACCACACTACAAGATGACTATAACGGTCTATTTCGTGATAAACGTTTTAGTGGTTTAGATAGGATAGCTCAAGCTAATCAATATTCTTGGGGAATAACGAGTCGTTTACTCGACAGTGCCAATCAAGAACAACTTAGGGTCAGCTTAGGACGAATTGTTTATCTTAATGACAGTAATTTTACCTTTGAAGAAAACCAAGGAATTGTAGCCGATGCTTCGGCATTAGCGGCAGAAGTCTACGCTCGTATAAATAGTAGTTGGCAGTTCAGTAGCGACATTCAATATAATACAGAAGATGATGTTACCAACAAGAGTCAAACCAGTATTGATTATCTTTTTGGTGAAAATCAAACAATACAATTGAACCATCGATACACTCGTGATGTCTCAGGTATAACATTAGAGCAACTATCTTTAGCGGGGAATGTCAGCATAAATAAAAATTGGCAAGTTATTAGCCGAGTAACTCAAGATTTACAGCAAAATCGAAGCATAGAAACTTATGCGGGTTTACAGTACCAAAGTTGCTGTTGGTCACTGAGTTTTGCTTATCATCGTTATATTACAGCAAACTTTGATGAACCATCGAGTAATAATAAAAATCGCGATGAATTCAACAATGGTTTTATGCTAAGATTTAGCATGAGAACAAAAGACATTACAGATATGTTCAACTCAAGTATATTTGGCTACAAACGCCCTTACTTTCTCAATAATTAAATATAAGAAATAGACGATACATGAAAAAATCATTGAAATTTTTACTTTTAACAAGCGCTTTGACGGTAACATCTTTTTTTCCAGTACAAGCACAACAAGTTGAACTTGATCGAGTATCAGCCATTGTAAATGGTGGTGTTGTTTTGGAATCTGAAATAAAAGACCTAATCGCAACCATAAAAAAACAAGCACTAAAAAATGATCAAAGTTTACCATCAGATAAAGCGTTAAGAACGCAGGTCACTGAAAAGTTGATCAACGATGCGTTGATCACTCAATTAGGCGAACGTATGGGTGTGCAAGTGAGTGATGCACAGCTTGATGAAACGCTAACGAATATGGCGAAAGAAGAAAAATTAACGTTAGACCAGTTTCGTCAGAATCTTGTTAAAGATGGCACAGATTACGATAAGTATCGTGAACTAGTCAGAACTGAACTTATTTCTGGCGAGGTACGCCGCAATAGTGTTAGTCGCCGTATTTATGTTTCACCACAAGACGTGGCTAATTTGATTTCTTCTATGGAAGAAAAAATTAATACTGATGTTGAATATCGTCTGGGACACATACTGATTGAGTTCCCAGCGAATCCAACACAAGATGATATGAATGCCGCTAAAGTTCGGGCTGAAAAAGTAATTGAATTGCTTAATAACGGCAGTGACTTTGCAAAAATTGCTATTGCTTCTTCAGGCGGTTCAAATGCCTTAGAAGGTGGTGATTTAGGTTGGAAAAATATCAATGAATTACCGACATTATTCTCATCAATTGTTGATGGTGAGAAAAAAGAATCAATTTTAGGACCTATCCGTACCGGTTTAGGTTTTAGTATTGTAAAAATTATAGATATTCGTGGTTTGCAAATCGTTGAAGTAGAAGAAGTGAAAGCACGGCACATATTGATTGAACCTTCTGTTATCTTGAGTGAAGCCAAAGCTGAAAGTATTCTGCTAGGCCTTATGGACAGAGTTAACGCAGGTGAAGCTGATTTTGGCGACTTAGCTAAAGAGTATTCAGACGGACCTACTTCAGTGCGAGGTGGTGATCTAGGTTGGTCAGACCCTGATGTTTACGATCCTACTTTTAAGGCGGCCTTAGCGCGATTAAAAGTTGATGAAATGCATAAGCCTTTTAGAACTTCATTTGGTTGGCATTTAGCGCAATTAACCGGTCGAAGAACACTTGATGCGACAGAACAAATGAATGAAAGTAAAGCTCGTCGCATTTTATTCAATAGAAAGTTTGGTTTAGAAAGTGCGCGTTGGATTAAAGAGCTTCGTGATGAAGCCTATGTAGAGATTTTTAGTCGAGATACAAAATAATGACAAAGCGTATAGCTATCACGCCAGGCGAACCTGCAGGAATTGGCCCAGACTTAACCATTTTCATTGCTCAGCAAGATTGGCCCGTTGAGCTTGTGGTAATTGCTTGTAAAAAGTTAATGCAAGAGCGCGCTGAAGTTTTAGGTTTACCACTCACATTTATTGATTATGATGTTTCGAAAGCCGCTAAACCTCAAAAAGCTGGGACACTAACGATATTGTCTGTCGATATGGCTGAGGCTTGTATTCCTGGTGAGCTTAATGCTGAAAATGGTAGTTATGTCATTGAAACATTAAGAATTGCCAGTGAAAAAAATATCTCTGGTGAAATCGATGCTATTGTCACTGGCCCCGTGCATAAAGGGTTAATTAATAAAGCGGGTATCGCTTTCAGTGGTCATACAGAATATTTTGCTAGCCAAGCTAACTGTGCCGATGTCGTGATGATGTTGGCGACAGAAGGCTTAAGAGTTGCATTAGTGACAACGCATATTCCTTTAGCTTATGTTTCTAAAGCGATCACCGCAGAACGTTTACAAAAAGTCACCCGTATTTTAAATACCGATCTTATTAATAAATTTGGTATTAAAGAGCCTAAAATCTACGTCTGTGGCATAAACCCTCATGCGGGAGAAGATGGGCATCTAGGTCGAGAAGAAATCGATGTGATGATCCCAGCCTTAAATGTACTCAGAGATGAAGGCATCAAGCTTATTGGGCCATTACCTGCTGATACTATCTTCCAGGAGAAGTACTTAAGTGATGCTGATGCCATTTTAACTATGTATCATGATCAAGGCTTGCCAGTCTTGAAATATAAAGGCTTTGGCGCTTCGGTTAATATTACCTTAGGCTTACCTTTTGTTCGAACCTCGGTAGATCACGGTACCGCACTTGAATTAGCGGGTACCAACTTAGCTGACCCAGGAAGCTTTATTGAAGCAATCACCACAGCCATTAAATTAGCAAATAATCAATCATGAATAATAAAACTCATCTAGGCCACCAGGCCAAAAAACGCTTTGGACAAAACTTTTTACATGACGAAGGTGTGATCAGTAAAATTGTTGATGCTATCGACCCTGAGCCAGGAGAAAATCTTATCGAGATTGGTCCTGGATTAGGCGCATTAACCGAACCGGTTATTGACCGAGCCGGTGCTATTTCTGTTGTCGAACTTGACAGAGATCTTGCCCATCGTTTACGCCATCATCCTTTTATTGCTGATAAAATTACTATTTACGAAGCGGATGCCCTTAAATTTGATTTTAGTGAAATAGCGACCGCAGAACGACCTTTAAGAATTTTTGGCAACTTACCTTACAACATTTCTACGCCACTTATTTTTCATCTTTTAACGTTTAAAGATAGCGTGAAAGATATGCACTTTATGCTGCAAAAAGAAGTTGTTCAACGTATGGCTGCTAGTGAAAATTGTAAAGCCTATGGTCGACTTTCAATCATGACGCAATATCAGTGTCAGGTTATCCCTGTTATGCAAATAGGCCCAGAAGCTTTTAAGCCAGCGCCTAAGGTTGATTCTGCTATCGTGAGATTAATTCCTCATGGTGAGATTAAAAATCCAGTAAAAGATATTAAATCGCTTAACCAAGTTTGTTTGGCGGCATTTAACCAACGTAGAAAAACGATACGCAATAGTTTTAAAAAATTGTTTACGGTTGAACAATTAGCGGCTTTAGGTATCGATGCAAGACTTCGTGCAGAGAACTTACCGATCACAGATTATATCAAACTGGCAAATTTCTTAACTGATAACCCGGTTGAGTTATGAAGGACGATTCAACATTAACTACAGTCGAATCAATTTCTATGGGATATGATATTTCGGTCAGCGTTAAAACTGAGTATATTGCCTCACAATTGATTGAAAACGAAAAGAACTATGTATTTAGTTATACGATTAGTATTGCCAATAATAGTAATAAACCGGTTAAATTATTGTCTCGTTATTGGTTGATTACCGATGGCGACAATAAGACCTCTACCGTTGCCGGTGAAGGTGTTATCGGTAAGCAGCCTATCATAGCCCCAGACAACACGTACACTTATACCAGCGGTTGTATCTTAAAAACCCCAGTCGGTACTATGCAGGGCCATTACCAAATGCTAAGTGATGATAATGACTTGCAACAAGTTGAGATACCTGTTTTTGGTTTAGCTCAGCCACACATTCTTAACTAACTGCGACGCTTCGTTTATGGCTATCTATTTTGTCGGAGATATTCAAGGCTGTTACCACGAACTACGCGCCTTACTAGACCAAGTTGCCTTTTCGCCTGAAACTGACCAGCTTTGGCTAGCGGGTGATCTGGTTGCTAGAGGTCCAGACTCCTTAAAAACGCTGAGATATATAAAAGCACTGGGTAATAGTGCTCGAGTGGTTTTAGGTAATCATGACCTGCACTTATTAGCTATTTATGGTGGCTTGAAAAAAACAAAAGCTAGTGATTGTTTCGATGAATTATTAGCTGCTGCAGACGTTGATGAGTTAATGGGTTGGCTTGCTAGTCAACCGCTTATCCAAAAGTTACCCAATGAAAATGTTTATATGAGTCATGCAGGTTTGCCACCCTTTTGGACACCTGCAGAAGCTATGGAACAAGCAAACGATGTTAATATCAAGCTAGCATCAGCGCTAAGAAATGATTGGTTAGCCATAATGTATGGTGAAGAACCTAATCTATGGTCTTTGGCAAAATCTGCTGATGAAAAATTTCGAGTGACCGTTAACTCACTGACCAGAATGCGTTATTGCCAACTCGATTATGGCTTAGAGTTTTCATGTAAGCTTGCAGTTGAGCAAGCACCTGCCCATATAAAACCTTGGTTTGAGTTTACACAAAAACAAACAAATTATAGTTGGATATTTGGTCATTGGGCTTCATTAATGGGGCACTGTCCTGTTGACAATATTTATGCATTAGATACAGGGTGCGTCTGGGGCGGACATCTAACGTTATTACGATGGTCTGACAAGCAGTTGTTTACTGAGCCTTGCCACAGTACAAAACAAAAATAAAAAAACTTATGATAAAGCAATAACTAAAGGTGAAAAATAGCTTAAGCTTGTTATAATAAAATTAACGGTTAAGTTTTTAACAATATTAACCGATAATCTAATCGACAATAATGACAAATAAGCTATGATTATTGGCTTTGAAAATATAGGCCTGCATTCAAGGAAGTAGCAATTAATTTAGTTTACACTCGTACTCAATACTATCTATTTACACGGTGACATTTATGAATTTAACGGTAGCAATGAAAATAATGGGTGGTTTTGCCATTATTGCAGTCTTACTAGTAATAACTAGTGCTATATCTCTATGGAATTTGAACATAATTAAAGGCTCTACTGTACAACAAAGTGAGTTGGCGATCCCAACATTAAAAGGGAGTAACAAGCTTGCTAACACCTTAACCCAAATAGGTAACCTTACTTTACGTGCATATTATCAAACCGAATTAACGCCACTTAATAATAATCTTACGGCATATAATCAAGATAAAGATGACTTTTCTACTGAGCTGAAGAAATTAAAGCAAGTGGTGCGAAATGAAAATTCTTTATTAACTAATCTAGGTCAAGTCGATTCAGTTTATGCAGATCTCGAAAAAGAAATAGGATTGGTTTTTAGTAATAGGCAAGCCAGTATTAATCAAGCACTTATTTTAAGAGAAAAAATAGCTAACCTTGAAGAAAAAGCTGATGATGCAGCTACGATGTTACTAGACCTTGCCGACCACGACTTAGCTGACACTAAGCTTCAGCGAGCGGTTAGTTTAGGTGAAAGTATTGAAACCTTACTTAATGGGCTAGTAAGCTCAGCACTTGAATATCGAGGTTTAATCGACAGGTCGTCAACAGATTTAGTTGGTAACCAAATATCCAATAGCTTTGTTGATGTAAATAAATCATTTACCGATATTATATCCGAGCTATCTAATCAAGGCGCCGAAGATGTAGCTGATGATTTGTCTGTTGCTTTGAGTGAATTAACTGAATTAATTAACTCTAACAATGATATTTTTTCTCACAAAGATAAACAACTGATTGCCCTTAAAGTCGCAACAGAAAACTTAGATGCTGCAGAACGTGACATCAAAAAAGCCAATGCCATTTTAGAAAAACAAGTCGATTTAGCGAATCAAACTGCGATGACGGCGGGTAAACTTGTTCAAGAAAAAGTGGCCGATGGTAACTCACAAACTATAGGTATTATGATTTTTTCAATTGTTGCCGCAATTGGTATTGCTTGGTTTACACTGCTTAGTATTACCCGACCACTGTCTTTGGTTAATAAAATGCTTAACATCGTTGCTTCTGGTGATTTATCTCATAAGTTAGATGAAACGGGTAAAGATGAATTTGCTGAATTATCACGTAACTGTAATTTATTAATTGATAGTTTGCGTACGCTTATTCAAGGTATTGTTAGTCGCTCTACACAACTAGCAACTGCCGCAGAAGAAACTTCAGCGGTAACCGCACAAGGTACCATTGCTATTGCAGAACAACGCTCACAAGTTGAACAAGCCGCTTCTGCGACTACACAAATGAGCAGTACTTCTCAAAGTGTACTATCTAGTGCTAATGATACACTAGGTGAAATAAAGCAAGCTGATGACGAAGCCAAGCGTATAAAAATTATTTCTGAACGCAATCGCCAAACTATCGGCTTACTTGCTGACGAAGTTGAAGAAGCAGCACAAGTTATTAATAAACTACAGCAAGACAGTGCTTCTATCGGTGGTATTCTTGACGTCATTCGCGGCATAGCTGAGCAAACAAACTTACTGGCATTAAACGCAGCTATTGAAGCCGCTCGTGCCGGAGAGCAAGGTCGTGGTTTTGCCGTAGTTGCTGATGAAGTAAGAACGCTAGCTAGTAGAACGCAAGTGTCTACACAAGAAATACAAAACATGATTGAGGTACTGCAAACCGGTGCTCAACGAGCTGTTGGCGTTATGGATACGGGTAAGAAGCAAGCCGCAAATTGTGTAGAGCAGAGCGAAGAAGCTGAGAAAGCGCTGCAAACTATTACTCATTCGGTTCACGAGGCATTTGATAAAAGTACTCAAATTGCTGCGGCTGCTGAAGAACAAAGTGTCGTCGCTCATGAGATTAGCGTTAATTTAGAATCTATTGTTGCCATTGCTGAACAAACAACGGCAGGTGCACAGCAAACGGCACAATCAAGTAATGAAGTCGCTAAGTTAGCTGAAGAATTACAACAGTCAGTGCAAGAGTTTAAGCTATAAGTGCTAATCGCTCTGCTGATAATGGTTAGCTAATGAATTAACTTGTATTAACGATTAAAAGCCCCCGCAGAGGATAACTTCAGCGGGGGCTTTTTGTTGATTGTAGCTAACGGGGTAGTAACTTATTGAGATCAGCGTTTGAGTTTATAGCAGATGTTACCAACCAATAGATTTAAGCCAGCCATTTATTGACCTTAACAACGCTTTTTCAGGGTAATAGCCAATTTGATTATTGTGCAGTTCAGTTTGTCGATAATAGACTTTCATTTCTTTAACTGCTTGTGCTTTACGAATTTTAGCGGCAGAGGTCGCTAATTGCTGCTCTCTTGACAGATAGATATCTAAGAGAGGAAACTCACTGGTCGCCAGTACTTTAGCAAATGAGAGGCTTTGCTCTGTAGTATTCATATAACCACTAAGCATGACCATAGCACTTGGCGATTGTAGTTTACCGGTACTGTATAAATTGGCCAGTAATATGGCATGACTGCCTTTTGATACCACGACAAATATACCAGGATAATCTTTAGCTTTTTCCATCACCGCCGTCATTAGTTCGGTCAAATGTTCTTTGTGTGCCAGTAAGGTTTTATCATCGTCTTCGAGTTGAATCGATCGCTTTAATGCGCGAGAAGGGTAACCTAAAGGGATACTTGGTGGCTGAATAGCTATGGTTGTCCAACCTTGGCTAGGCAGTACTTTTTGTAGATAATTTAAAGCGTTGCTACTTTTTGCACTCATTCCCCAGTCAGGGAGCAGTATCATTACCCCTTTTTGATTACTGGCGGTATTTTCATTGATAATGGTAATAAAGTCTTGAGCGCCAGCTAACATAGGCGTTATTTTTTCAGCCGTTAGGTAATGAGTCAGATCTTGTTCTTGTTGCAGCAGCGAATTAATAGGGGCTAAAATTTTTGGACGTTTTTTAGGAGCTACTTTACTGGCATCACCGGATTCATCTGCTGTTTTTGTCGCCTCTTGCTGCTCTGGAACTTTTGGCTTTTCGGTTTTATTTTCTTCTTGGTATAACAATGCATAACTGTTAATAGTAACAAGGCTAAATAGACAGAAAATGATTAATGAAGCTAAAACACGTAAAGACATATGTTCCTTAAAATTATAGGCGGTGAGTACTTACCGAAAATTGTTTAATGGACGTATGATCAATTATCGGCAAATACTTTATTTTCTTAACCAGAAAAAATGCTTATCAAAGAAACGGGCAAGGAACTTTGAAAGTGAGTGTCTTTTCTATACATGGATGTGCGAGCTCTAACATTTGCGCATGCAATAATAACCGTGCACTTGCCGTAACCGCTGACTCATGTGAGTATAATCTGTCACCCAAAATAGGGTGGCCTAAAAATAACATATGGACACGTAGTTGATGAGAACGCCCTGTTATCGGGGTTAATTCAACTAAGGTACTTGGCACCGAGTTAGCATCAGTATCGCGTGATAATACTCGGTAATGGGTCAACGACTGTTTACCACGTTCATGGTCAACCATTTGTCGTGGACGATTTGGCCAGTCACAAATAAGCGGTTGATCGACCGAACCATTATCATCTTTCATATGACCATAGACACGGGCAATATAGCTTTTTTTCGTTTCGCGTTGCTGAAACATTCGACTAATTGCGACATGTGCAGGTTTATGTAACGCCATGATCAATATACCAGATGTTGCCATATCTAATCGATGAACTACCGTTGCGGTTGGCAGCACTTTATTCACTCGACTTTGTAAACAATCTTTATGAGCGGGTAAGCGACCTGACACGGTTAATAAACCACTTTGCTTGTTGAGCACCACAATATCATTATCGCGATAAATTATATCAAGGTAAGGCGACATAGGCGGGCAATAAACAAACTCTGGGTTTGGCGCCATGGGCACAACTTTTTGTTGTGCCTGCTGATCGTTTGGAATTTCGTGTTGGCTTGACATCGTTAGTTACTCACCACTATTAAACGTATCGCTTCAAATTTCAACTGTGCTTTACCTATGTAGTGGCTTAATTCACTTTGCTGTACTTTGATAAAGTCGAGCTCTTGCTGGCGAACACTTGGGTTGATAGTTTTTAGTGCTGTTAAGCGTTGAAATTCTGCATCTAGCGTTTTATGCATATTGGCTAGGGCTTTTTCTTGAATGCTCAAAACTTGGGGCTTAGCATGTGCTTCAGCTTTTGCTACTAAAGGTGTTACTTGATCTTTCAAGGCTTTAACCAATTGTAGCGCTACTTGTTTTTTAACGGGTGCAAGCTGTTGATCTAGAACATTTTCACCCACTTTATCTGCCAAGTCAGTGCCATTCTTATCAACCAAAACACGTATGGGTGTCGTCGGTAAATAACGACCCAGCTGTAAGTGATTGGGAGCGGTTGCTTCGATAGTAAAAATACATTCAATAAAAAATGTTCCTGCCGGCAATGCTGGGTTTTTCAATAAACCTATGCTCGAGTTACCCGTTTGATCACTGAGCACTAAATCCATTGCTCCGCGCACCATAGGGTGGTCCCAAGTTAATAAGTGATAATCTTCACAAGCTAGCGCAGTATCTCGGTTAAAAGTAATGGTTGTACCATCATCAGGCAGGCAAGGGAAATTACCACAAAGCATGTGCTCACTAGGCTGTAAAGCGATGGCATTATCTGACTTGTCGTCTTGAGTGATACCAAAAACATCAAGTACTTGAAACATAAATTGTGGTAATTCAATTTGTTGGTCCAGTGCTGAAATTTCTTTAACTAGTTGGTGAGAGCGGCCTTGACCAGAAGAACGTAATTCTAGTAATTTATCCCGTCCTGACTCTAATTCCGCTTTAAGGGTTAAGTGCTCTTCATGGCTTTCATTGATTAACTTTTCTGCGGCTGTCGACTGCCACTGCGCCGTTAAGGCTAAATCAAACAGTTTATCACCAAACTTATCAAAAATTGCTCGGCCAGTGATACAAGTATGTTCAAAAGCGTTTAAACCATTTTGATACCAGTCAAAAAGTAATCCTTGTGCAGAGTCAGTAAAATAGGGGACATGCAAACGAATGGTTTGTGTTTGTCCAATACGGTCTAAACGACCAATACGCTGTTCTAAAAGATCAGGGTTGCTCGGTAAGTCAAATAACACTAAGTGATGGGCGAATTGGAAGTTTCGACCTTCACTGCCTATTTCAGAACAGAGTAAACATTGTGCACTGTCTTCGTCTTGGGCAAAATAAGCAGCGGCTTTGTCGCGTTCGAATATACTCAAACCTTCATGAAAGACCGCTGCACGAATACCTTCTTTTACGCGTAACGCCGCTTCTAAGTCAATCGCAGTTTGTGCATGCGCACAAATGACCAATAACTTTTCTTTTTTCAATGTTTGTAAAAGTTCGATTAAGTAGTCAACACGAGGGTCGATATCAGTCCAATTTTCATGGCTGTTTAACGAAAATAAAATTTCAGGCGTAAAAACTTGTTTAGCTTGAGCCAAGGTTTTTAAATTTTCACTAGTGTCCGATAATAAAAACTCATTGATTTGCTCTTGATAAGCCTCTGGTAAAGCTAAAGGCGTAGAATGCAATTCACGCTCAGGGAAACCTTTTATGGTATTTCTGCTGTTTCTAAAAAGAATACGGCCAGTGCCATGACGGTCGAGTAGTTGTGTTAGCACTTGTTCTCGTGATGCATCTTGCGCAAGTATTTCATTATCGCTGGGCAATGCTATATTGACGTTTATTAAATGTTGACTGATATCAGTTTCTTTTAATAGCTTAGTCAATGTTACTTGTTGTGCTGGCGACAAAGCATCTTTAGCTACCAAAGCATTGGCGGCATTGGCGACTTCAGTATAATGGCTTTCTTCTTCTGTAAATTTTTGATAATCAAAGAAACGGTCAGGGTCAAGCAAGCGTAAACGTGCAAAGTGGCTTTCATGACCAAGTTGATCTGGTGTTGCTGTTAATAACAAAACCCCAGGGATAGTCTGGGCTAGTTGCTCAATACATAAATATTCAATGCTAGGGTTGTCTTGATGCCAATTTAAGTGGTGAGCTTCATCAACTACCATTAAATCCCAGTCCTCAGCAATGAGCTCTTCATACCACTCTGGATTTTTGGTAACAAAATCTAAATTAACCAAAACGAGTTGTTCAGTACTAAATGGATTTTCTTGTTCACCTGAGTTTTTTATTTCTTGGCAACGTTCACTATCAAAAATACTAAAATGTAAGTTAAAACGGCGTAACATTTCTACCAACCACTGATGCATAAGTGATTCAGGCACAATAATTAAAATACGTTGTGCACGACCGGTAACAAGCTGCTGGTGAATAATGAGGCCAGCTTCAATGGTTTTACCTAAACCAACTTCATCGGCAAGTAACACGCGAGGTGCAAATCTACAGCCAACTTCTTCAGCGATATAAAGTTGATGAGGAATTAAACTGACTCTGCCACCACTTAAACCCATTAATGGCGATTGCTGCTGAGTATGCTGGTGTTTTAAGCTATCTTTGCGTAAACGAAACCAGTCGAGACGGTCAACTTGACCATTAAGCAATCGATCGTGCGGTTTATTAAATTTGATAAAGTGGTCAATCATCACTTCTTTTAGTGACGTTTCTTCACCGGTATCTTGGCGCTTACCATGGTAAGTGAGTAAGTTGTCAATATCTTCAACCTCTTCAACGATAAGCATCCAGCCTTCGTGGCTAGGAATACTATCCCCTTGGTTGAAAATAACACGTGTTAATGGTGCATTTGCTATGGCATATTGGCGCGATTCACCGGTAGCGGTAAATAAAATAGAAACAAAACGGTGTTCAACCGTTAGTACCGTGCCTAATCCTTGATCCGACTCTCCGTCACTTATCCATCGTTGACCAGGGTAAAAAACCATATAAAAACTCCAAAAATTAAAACCTTGCACGATTTTTAAAAACTTGTGCAACAGAACACGCCAATACGGCATTAAAAAAGGGCGCTATAGTAACGTTAATCATAGTTAGGATCACCAAAAAATGCCGAGAATTTACAAAAGGCGGCAATAAAGTTTGTCTGAGGACAAATAATCTTTCGATGCCACTTGCCAGTGATAAATTTAGCTGGCAAAGTAAAGTTATCATTCACGTAATAAGGTGATCGGTAAAGGTATAGTTACTGTTTTTGGTTTTTTAGTCGCAGTTGAAGACTAAGTGATTAAGCTTACTTAACGATTCTTCTGTGTCACGTTAACTTAGATAGGAGATCTTTGTATGAATGATGAAAAAATTCTTTACGTATTAGACACAAATATTTTATTACACGAACCTTTCGCTTTTCTCTCTTTTAAAGAGCACGACGTGGTCGTCCCCATGACTGTGCTTGAAGAATTAGACTCCATTAAAGACCGCCGCAAAGATGTTAGTCGAGATGCCCGTGTTGCGATACGTGCACTTGAAGATATGCTTGTCGATGCCACTCCTGAAGAAGTACTTGCGGGTGTTAAATTACCTCAAAATGATGACGAACATCCCAGTGGTTGTTTATCAATCTTTAATGATTATACCTTAGAGCAAAAAGCTGGCCGGTTATCTTTTAATGAAAATGACAATCGTATTATTAACGCGGCTTTATACCTACAGGAAAAAAAGGCGCCCAATAAAGTTGTCTTGGTCACTAAAGATATTAATATGCGCTTAAAAGCTAAAGGCGCAGGTTTGGCTTATGTTGAGGATTACCGTACAGATCAGCTTATCGATGATATTAAATTTTTAACGAAAGGCTATCACAAGTTTGAAGGTGACTTTTGGCAACATGTTAATGAGTGTGAAAGTGAAACTGAAGGCCGAAATACCACCCACTATGTTAAGCGTGATGTCCTTCCTAATACTTACATGAATGAATATCTTATTGATGATAGTGAGAACTTTGCCGGCAAAGTTACTGGTTGGGATGACGAAAAATTGTCGATAATGGATTTAAGCCGAGACCGTTTAATGGCAAAACAAGCGTGGGGGATCCATCCAAAAAACATTTACCAGGGGATGGCATTGGATGCTTTACTTGACCCAAGCATAGATTTAGTGATTCTTACTGGGCCAGCAGGTTGTGGGAAAACACTGCTAGCGCTGGCGTCAGCGCTTGAACAAGTAATAGAACGTGGCCTCTATGATAAAGTCATCGTTACGCGCAGTACTCCAGAAATTGCTGAGTCTATTGGCTTTTTACCCGGAACAGAAGAAGAAAAAATGGCGCCTTGGCTCGCGGCTATTACCGATTCATTAGAAGTGTTGCATAAACAAGATGAAAATATGAATGGTAGCCTTGATTACATAATGGAAAAAGCCAATATTCAGTTTAAGTCAGTGAATTTTATGCGCGGCAGAAGTATTCAAAACTCTTTGGTTTTGCTCGACGAATGTCAAAACTTAACGGCATCGCAATTAAAAACAATTATCACTCGTTGCGGTGAGGGTACTAAGCTGGTTTGTTCAGGTAATCTTGCTCAAATTGATAGTAATTATTTAACGGCGGTTACGTCAGGGCTAACCTATATTGTTGAACGTTTTAAAGACTTTTCAGGTAGCTCAACTATTAATCTAAATGGTGTGGTGAGAAGTCGATTAGCCTCTTTCGCCGAGGAAAATTTATAGGGTCAGCTGATTTTATAGGTAATATTTAAAGGCTCATTTTTGAGCCTTTAGTTTTGATAATTGACCGACTTAGCCGTGCGACTAGTTATCAAAGACTATTTTAAGTAAGATGTATTAATTGTTATAAATTAAAATTATCTGAATAAATATAAGGTTGCAACAGTGTTTGATAAGTCCTCCAAAGAACAGGTGTTTAGTCGTTACAATCGTTCTGTTTTGGCTGTGTTTATCGTAATAACATTGATTGCTATGTCGATAGCGTCTTACCGATATTTTATTGAGTTAGATTCATATCAGGCACGAGAACTTCGCACCTTAACTACACGTGCTAAGCAGTTAGAAAACACCTTGATTTTGGGGTTAAAAAGTATTGCTGGCATTAAAAAATTTGCTAATTATCATCTTTCTTTCCCCGAAGAGTTACTTGCTACAACCCCGCCACTTGAACAAGACGGTAATGAATTCTATTTAAAGAAAAATAGCCGAGATTCTTTTGCTCATCGAAAAAATTACCGAGGAAGTATAACGGGTATCGGGCAGGTTGCTGATTTTGATGAGTTACAAAAGCAAGAGCTGGCAATGGCAAATGCGTTAACGCCAGCATTTATTATTGCCAAAAATTCAATTAAAGAATCTAATTGGTTTTATTACATCTCTTTAAATCAATTTGTTAGCCTATATCCTTGGATAGGGCGTGATAGTTGGCGGTTCTCAGAACATAACTTAAATAATGACAATATCAATAGCATTAAAACGCTATTGCCTGGCGACGACAATTTCTTTTGGTCACCACCTTATTTAGATTCAGCAGGTAAAGGCTTGAGTGCTTCGTTAGGCACAGCTGTCTATCGTAATCGATCACTCGCTGGCGCGGTGCTAATGGACTTTAGTTTATCAAGTTTGAGTGATGGTTTGCCTGATATTAGTAAACCTAATCAAGCGTTAATATTGCTTGATGAAAAGAACAATATTCTCATCCACAAAACGGCTGATAATCAAGCCTTATCAACCAAGCTGACTTGGCAAGATATTGCACCAAAGCAATTAGCAAGTTATTCCTATCAGCGCATTAATCAATTACCCGACAGTCACAAAGAGGGCACTTGGCTCATTCAAAAATATCAACTACCTATTAATGGTTGGGTTCTCCTTAAGTACCAACCTTATCAAGAATTTACTGCCTCTATTTTTAATCGATTTATCTTGATGCTGGTTTTGTTTTTTGTCGGGCTATTTGCCTTTATGAGTATCATCTATATCGTAACGCGCAAAACCTTTATGAAGCCCACTAAAGAATTTATTAATCATATTGAACATTGCTCACATGGTGATCCAGGTAAAGTAAAACCTCCAGCGGACTGGTCATATTGGTTTAAAATTGTTGAAGATATTTTTGGACAAAATCGTACTTTATTGCAGCAAATGAAAGATCAAAATGTGATTCTTGATACGCGTGTTAACGAAAAAACCCAAGCGTTACGCCTTAAGAGTGAACAACACCAACGTGACTATGCTTTGCTGCGTTCGGTGATGGATGCTATTCCTGATTACATCATTTTTAACGACTTAGATGGCACCATGATGGGGTATAACAAAGCGTTTGAAAACTTTGTTCAAGCAGGCTCACTAGATTTAATTGGTAAGTGTAGTAATGAAGTAGTCAGTGTCGAGTTAGGTCAGTCATTAGTCGCTATGTCTGAAGCGTCATTAACACGGTCAACAGAACAAGGATTAGCACAGGTTGTTGAAACACCGGCTAATACTTATGAGGTGTTTAGTAACCAGTTATATAGTCAAACCGCTGAAATTGTTGGCACTATCAATTTAGTACGTGATGTTACCGCGCAGTATTCGGCGAATGTCGCTTTGGAACAAGCAAAAAACCAAGCTGAATATGCTAACCAAGCAAAAAGTCAGTTTTTAGCTAATATGAGCCATGAAATACGCACGCCGATTAATGCGATTAAAGGTATGCTATTTTTATTAGCGAGAACACGTTTAACGAATGAACAGCAGCAACATATATTAAATGCTGAAGGTGCCTCTGTGTCCCTTTTACATTTGGTTGATGAAGTGCTTGATTTAGCCAAAATAGAATCTGGCAATATGTCTGTTATAAAAATGCCCGCCAGTATTGACAAAATAGTCGATCAAGCCGTTAAACTTAATATCGGTATGATCAGTGAAAAACAATTATCTCTAAAGATAAATGTTGCGGTTGATGTGCCAGATATTGTCTTAACTGATGATATGAGATTGGTGCAAGTACTAACAAACTTACTTAATAATGCAATGAAGTTCACCCACCAAGGTGAAATTTCACTAACAGTTGAAAAAGTTAATACGGGCAATGATGCTGCAGGCACCACCTTTGATGACTCACAGGTTTTAGTACGCTTTATCGTTGCTGATACAGGTATAGGTATAGCTCAAGAAAAACAAGGTCACTTATTCGAAGCATTTCGTCAAGCAGATGAATCGATGACCCGCGAATATGGTGGTTCAGGATTAGGATTATCTATTTGTCAGCAAATTATCAATCTTTTATCGGGTGACATTTCCTTGAAAAGTGACTTAGGTAAAGGCACTAGCTTTACTTTTGTTTTACCTTTTAACGTTGTTGAAAATAAAGCATCAAGCAAAAAATCAGCACTGACCTTGTGCAGTTATTCTCAAGAATTATCTGAATCGTTAATAGGTCATCTAGCGGGTTCTCAAATAAGCCATGTTAATATCACGGCGTTATCGGAACTCGACAAATATAAGAACAATGAAAATGTAGTGCTGATTATTGACGAACAAAGCATTAATAAATATCCAGAAAAAATATATCAAAGCTGTCTTGATAACCAGATTTTATTAGCGATAAGTCATCCAATGGCTAAAGGTATTTCCAGTGAAATCATTGAACGTATTGAGGCATTAAAACTTTCTTATATCTTGCTAGAAAAACCACTTTATCGAAGCTTTATCAGTAAGCTATTTTCAGTCATAACAGCTAGAGAGCTTGCGGCTGAAGCAGCCATTAACGAATCGATTCCTTTGCAAAGCCAGTCGCAAGACATTGATAATTTAAAAGGTATTAATGTTTTATTGGTTGAGGATAATTTAGTTAATCAGTTGGTGGCAAAAGAGCTATTAAAAACGATGCAAGCCAATGTCATTATTGCGGGTCATGGTAAAGAAGCGTTGGAAATATTGACCGATAAGCAGCACTATATTGATGTTGTGCTTATGGATATTCAAATGCCGATCATGGATGGTTTAACAGCGACTAGACAAATACGCCAACAAAAAGAATTTCATAACTTACCCATTATCGCGATGACGGCGCACGCCCGTGAAGAAGACAAGCAGAGAAGCTTAGCAGCGGGTATGAATAAGCATATGGCAAAACCTATCAGTGCTGAATTACTACTTTCGAGTATTTTAGACGTGCTTAATTAATTGCAACAACTCATAGTTATTCACATTAATAACAGCTCGGTGTTATGGTTCCTTACCCACTACAGTCGTATTATTAAGGTCTGTTTTTAATGCTCGCTTTACCTTTTTATGGAACCGCTCTGCTGTGTAATGCCCGTTACCTACCGCTAACTCTGAAGCGGGAGCTATTTTCCCTAAAGGTAAAAGCCTAGGCCCTGTTGGCTCTGCTAGCACATACGATATGCCATCAATAACAACTGTTTGATCATTTGCTTGCACAGGCATTTGAATACCGAGTAAAGCGTGATTATCAATAAAGACTAGAATCATTTTTATACGTGGCATTAGGCTACGTAAAATTGCCGCTGTTAACGTGACTTTACTGTCGCAATCACCTTGGTTTTCCCATAATAACTTTAATGGTGGATTAAAACCTGCTCCAGAGGCGGTTACTCTTGATTCTAAAGTTGCATAGGGAATACTTTGTATAAATCCTAAAACATAGTCGGTAACTTTTCGAATGTTTTTTATTGAAAACTTTTTAAGAATAATAGGCTTTACCGGCTTTAAATCAATGCTGGCAATATTTGCAAATCGTCCATGGTCTGGTTTTACCGCGTTAATTTGATCATGAGTTATAAATTGATGATAGTAATTATCTGCTAAATATTGATCACTTAACGCTTGCTTTAACTCATAAACTCTAGCGTAGGCGGCATTGATTGTTTGGTTGTTTCGTCCTTTTATGACAATTTCATCATTTGTGGAATTTTTATTAAAATCAATCATTACACCGCGGATAGGCTCTGCACGTAACTTCTTTTGTAGGGCATTATTAATTGAATATTTTGCCATATCAGCTTTAAATACTTTGAAGTTTCTAAAACGATCGAATATTGCTTTTTTAGCCAGTAAAAATTGTAGGCTTTGTGTTTCACCCTGATAATCAAGCCATTGATAATTAAATTGGTAATTATCTCCTTTTTCTACTTTTGAAAAGGCGAGTTGTTCGGCTAAGGCCAAAGAGGGCATTAAACAGCAAAGCGTTATGCATAAAAATTTAGTTAACATAGGAGAAGTCATCGAAAATAATCAAACCACTAGCAAAGATATTACCTATGCTAACATTAACGCATTTTTACTTTTCATACCAATCAACAAAAGATGACTTAATATTTATCGTTGACGCTTTACTTTTAAGCAGATTTTGCTATATTCAAACGCATGTTTGAAATGATTGTTTCAAAAGTTAAATTACAATGTTATTTGTCGTAACATTTAAAAATATTAGGGGAATACCGTGGCTGATTATCAAGCACCATTAAAAGATATGAATTTTTTGTTATATGATGTTTTTTCAATGGAAGCAATGTGGCAGTCAATGCCTACCTTATCAGAGCATGTCGATCGCGAGACCGCGCAAGCCATCTTACAAGAATGTGCAAAAATAGCTGAGCAAGAAATTGCCCCGCTTTCACGCCAAGGTGATGAAATTGGTGTAAGTTTCAATGAAGGTAAAGTAACAACCGCTCCAGGTTATAAAGAAGCATTTAAAACTTACGCTGATGGTGGTTGGACAGGCTTAGGTGGCGAACCTGACTTTGGTGGTATGGGTATGCCTAAAGTGATCACGGCATTACACGAAGAAATGCTCTGTTCAGCAGATATCGCCTTTTCATTATATCCAGGGCTAACCGCTGGCGCTGGCTTGTCGATTGCTAAGCATGCGACAGACGAATTGAAAGAGCGCTATTTAACACGTTTGTATGCAGGCGACTGGATGGCAACCATGTGTTTAACTGAGCCTCATTCTGGTACTGATTTAGGATTGATTTACACTAAAGCTGTTCCTGAAGACGATGGTAGCTTTGCCATTAGTGGTACAAAAATATTTATTACTGCTGGCGAACACGATATCACTGAAAATATTGTCCATTTAGTATTGGCGAAATTACCCGGTGCGCCAGCCGGCCCTCGTGGTATTTCATTATTTTTAGTCCCTAAATATCAAGTCAATGACGATGAGTCATTAGGTGATTTTAATAATGTGAGCTGTGGTTCCATTGAACATAAAATGGGTATTCACGCTTCAGCAACTTGTGTAATGAATTTTGATAGCTCAAAAGGTTACTTAGTTGGCGAAGAGAATAAAGGCTTAGCCTGCATGTTCACTATGATGAATTTTGAACGTATTGGTGTTGGTATTCAAGGTATTGGTGCGGCAGAACGTTCTTACCAGAATGCTTTAGAATATGCAAAAGAACGCTTACAAGGTCGTTCATTGTCAGGCGCTAAGTATCCAGAGAAAGCAGCTGATCCTATCATTGTTCATGGTGATGTACGTCGTATGTTACTTAACATGAAGGCATTAACTGAAGGTTCACGCGCATTGTCTACGTACATTTCAATGACACTGGATATGGCAACCTATGGCGAAGGCGAATTAAAAACTAAGGGTGAGAGTTTATCAGCTTTAATGACTCCTTTAGCGAAAGCCTTTTTTACCGATTTAGGTCTTGATAATACCGTTGCAGGTCAACAAGTCTTAGGTGGTCATGGTTATATCCGTGAATGGGGACAAGAGCAGCTGGTTCGTGATGTTCGTATCGCGCAAATATACGAAGGCACTAATGGCATTCAAGCGATGGACTTATTAGCAAGAAAAGTAGCCGCTAGTAAGGGCGAGTTAATGCAGACTTTTATCAATGAAGTGAACACTTACATTGAACAAACTTCTGCCGATAACATGCAAGAATTTATTCAACCTTTAAAAGATGCCAATATTGATTTAGCTGAATTAACTCAGCATATCCTTAAAGCAGCGCAAGGGAATATTGAAGAGTTAGGTACATCGGCTAACGATTACCTGCATGTATTTGGTTACACAGCAATGGCATTTGTTTGGGCTAAAATGGCTGAATCCGCTTTGGCTAAAGAAAGTTCAAGCGATGAATTTTATGAAAGTAAAATAAAAACAGCACGCTACTACTTCGCACGTTTGTTACCACGTCGTTTGTCATTGACTGCGTCGATAAAAGCTGGTTGTGATACTTTGTTTGATATTGATGAAAGCTTATTCTAGTCAGCTAAAGTAACATTAAATAGCATGATAAAAAAAGCGCTACCATTTTATGGTAGCGCTTTTTTATTGATCTCACAGCGACCCTTTTTGATTACGTCATTCTATTGATCTTATAGTGACCTTTGCCATTCTAATGATGTTTTAGCGCCTCTTTTGTGGTGACGAAATTCTATTGATCTTACTGCGACCAAAGATTAAAAAATATAGGTGGTACCAAATATCGCTACTTGTTCTTTTTGAATATTATTAATAGGTAAATTGTTTGTAGAATCTTCATGAGCTGTTGATGTTAACCCTCCGCTCACATACCAGTTATTGTTTATTGAATATTGACCTAGAATACCAAACCTAGCATAGGATTTTGCGCCGTTAATATCTCTGGAAGATACTTCGCTTGAAACAAAGTCATTACTGTAAAACTGGTAGATTGAGTGATCACTTAAAGACTCTATTTTTGCAGTAACAAGTAAGGCAAAATTTTCTTGTTGTAGTACTCGGTAACTGCCTTGAATAAAAAAAGTCTGTTCATTAATTTGATCAAGCCCCTGGTGTGAAAAACCACTTTGGGCACTAAAAGCTTTATTATCAAAAACGATCGCTATTTGGTGAGTTTCAGATTTGTTGATTAATCGTGTCTCAGATGGGGCAGTGGCTTTGCTTGTCAGAGGGAACCCTATGGCTTCTAAATCATAACCTTTATCTAAAGCCTCAAAAATTACCGCCGAATTGGCCCAGTCACTAATTAAGGATCCCTCTATAGGGCTTGGTACTATTTTTTCATCGTCGTAGGCTTGTGCATTAGGTAATACACTTAAGGTAAATAGTAGTGATAGCATCCATTTTATCAATATTTTCATGAGATAACCTATTCCAAAAAATTAATGTTTTTATTATTTTAATTAACTTTTACTAGATGTTAACTATAGGCAAGTATTGAAAAAAAGGCGTTATATTTAGCTTAAATACCACTTTATATTGCTTAATATTTGATTAGTCGAAGAATTAACCTTGTTCAACACAGTACAAAAAACAACGAGAGTATTTAGCTTAATAAAATATTGAGTGTGAAATAATTGGCTTTAATGACCCTATTTATTTGTCTTTTATTGAAGGTAATGTCGAAGCGCCTCGAGTGAAGTTGTCTTTAGCCTATCAAAAAATAGCGGTTACTAATCGATATGACGATCCTTGGCAAGGGTTCAATCGACGTATGTATGACTTTATGCAAAAACAGACGAATACATACTTTACCTGTTGTTGCTGGTTATAAAGCGATAACACCTGACTTTGTTGAAAGAGCGGTTAGTATTTTTTTACAAACGTAGGAGAGCTTTCTGTTTTTATCAACGCACTTTTACAAGTAAACCTAGTGTTGGCGTTGAAACTCTTGGTCGTTTTGCGGTAAATACCACTCTTGGTATTTTTGGTGTATTTGATGTAGTAACGAAAATAGGTCTAGATAAACAAAATGAAGACTTTGGTCAAACACTGGGTTTATGGGGCATTGCCCCAGGACCTTATTTAGTTTTGCCTATACTAGGCCCATCTTCGTTACGTGATGCTTTTGGGGTAGGAATTGATATGCTTGCCTTGCAAATCGTTATTGATGAATTAGATGCCAGTGGTGATAAAGAGATATTACTGACTTTTTTACGCAGTATTGATATGAGCGTTTAAAAGTTCTTTATATGAAATATAGAGAAATTCAAATAGCCCGATAATTTCCATTAGATAAATAATAGCTGTTTACCCCCATTTTAGTTAATAAAAAGGAATTTTGTTGTCGAACATCTATAAGGTATACTGCGCCGATATATAATAATTAGGATGTAAATTTGTTAGCCATAATTCGCTTTATTGTCATGACACTAGCTTTAGTCTTTATTTGTTGTGCTGCTTGTATTTATAGTATTTTACGACCCTTTCATCGTAATAATGTCTATCATACCTCACATTATCTGAGTAAGGTCTCTACACTTTTAGGCCTAACTATTGAGGTTAGAATACCAGAAAGTATTAAAGATATTGGACCAGCAGTTTATATATGTAACCACCAAAATAGCTACGATATTTTTACTGTTAGTGCAGCTGTTCAGCCTTCTACTGTTAGTGTTGGCAAAAAAAGTTTAAAGTGGATCCCTTTTTTCGGCCAAATGTATTGGTTAACGGGTAACATTTTAATTGATCGTTCAAATTCAAGTAAAGCCATTAATACCATAGCGTTAACTGCAAAAAAGATTACTGAAAAAGAGTTGTCTGTGTGGTTATTTCCAGAAGGAACTAGAAGTAATGGTAAAGGTTTACTGCCTTTTAAAACTGGCGCATTTCGAACAGCGCAACAAGCAAATGTACCTATTATTCCTGTTTGTGTTAGTAATTTACACGGCAAGATAAAATTAGGTCGTTGGAACAACGGTAAATTGATTATTGAGCTATTAGAGCCTATATATTTTAATAACCAAGCTAAAGAAAGTATTAGAGAAGTCGCTAACACCGCCCATAAAAGTATGCTTGTGAAAATTGCTGAGCTCAGTAAAGAGTCTGGAAACGAGCTAATCCTAAAAAATAAAGTTTAAAAATAGAGATCATGATGATAGATGAAGATTTGCAACAATGGCAAGATCACACCAATAATTTAGTGAATGCCCTTATCGAAGATGGTACCAACGAAGAGGTACATCACACTATTGAGCATCATTTTTCTAGTACAGATTTTGATCTGCTAGAAAAAGCGGCTATTACCGCTTTTAAAATGGGTTTAGAAATAGAAGACCCTGAAGAAGCCGAGCTAGAAAATGGTGATAAAGTTTTTGCTTTTGATATTATTACTGAACAACCGCTCGATGAAGAGATTATTTTCGAAGAGACTAAAAAAATGTTTGAGTTAGCCAGCCTTTGTAAAGTTGATTATGATGGTTGGGGGACTTATTTCGAAGAATAACCGTTAAAGCTTAATTAATAATTTTAAAGGACTTACTGATGGGATGGTTAGAAACACTACTTAATCCGGCAACACTCGCATTATTAATACCCATTATTGCTATTGTTGGCGCCTTTTCTGTTAATGCATTGAAAGCGCATCATAGGCACCAAGAGCGAATAGAAAAAATTAAGCAGGGTCTTGACCCTGATAGCTAATATTAATAATTTAATATGCTCAACCTTAAAACCTAAAAAAGCAAAGTCTTAGCACTTTGCTTTTTTAGTAAATGAGATAATACTTTTAAAAACGGTATTCGGCGCCAGCTTAGCAATAAATGCTTTAGTGATTTTCTTCGGTGTTTAGGCTTAAGCGAATGATGTTATTATTTACTTTTTCGAATTGAACATTAAAGTTGTTTTTTAAAGATTCAAGTAGCCCATCGATATCGTTAGCTTTAAAGTAGCCTGATACTTTTGTTTGGTTGAGTTTACTATCAATGATTTCAAACTTTATGGTGGTATAGCGACTAACTTCAGTTAAAGCTTCATCTAAGGGTTGACCATTAAAAACTAACATACCTTGTTGCCAAGCGAGTACTCGCTGAATTTGTTCAAAAGACGTGCTTTTATTTGCAGTGAAGGCACTATTTTCTATGGTGGCAATTTCACCTGACGCAATCACTACCCCAGGCAAATTTTCTGTTGTTAACCTTGTTTGTTGTTTAACTAATTTATCGATGGGCTGGTATGACTCGGTAATTAAAACACGGCCTTTGGTCACAACAAGCTCGATATTTTTGTTTGATTTTTTTTCTATATTAAAAATGGTCCCTAAGGCGGTAAATGATCTTTCACCCACCATGACCATAAAGGGTCGACTTTTATCTTTAGTAACATCAAAGCTCGCTTCGCCTTTTATAAGCGTTAATAAGCGCATTTTTTTTGAAAAATGACTTCGATTAGGCTATTGGTGTTGAGCTTAACTCTTGAACCATCAGAGAGCGAGAATCGAGTCTGCTGACCAATGCCAGTTTGCAATGTGCTTACTTCCACAAATTGTTGTTCATTATCGTTTTTAGTAAATGTTGTGATGTTATTAACTAAGTTACTGGCAATTATCAATATAAATGCAATGCTTGCTAACATGGCGTATTTAACAAACCTTGGGGTGACGTTATTATAGCGAGCCATTATTATTCTTATTATTATATTTTGAAAATAATGTAGGTTAAAAAACAAACAATAACAACAAGGTCAAACTCGTCAAATATAAGATACTTTATTGGATTCTTCACTCATTATAACTTGTGTCTCTAATCGCAAAAGTGGCAAAGTAACACTCAATAAAGAAGGTAGAATTGATTGATTAGCAGGTCGTGTCGCCTTTAATATAACTTTACCCCGTTTATAAGTCTGAACAAAGGCAACAGCAGGGGTTAACTTATGGCGAGGGCACAATCAGTGGTTATTTTATTCAATTTTTCACGATCCTTATGTAACAACTGATAAAGGTTAAGCTGATTTTTAGCACGTTCTACATTATGACTTCGATGCTTAACATGAAAGTAATTATCTCCATCTAGATAATCAGTTAAGAATCGAACGCCGAGCATAAAAGGTAATAATTGTGCGCCAATTGTTAAGCTTTGTCGTTCAAGTGCCGACATTTTGTCACCAAAAGCTTCTATGTAGCCTTGCGCTAGCGCGCTGTAAATATCAAATCTAACGGCCATCTTTGTTAAATTTTTGCCATCTTCAGGTAAATTTGAACAGCAAGTTCTTACCATGTCACCAAAGTCATGCATAAGATATCCTTGCATGCAGGTATCTAAATCAATGACAGCAAGTGGTTGGTTGGATTTAGTACAAAATAATAAATTATTAATTTTAGTATCGTTATGGGTAACTTGCAGCGGAAGTTGTTGGGTAAGGCTAGCGACTTCATCAATAAAAACTTGCTGTGCAAAACAAAAATCAACGAGTGCTTGGCATGAAGATAAACGCTGCTTAGCATTGGTATTGACTACCGTTTTTAAATCATCCATTCGTTTAGATAAATTATGAAAGTCAGGAATGGTTTCGGTTAATGATGTTGCAGAAAAATCACTTAATGCTGCTGTAAATTGCGCAAAAGCTGAGCCAACCTGCCGTGCTTGTACGGGGTTTTCAACTTCTTCAACAGTAAAACAGTTCGGTATGTAGCCAATAGCACGCCAGTACTCTTTGTGTTCATCAATAACAAAAGGTTGTTTATCGATAGTTGGTATTTGCCATATTGGCGATAGCGAATATAAATTCTGCTGCTTTTTTGCTAATAAATGTTGGTTAATCAATTCCGCATTATTAATGACGTCTTCTGGCTTTTTGAAAACGTTTTTGTTTATTCGTTGTAAAACAAAATTATCGTTAATATTCCGCACTAAGTAAGTGCTATTAATTAAGCCATTCCCTAAAGGAGATACGCTACATTGATCAACAGAACATCGATAGTTCGTTAGCACTTGTTTTAGGGAGGTGTTATTAACAACTTTACTCATAGTTATTTACTGCTAGTGTTTAGTTTTGAAAAATAAAAAACAAAATAGTCCTTTATTTTAAAAGGCTTTAGTTAATTTTATCAAGATGAAATCAGGCGGTATACTAATAGAAAGTTATAAATATGGGAAGTTAAAGCTTTAGCATTACTCATATTTACCGTAAGTAGGGGGTGGCAACTAACTTAATAGGGTACTAATGCAAAATAGCAGTCACCAATTGGCCATTCTTTCTGTAAATGATAACGATAATAGCACACTTATCTTATTATCATCACAAGTTGTCTTGGTAGCAAACTATTGTAAATGTTTATTATTTTTCAATTTGACTCTGCGCTGGAAAGAGTAAAATAAATCGTGCACCTGATAAATGAAGACCTGCAATGACTTTAATGGTGCCTTGATGCCAGTCCATCACTTTAGCGCTAATAGCAAGCCCTAAACCAAAGTGTCCTTGCTCTCGTGAACGTGAACTATCAAGTTTTATAAAAGGTGAAAAAATGACGTCTCGTTTATCTTTTGGAATACCCTTTCCGTCATCTTCTACCGCAATGAAAAACCCTTGCTGGGTTAGCTCTACCGATAATATGACTTGTGAATTGGCATGCTGAATAGCATTACTCACTAAGTTTAATGCGGCGCGATAACACCAATGAAAGTCTAAAGAATAGAATTTCTCTATGTTTAATGACTTGCAAGTTAATTTAATATTATGTTGTTCTGCTAATGATTGACAGTCGCTGGTCACCAGTTCAATGAGATTATTGACATCAATTAATTCGGTATTTAAATGAAAGCTTTGTCGTTCCATACCCGCATAGTCAAGAAAAGCAGTTGTCATATCTTCCATGCGGGTCAATTCGTTTTCCATACGCAAAAGATAGTTGTTTTTTTTGTTTAAATCATCACAGTCTAATGCGGCTTCAACGCCAAATCGCAGGCATGACATAGGTGTGCGAATATCATGGGAAATACTGCGGGCAAGAATTTTATTGTCAGCAACCAATTTCTCTATGCGCGCCGCCATATTATTAAAGCTGCTTTCTAAGGTATTTATATAAGATAAACGGTTATAAGGAACACGTATTGATAGATCGCCAGCGCCAATTTTAGCAGCGGCAAATGTCAGTAAATAAAGGCGACGAGTTAATGGCAACAGCCAGAGCAGTAAAATACCACAAATGCCTAGATAGAGGATCAAGGTGAAAAGTAGATTTTCTTGTTCATTTTCTGGCACCATCGGTGGTAATTGTAAATGTATCAGCGTTTGTGGATACAAGGATATCTTTCTTAATAAATAAGCATCATCTTGAGAAGCGAGTAATAAACCACCTGATTCTGAGAGTTGTGCCAGTAAAGAGGGTGGCAGAGCAATGTTATCGGTACTTTCAAGTGAAACATTGACTTTAAAGTTCTTTGCTAATTGATTGGTTTTTTCTAATAATTCATCAGCTTTTATGCTTGATAACTGTTGCTCAAAACCATCAATGAGTTTCTGGTAAACCACTAACTCTGTATTTTCATGTTCATTACCTTGTTTAGCGACCAGTTTATCTAGTCCCCAACTTATAATGAATAATGCCCCCAACACGGCAACTACCATACTGATATACAAGCGTTTCATTTTTTATTCAGCCCACGCATCGGCCACAAATAAATAGCCTTTACCCCAAACAGTTTTAAATTTTTGTGGTTTTTGTGGATCGTCTTTAAATATTTTCCGTAGTGTTGAAAGCATCACATCAAAACGGCGATCTTGTCCGTCATATTCGCGACTTTTTAACGCTTTAAATACGGTGTCTCTGTCAACAACTTCGCCAGCATGGCTAGCAAGAAAAGTTAAAAAGGCAAATAAACTGGTCGATAATTCCACCTCTTCATTTTTATAGGTGACTCGCTTAGCTTCACCATTAATAATGAGTGAACCGAAGGTTATTATTTGCGTAGATGATTCGGTTGGAGCGCTATGCTTAAGCGCACCCGTTATTCTCGCTAGTAGGGCACGTGGACGAACAGGTTTTATTACGTAGTCATTAGCGCCGGCCTCTAAGCCTATAACTTCATCAAACTCATCCGCTCTAGCGGTGAGCATTATTATCGGTAACTGACTTTCCTGGCGAATCAATCGGCATACTTCAATACCATTCAAGCCAGGTAACATAATATCGAGCAATACCAATTGTGGTTGAAATTTTGCCATGGCGGCCATGACTAAGTCACCACGAGCGACATGATCAACAATAAAGTTTTGTTCGCGAAGATACTCACAAACCCAATCAGCTAAGGTTAAATCATCTTCTACTAATAAGATTCGACTGGTCATTTTTTTATCCTTATTACATCTGACGTTAGCATTAAAATATACGCCAGCGACGTTTTCTTGGGGTTGCTTCGTGCACCCAGCTTACTTCTACTGCGGTTTCTGCAATAACTTGCTTGTCTTTAGAGGACATCAGCTGGAATTCAATTTTCTTATTTGATTCAAAATTAAAAATAATTTCGTTGCCATTGCTACTTTTCCAGCATTTTATGTTTTGCTGAACTGTTCGTGCTGTTTTTTCTTGTTTAATCAATAGACAATAATCTTGCTTAATATCGCTAGTCCAATTTATTTTTACGTTAGCGTAGCAGGTTCTACCATATCGCAAAGCAATACAGTTAGCTGGCTGTGCTGAAAAGCTTACGTGATTTTCTGGCGATTTTTCCAGCTGTTGATCTTGTTTCTCCTGCGTTATTTCTGCGGCGACACTAGACGTCAAACCCGCGAATAAACAGCTTAATAATAACCACTTTTTAGCATGTCCTTTGCTAAATTTAAAAGACATAAAGTACCCCTAACATCACTTGTGTTAAGTGTTGCTGGCCAATCAGAGGGCTGTCATTATAAGAAGCAGAATAATAACTTTGAGTTACACCGCCATTAAACGACCACTTTTGAGATATAGGGTAGCGAGCAAATACTTCTAATTGTGCTTTATAACTGCTACCGGGTTTATAAAAAGAACGCATATCTGAAACTTCATTTTTATTAACACCGACAAAGTAATCAGTCACTTGTGCTGAATAGTGGGTAAGACCTGCGCCAAGATAAATGTCCCAATTTCTATAGGGAAGCAACTTGCTATAAAAGATATCAGCCACCCAGCCATCGGTGATAAGTGCGGCGACATCGACCGATAAAATAGCATCGTCATAAAAGTGGGAATAACGAAAACCTAACCCTTCACCCGAGTCTCTTTCTTGTAAACCGAGTAAGGTGGCGATACCAGAGTCGCTATTTTTTATTAATTCTTTAGGCTGATAACCCTGTACATAAGTTTTGGTGATAATATCGAGTTCCCAATTGTCTTCAACAATGAGTTCGTAGCCTATTTCACCTCCTAGCGTGACAGCATCAGAGCGACGATGATTTGATTGGATAAAAAAACCTTTGTAATAAACATCAAGTAACAGTGAAATATTAAGGTAATCTTCAAATTCTGATGGCTCAACCCCCATTAATTGACTCTGTTGGTAAATACCTGAGATCCCACCCATAGCTTGCCAGCTGAATGTTTTATCAAAGACCGTAGTTTCATTTTCATGTTGTGGATCAGCAGCTAAAACGGGTACTGATATAAATGTCAGTAATAAAAAAAAGAGTTGATAGGTACTTTTTATTAAGTTTTTACTCAACATAATTTGCAGCCTATTAAGCGATCGGTCTTTGGAAGATGATTGTTCATGATTCTTCGATAAATTCTTATTATTTTTTATATAACTAAATGTTAACAAATGTAAGCAAGTTTTGTCAGACATATGCGTTTGAAAAATGTTTAAAAATTGTAAGCAAGTAAATATGTATAACTATCGAGTAAAGTAAAATTGCTACTTAGCGTCTCAGCAGTAAATCAAAAGCAACGAAGGGTAAATCCGTATACTAATGGAATGAAAGAACGGTACATCCTCGCGCAGAACTGTCATAAAAGTCTTTATATTCAGATGTTTATTACCCACTTTTTACTTTTTTTTGTTTTAGGCTAAGGCTTTATTTATGTAGCCTTGTATCCTTAGGTGTTATTTCTTTAGTGAAAATACAAAGTTAACACTACTTTTTATAAATTTGTCTAGGTGAATATAGTGTTAATCGCTTAAAATAAAAAATAATATAACCACTGTACCAGCGAAGATATGATTTCTAGCCGTAAAAAAAATGAAGCAGAATTAGTTTTAGCATTCAAATCCTTATTAAAAGATCAATGCTACGGTTCACAAAGTCAGCTCGCTGAAGCTTTAGATAAGCAAGGTTTTAAAAACATGTCACAAGCGAAAATATCTCGTTTGTTGTCAAAACTTGGCGCAGTTAAAATGCGTAACGCCAATACTGAAGTTGTTTATATTTTACCTGATGAGCTTGCAGTACCTAAATCAAAGCAATCTATTCAGTCAGTTGTGGTCAGTGTTAAGCATAATAATATGCAAATAATTTTGAAAACCGGTATTGGTGGTGCGCCATTGATTTCGAGAATGCTAGACAGTTTAGGTGAACCCGCCGGAATTTTAGGCACATTAGCTGGCGATGATACTATCTTTATTGCCCCGATAGATATTAATAGAATCGATGAAATCACCCAACAAATTAAAGATTTATTAGATGTATAGTTAACTAGGTTGACTTAGCATAAAAGAGGGCAACAATTATGTTGCCCTCTTTTATTTTGTGTTGTTTAATATTTTCAATACGTTAGTTTATGTGACACTGATGTTGTCATATGACATTTAGGGGTACTGTCACCTCAATGACGCAGACTTTATTACCGAAAAAAGTTTTACTGGCCTCACACCAATAAGACTAACTAAGGCAACATCATGGAAAATAATGCAGAAAACACGACAAAGAAAAACTCAGAAAAAAATATACCACCGAATATGACAACGGCTAAACGAGATTTGGAAGGTACGATAAGTTTTCGCAAGGGTTTCAACTATAGCTTTATTGAAGGTGACCATACGGTTTACTTAAATTGCTCAGCGGTTAATGGTAAAGAGCGACTTTATGTTGATGATGTATTAGTCTCTGGAAAATGGTCGTTTAGACGTAAATCAATTCATTATTTTTCTATTGGTGGAGACTCTTATGAAGTTGAATTACATGTTGTTAATATGTTTACCGGTGAAACTCACTGTACGTTAATCAAAAATGATGTCCATGTAAAAACACTTAAAAAAGCGCTAAAGAAAAGTCTTCAACTCAGTAAAGATAAACTCTGGTGGTTCATCCCAAGTTGCTTTGTAGCCGGTGCACTTTGTGGTTTTTTAGCCGTTAACGTTTTATTTATGTTGTTTGGTGAATAAGATGGATGTTAATGCCAAAAAAATTAAAGAGCTTCGCACGGCCAATGGCTGGACCCAACAACATTTAGCTGATGCCTGCGCTATTAGCTTAAGAACGGTGCAACGCGTAGAACGTTACGGTAATGCTTCTCAAGATACCGTACTTGGACTCGCGTCGGTTTTTGAAATAGCACAAACTGAGATAGTTTTACTTGAAGCGCTTGATGAAGCGTTTTCAGATGAAGAAGACAATAGTTTTAACCCAAATATGCAAATATTATTTGCGGCGTTATTTGGCGCAATGGCTGGTGCACTCATCATGTTTTTCGTTAAGTAATTACCAGCAGATAAAAAGGATCACCGATCCTTTTTATCTGTGATCTTCATTTTAAAGACAAGAAAAAATCCAGCGAGTCTTACTATAAAAATCTGCTTCAGGGGTCAATAGTACATTGTCGATAGAGCAACCCTTGTGAAAACTATTAGCGCGTTGGGTTTCTAAACAAAGTGCAGCGCGTGGCTGGTAACGGCAATGGTCTTTACCTATTTGGCTACCGTCAATATAATTGGCGGTATATAAAATTAAGCTAGGTTGGTCTGAATAAATACTTAGGCAACGGCCAGAGGATTTTTCGACAGCTTGTGCTGCAAGCACTTCTCCCCCTAAAGACTCTTTATTTAAAAGCCAATAATTGTCATAACCCAAGCCAATTTTTATTTGTTCATCTTCACCGTTAATTTCATCGCCCAAAGTGCGTAGGTCTGCAGCGTTGGTAAAATCATGAACCGTTCCAGCAACGGGGCTTTTTTCACCTGTCGGATAGACACGTTCACACATAGGTAAGAAATGGTTAGCATTAATATAAACTTGATGATCTAAAATATTACCACTGTCATGGCCAGCCAAGTTGAAATAACTGTGTTGCGTTAAATTGACTATAGTAGTTTTATCGGTGTGGGCAAAATATTCAAGGGTGAATTGGTTATCGTCATCTAAAGTATAAATTACTTTAAAAGTAACGGTGCCGGGAAAACCTTCTTCGCCATCGGGGCTAGTATAAGTGAGCACTACACTTGCCGAGCTGTTATTTTGAAATGTATTGGCTTGCCATAATTGCTTGTTAAGGGCTTTTTTTCCTCCATGAAGTTGGCTGTCAGGAGCATTTAAGGTCAGCTGAAAAGTTTCATCAGCAATACTGAAAGTCCCTTGCTCAATTCTACCGGCGTAGCGACCAATAATGGCACCTAGATAATAAGGGTCGTGTTCGTAGCTTTCAATGTTATCGTAACCTAAAACGATATCAGCAAAAATACCTTTGCTATCTTGTGTGTTAATGGCGGTGATTATGCCGCCAAAGTTAGTGATACTGATCTGAGTCCCACGGTTGTTTTGCAGGGTAAAAAGTTGTGTCGATTCACCACTTGATAATTGACCGAAATCAGCGCTTGTTAGTCGCCTAACGTTACTTTTATTGACTAAATGTTCTTTCACCAAAAATCTCCCTGCATATACCGCTATATTCTCATCAATAGATCATATTGAAGCTAAGTGTTTAAGCAAATAAAAATTGTAATGTTTTTCGTTCGCGGTTTGGCGGTTAAATAAAAATATATCAGTATTGCATAAATTTTTATTTATAATTTATTTTTCAATAGCTGGTTTTATTATTAAAGATAACTTCATTAATAGCAGCCAATTTTGGCTGCGTTGAAAAGGTAAGTCATGTCACATAGTCAAATTAAGTTAGCGTGTTTGTTCAAGCCACTGCTTTGGGGATATTCCCAATTTTTTTCTAAACACCCGTGCTAATGCCGAGCCATTTTCATAACCAACTGCATTAGCCACTAATGCCACAGATTTATCTTGTTTTAATAAGCCTTTAGCCACAACAATACGCCAATCAATTAAATAATCTCCAGGGCTTTGACCAACAGTACATTTAAAAATATCTGCAAATTTTGAACGGGACATCATTGCAAGCTCAGACATTTCTTCTAAGCTCCACTGATGCTGTGGCGCATCATGAACAGCTAATAATACCCTCGATACTTGAGGGTGGGCTAATCCTGCGAGTAATCCGTGCTGCATAATATTGTTATCGAGTACATGGCGAAGTACATGAATAAGAAAGATATTGGTTAACGAATTAATCATAGGAAGTCGTCCACATCGTTCGTGAAACGCTTCTTCGAATAACCAATCTGCAGTTTGTTTCAGTTTTTCGTCTTCGCCAAGTGTAAAGGACATTCTCGTAGGCAGAGCATTAGCAATGGGATTAGAGGAACTTTCGTTATAGATGATGTTAGCGCAAACTAATTCAGGAGGATTATGCTCACTACCAATAATACGATGAGCATGAGGTGTTGGGAAAAATAACACGGTCGGTTCATTAATTAATTGAGGTTTACCCCGCTCATCAATCAGCGTTAACTCTCCACTGCGAAGTAAGTGCAAGTGTCCCTGATTTTGCTCGCGATTAAAATTACTAATACCACATAAATTTCCGGTAAAGAAAACCTCAGTATTCATCGAAAAGCGTTGCAAGATGACTGAAAGTTGATCCATTTTATCTCTCTTTATACCTATTCTGGACGATAGGGTTCAAAGTTAGGACTATCTCATTCCTTTTAGGTAATTGAAAGGCCTATATTATCAACCAAGGAAACATCCTTATTAATAAACAAACTTTGAACATGACAGAGTAAAAATTAATTACTGGAGCAACAAAATGAAAATTTCAACATTGATAAAATCTACCTTTGCGACTTCTGCCTTATTAGTTAGCAGTTTAAGTTTTGCAGCGAATATTGAAGTAAATGCCAATGGCAATGATTTAGCGATTAAAGGCTATGATACGGTATCTTATTTTACTAAAGGCTCACCAACGAAAGGCTCAGATCAATTCACTGCAGCTTACAACGGCGCTATTTACCAGTTTTCTACGGCAGATAACCGTGACCTTTTTAAATCTGAGCCAAGTAAATATGCACCACAGTACGGTGGTTTCTGTGCCTTTGGCGTTACGATGAATAAAAAATTTGATACCGATCCGATGGCCTGGCATATCCGTGGTGACAAATTATATTTAAACCTCAATAAAGACGTGCAAAAAAAATGGGTAACAGATATTCCGGGTTATATTGAAACCGCTCAGACTAATTGGACCGATATTAAAGGGTTAACAGAAGCGCAAATTGAAAAAATTTACGACTAATACTCACCCATTAGGTAAGGCTTGATGATGAAACAACTAACATTAGATGACTCAATTGATGATCTATTATCTCAGCATCAATATTCACTGTTATATTTTACTGCTTCATGGTGTGGACCTTGTAAAACAATGTCTCCTATTGTTGAAGGAGCCTCTGATCTGATGAAAAATAGATTTAACACGATTAAAATTGATGTCGATAGTATGGCAAGTGTAGCTGCTGATTATGGTATACGTAGTGTACCCACGCTGATGTTGGTGAATAATAGTGCAATTATTGACCAGCGTGTAGGTGGCTTACCACAACAACAATTAATACAATGGTTAGAGCAACGGATCTAGTTGCTCATTTAAACAATAATAGGATAAATGATGAATAATAAATTATTAGTAAGTGCAGCACTAGCTGCAGTAATTTCGACAGGTATTGTTGCACCAGCAGAAGCAGCAGATAAGAAAGAAAAATGTTATGGCGTAGCAAAAGCGGCACAAAACGATTGTGCAAATTTAGCGGGTACCCATTCATGTGCCGGTCAGTCAAAGGTTGATAACGATAAAGGTGAATGGAAGCTAGTAACTAAAGGTACTTGCTCAACACTTGGCGGACTATCAAAAGCAGATGCTAAAAAGCTTTATAAAGCAACGAAAGGCGCTTAAATAATGAGTATGTCGGTATTCAACAGTAATGTAATGATAGGCGTTGGTCTAAGGCACCCTCATTTTACCGACATACTAACTCAGCCCAAACAGGTTGATTTTATTGAAGTACATTCGGAGAACTTTTTTGGTCAAGGCGGCGCTGCGTTATCTGTACTTAAACAAGTTAGAGAGAAATACCCAGTTAGTTTGCATTCAACGTCAATGGGGCTTGGCTCTGCACAGAACATTCCGCAGCATTACTTGGATCGTTTGAAAAAATTAACGGAAAATATTGACCCATTTCTTATGTCTGAACATGCCTGTTTTACTTGGGGACAGCAACAAGGGCAAGTTATTCACAGTGGTGATCTGTTACCGATTGCCCATACTCAGCAGACGTTAGCCTCGATGTGTGAACAAGTTGAAAAAGTACAAGATTTTTTAGGGCGAGAACTTATCATTGAAAATGTTTCTGCTTATATAAAGTTTGATGAAAGCCATCTTTCAGAGGCTGAATTTTTAACACAGCTCTATCAACGTACGGGGGCAAAAATATTATTAGATATTAATAATATTGCCGTTAATAGTGTAAATTTTGATAACGGCGATATTCAGCAATCTATAGCTGATTATATTAATGAATTACCCGTGGCGAGTGTGGCACAAATTCACTTAGCCGGTTGTAGCATACCTTTGGTGGGAGAGTTAACCATTGATGATCATGCTTGCCCCGTTTCTGATGAAGTTTGGTTAGGCTATAAAAAAGCGCTAACCCGTTTTGGGGCACTGCCAACACTCATTGAATGGGACAGCGATTTGCCCGAGTGGTCAGTACTGGTTGCTGAAGCTAAAAAAGCGCGTGATATTGCCCATGCGGTATTAGTGAGAAAGAGCACATGAGTGAACAACCTGAAACTGAGCTAAGCATTAATGAACGAGGTAGAAATGAACCCAATAAAAGTCTCCAGCAAACATTGCTAGACGTTATTTGGCATGAAGGTTCAACCGTTTTAGAACAATGTGGTTTTGACGCTAAAGGTATTACTGTTTATCGACGAAACCTACTGGCTAACGCTCAACGAGCATTGACGATTAGTTTTCCAACAGTATTTGAATTGTTAGATAGTGATATTGGCGAAGACCTAGTTTATCAATTTTTAAGGAGATCGCCACCAGACCAAGGCGACTGGGCTCTATGGGGAGAAAATTTTTCTCACTTTTTAGAAACAACAAAAATAGCTATGATTTATCCTTATATTTCTGATTGTTCTGCTCTAGATTGGCACATTCATTGTGCATTAAATGGTCGTGATCAGACCTTGGTACAAACGTCATTGCAAGTGCTTGGTGAAAGTGAACCTAAGGATATTTTTATTGAATTTAATCAGAATGTGCGCGTGTTGAAAACAGCATTTCCATTAGAAGATATTTTTTATGCACACCATCATGAAGATGAACTTCAACGAAAAATGGCAATGAATAATGCAAAGCAAGCACTATTAGTAAAACCTTTAGAACAATTTGTGATGGTTTACCGTCCTGAATATCAGCCAAAAGTAACAACATTAACTATAAATGAAGGTCTTTTTATCAATGACTTACTGGCTGGTAAATCATTAGAACAAGCCCTTAATGCAGTAAATCATGACAACGAATTTTCATTTGAACAATGGCTGATTAGTGCTATTGAACGTAACTTAATTTATTATTTTAAAGAGAAATAACCATGGATACTTTACAAAATCTATTATTACAAACCAGCCTTTTTTATCGTAATGTTGCCAGTAAAATTAGTATGTTAGAACCCGTCGCATTGTTAGCTGCGCGTTTTTATGTTGCTTGGGCCTTTTTCGCCTCTGGACTAACGAAGCTCAGAGATTGGGAGAGTACACTGATGTTATTTGAATATGAATATCAAGTACCTGTACTACCGTTTGAATTAGCCGCTTATTTAGGTACGGGTGCAGAAATTATTTTACCCTTGTTATTAATGGCTGGATTAGCGAGTCGATTTTCTGCTTTAGGTTTGTTTTTTGTTAATATTGTTGCTGTGATAAGTTTAGAAGATATTGCGCCAGTCGCCTATGCTGAACATGTATTATGGGGAGTATTACTCGCATTGGTTGTTATCTTTAATGGTGGACGCTTTGCATTAGACCGACTTGTTGAAAAACAGTTATTCAATGGCAAAGTTTCAACAGTCTCATAGGTAATTTATTTAGCTATAATCATCAATGATAAGTAATACAGGGAAATATTTGTAATGACTATACCTATTCCTCATCGCCCGAGCGGTTTCCTTCTTGGTGATGCAGCGGCACTCATTACTCTTGATGCTTTTATTGATATTCAATGCCCACATTCTCGCACTATCTGGCCAACGTTACTGGCAGTGTCTAAACATTATAAAGATAAGCCTGTCAGTCTTAGAGTGCATTTAATCACCCTTAGCAATCACCGACAGGCTTGGGATATGAGTTTAGGGCTATTTGCGTTAGCACAGGGTGACGCCAGTAAATTTTATGATTTCACAACATTTATATTTGAACGACAAGCACAATTTTATAATGATAAGTTTTTACATAAGTCTCACTATGATTTAATTCAATTGATAGCCGATTTTTCTGAAGAGCATGCCAGTGTAGACCGCGAAAAATTTATTAACAGCATGAATAATAACGATACTTACATCCAGGCTCGTACTCCTATTCGTTATGCTGCCACCAAGGCTGTATGGGCAACACCAACATTATTTATAAATAATGCTGGTAAAGTACCGTTAGATCACCAATCAAGGTTAACCGACTGGCAAGCGGTTATCGACCCACTGTTGCTTACTTAACGTCATCTACGTATAGCACGTAAGTTAACGCCGTTAATTAACACACCGGAGAGAACCGATGAGAAAAAAAGTAGAATTTCCTAGCCAAGGTCAATATCTAGCAGGTTTGTTAGAAACACCTGATCAAAAAACTCGAGCCTATGTACTTTTTGCCCACTGTTTTACTTGTGGTAAAGATATAGCGGCAGCATCGCGTATTAGTCGATTTTTGGTGCAACATGGTTTTGCCGTTTTTCGTTTTGACTTCACTGGTTTAGGAAATAGTGACGGTGATTTTGCCAATACTAATTTTTCATCCAATACTGAAGATTTACTGTCAGCCGCTCACTTCCTTGAAAAAAATTATCAAGCTCCTCAACTTTTAATAGGTCATAGTCTTGGTGGCGCGGCTGTTTTAGCTATGGCTTCACAACTTCCAAAAGTTAAAGCCGTAGTAACGATTGGTGCCCCATATGAGGTAAGCCATGTTATACATAACTTTGATGCACACCTTGATAAAATTGAACAAAGCGGTTCGGCGAAAGTGAGTTTAGGTTCTCGTGAATTTACAATTAAGAAGCAATTTTTGGATGATTTACGTAATCAAACGACAGAACATATACAACACTTGAATAAAGCTTTATTGGTCTTACACTCTCCGATTGACTTAACCGTAGATATTTCAGATGCAGAGAAAATCTACAAAGCGGCAAAACACCCTAAAAGTTTTGTTAGCCTAGATACCGCTGATCACCTTTTATCCAAATCAATTGATAGTGAATATGTTGCTCAAACAATTTCAGGGTGGGCGAGTCGTTATCTTCCCGCGCCTGAAATCTCGACTGTTAACATTACAAAGGGACATGTTTTGGTTGCTGAGCTTGATCACAAATTTCAGCAGGAAGTTTTTAGTGATAGCCATCACTGGTATGCGGATGAACCGACTCAGTCAGGCGGGAAGAATTCAGGTCCAGATCCTTATGAACATTTACTTGCTGCTCTAGGTACTTGCACGGCAATGACCATCCGTATGTATGCCGACCACAAAAAAATTCCGCTTCAGCACGTTGAAGTTTCTTTATCCCACGAGCGTAATTATTTAAATGATGCAGACAAAGCGTCAGAGCATGATGAAAAGATAGAATCATTACTTCGCAAAGTTCAGTTGTTTGGGCCGTTAAGTGATAATGAAAAAAAACGATTAATGGAAATAGCTGACCGTTGTCCTGTGCATCGAACATTGCACAATAATCCGCAAATATTAACGGTATTGATTGATGGTTAGGCTAATGTATCTAAGTTTATGTATCTAAGTTTATCTACCTAAGATTAATGCCATTAAATGGTCACACCGATGACTCATAACTTGTTACCCAGTAATTAGTCATGAGTCAGGCACCAAAAGCTAAAGGTGTTATCTTGTGTCTCTTCAGGCTGACTTATTTGATTGGTGTTATATTTACCAATAAAAAAATCATAAGGTATATAGCAATAGCCTTTGTCGCCAAATTCTTCACCCCATGAATTTCTAACAATAAAGTGCTGCGCGGCATCATTATATCCAACCGCTAGTAAGGCATGACCACCGAGCCTAATTTCATTTTGGGAAGGCATAGTAAAAATACCACTCGCCGGTGTTAAATAAAAACTTCTCGGTACCATCATGCCAAAAATAACAGGAAAGCCTTTCGACAAAGACATTTTTAGGTCTAGCAAACCGTTATCTAGGGTTAATTTGCAATAACGGTTGATTATATGTTTTTTTGCTTGTGTGAGTGCCTGCATCGAGGGGCTTTGTGAAATAGCAGCATGTAATTCGGTTTCATTGTCTTTTAGTGCTTTTGCTATCGCTGCTGTAATTTCTGCAACGCTGCCTGTCCTAATAATATTTTTAATGCTTTTGGGTAATGTTGTTTCAGGATAAGGCCAAGAGACTTCTGAACAAATGCCGTTTTTAAACAAAGATTTAATTCCGTTACGAATAAAAACAGGGGCATTTAAATCAACTTTATCTTCTATTACGCGCTCATTGTAGTAAATGAACATTTGTGAAGCATCGATATTACTGATGTTCTCATTAATAAAAGGCTGATTATCTTTGACTAAATAAAGTTCAGCCGCTACTGCAATAGCACAGGCTGAACATGAATTAAGTAAGCCTTGGTTAATTATCTCAGAGGTAAGACTCTTGCGTAAATCTACCATAGGGAGAATATCTTCAGCCATTTGCTCTTTTAATTTAATTGGGCAAGTTATATGGCTGTACTGGGGCGATTTGTCACCGTGATGCAGACAAAATTGGTGATCACGATGATCATGGATATCAGGTTGTATGGTTCTTTTATGCAAGGCTTCCATGTCTTTTTTAACTTTATAAACAATAACAATGACTAAAGATACAATATTTGTTTTGTTAGGTCGATAAAAGTGTACAAACTTTGTCCTTTATACAAAAGATATTAAAGGAAGCGAAAAATAATTTTAGTTGTTAATATATCGTTTAATTAAATTTAATAAGACTTGTCTCTTTCATGCTTTCAACTATCTACTTGATCAATATGCCGTATTCTTCAATTACTCGGCCTTCTCTAGCACTGGGGCTTATTGAAAATTATATTAATAAATATGGTCACCAAGTAGAAACAATATATGGCAATGTTGAATTCTCGACAAAAATTGGCCTTGAACTTTATGATCAAATAGACAACTCTTTTTTTGAACATCTCATTGGCGAATGGACATTTTCTCGTGGTGCTTTTCCGGACAAAAAACGTGATGACGACGGTTTCTTTGGGCTATTCACTGATTTGACCGACATCATAAAACAGCAACTTTTATCCACTAGAAATAAAGCGGAACAATATATTGCTGAATTAGCTGATCGCATCCTAGCAGACTCACCGAAAGTCGTAGCCTGTACTTCTACCTTCCAACAAAATTGTGCCTCTTTGGCGTTACTACGCATGATCAAAGAAAAAAATAGCAATGTAGTAACAATGCTGGGAGGGGCAAATTGTGAAAGTATTATGGGGCAAACCATCAGTGAGTCTTTTCCGTGGGTTGATTACGTTTTTTCAGGTGAGTGTGACGACGTTATCGGTAAGTTCATTGATAAGCTGATGCGTAATGAATTTATTGGCACGCATAACTTACCGCATGGTTTTATTTGCCAAAAAAATAATGACTTATTGCTCTCACAAAACAAGGTGTCAACCAAGCCACCACGTGGTTATATTGAAGATATGGCTCAGGTAGGTATCCCCATTTACGACAGCTATTTTAGTACGTTAAATCATTTAGATTTAACGGCAAGTATTCATCCGGGGTTGTTAGCTGAAACCTCGAGAGGATGCTGGTGGGGAGCCAAAAAGCATTGCACCTTTTGTGGCTTAAACGGTGTTAGCATGACGCATCGCTCAAAGTCTTCGTCAGCAGTATTAGCTGAATTTGAGGAGCTTCATCAAAAATACAACATTAATAAATTAGAAATTGTTGATAATATTTTACCGATGGAATACATGAAAACAGTGCTACCTGCATTAAGTAAGGAACAAAAATATAATATTTTTTATGAAACAAAGTCTAACCTGAAAAAAGAGCATGTCGCTCAACTAGCTGATGCTGGGGTAAAATGGATACAACCTGGCTTTGAAAGTTTACACGACGATTTTTTAAAGCTCGTTGCTAAAGGTGCTACAGGTATTCAAAATGTTTCTGCACTTAAATGGAGCTTAAATTTTGGTGTGAGGGTCTCATGGAATTTGTTATGTGGAGCGCCAAATGAAAAAGACCATTGGTATGATGAAATGGCAAAAATACTGCCGCTTATTATGCACTTACAACCACCTTATCATGAACTGATTAAAATACGCTATCCGCGCTTTAGCCCTTATTTTAAAGACCCTAAAAAGTACGGCCTAACGCTTGAACCATTACAAAGTTATCAGTATATTTATCCTTTAACAGAGAATGAACTTGCTAATATCGCCTATTTTTTTGATGAGAAATCAACAAAAAATCAAGCTGTTTTTAGTTTAACTGTTGGTAATGTTCACAATGTAGCGGGTCATAAGTTACTACAAGAGCAAGTTACGCTATGGTCACAGCAGTGGAGTGGTAGCTCAGTACCCTTACTTTATATGAGCGACCAAGGCGAAAATATTGTTGTTATTGACACCCGTAAAGTGGCTACTAACGTTACCCATCAATTATCAGGTTTAACAGCATGTATTTACAGATTATGTGAAGAGCCAGTGTCAAAAAGTCGTTTGATCAGTAAGTTAGCCGAGTTAGCACTCCCTAATGATGACATCAACGTGAATAAAGCATTAGCAATACTGATAAAAAATAAATTGTTGCTATCATTAAGTCACTGTTATTTAGCACTTGCATTAAAAGGGAAAACGCCAAAATTACCCGATGTAAAAGATTATCCTTCAGGATATTTGAATTTAGATAAAGCAGCAAAGGCGGTTGCCATCGTGTGAGTGGATATAAAAAACAGTTACCAAATTATGTGAAAAATAATCAGATAAATACTTTTCTTACCACAAAGAATAATAACGAACCTTGATATTAAGTACTCGTTTTTTGTTGAACGGGTGCTACCCGACAAACATCTTCCATCACTAAAGCGACATAGCGATAAGTCTGAAAAGCACTTAGTTCCATCAATTTATATTGCTCTTGCGTTAATGGTAAAGCGTTTATCGTATCGATAATATCTTGCTTATGATGTGAATCAACTTTGGCATGATGCATTAAACTGTTAAAGCCTGCTGCCGGTAGACCTGAAGTTTCAATTAATGTTTCAACATATTCTACGGTAGGGTGGTTCACCTCTAAACAGGCCAAGTATCCCATAAAGGCAATCGGGTCAGCATGGCGGATCCAGTAATATTGTGAACCAATTAAGGCGGCTAAATTGGTTGAAGGTATTTTATTGATAACAGACTCTCTGGGCACCCCAAGTACTTCTAAGTCTTCTAAGCACCACTCGTCGTGATTAAGCTCTTCAGGAATATGTTGTTCCATGTAAGCAATAAGGGGTTTTGATATAGGGTCTTCAGGTCGTAATTTAGCGCAACGAATAACTTCTTTCATCAACTCTGTAGATGTCGTTGATATTTTATAATTTACGATGGCTTGTTCTATACAAACATCAGGGTAACAAGCAAGTTGAGTAAAAGTACTATTTACAGCCCCTGCTCGCATTTTCATTAACAAAAGGTTTGTATTTAAACGTTGATAATGCGTTAACGTATTCTTTTTTTCCATTAAACAATAACGCCAACAGGCTTATCATTGCCTTTGTTCGCACTTTTATGAATAGACTCTAATTGTGCAACTTCTTCTTTTGATAAACTATCGATGGCTTTTAGATGTTCATCACTTAGCTCTGCTTTGTTCACTACTCCAGCGTCATGTAGATGATCTGCGTTACTTTTATTATTAGACATATTTTTATCCTTAGATTAGAGGTATTATTTACCTTACTTTATACCAGTACATTGAAATAAAGCTGCAATAGCATAGTAATTAATTGAATTTCTTGTCAAGTGATAATTTTAATTATAACTTGTTGATGTCAAACTTTATATTTAAGCTACATACCAGCTTACTTGAATCATTATTTATAAAAAGAAGAAACAAATGCGCTGCTTAATTCAATTACTTTCCCTCATCCTATTATGTGCTACGTCGCTACACAGCTATGCAGAAAACTCGAAGTATAGTTTTGATCACTTCTCTCGCGACCAAGGGTTATCACAAGCATCAGTGCAAGCTCTTTATCACGATAAACAAGGCTTTATTTGGGCTGGTACTACTGATGGTCTTAATCGCTTTGATGGTTATCAATTTAAAGTGTACCGCAGCAATAGCGATAAACTTGATAGTTTATCTAATAATAATGTTTTATCGATTACCCAAGACAGCAATGAAAATTTATGGTTTGGAACAGTAAACGGTTTAAATAGGTTTAATAAAAGTACCGAGTTATTTACTACGTTTCTACATGACAACAAACAAAATAATAGTTTGAGTAACAATATTGTTCAAACATTAACTGCCGATAAGTTTGGTAGCGTATGGGTAGGCACCAAAAATGGATTAAATAAATTTAATGGCGAAAGTTTTGTTCTATTCTCCCACCAGAGTGAAGAAAATAATGCCTTACGTAACAATATTCAAGCTATTCTCGAAGATAGCAACAATGATTTATGGCTGGGTACTCAAGGTGGACTTAGTTTTTTTGATGTGAAAGCTAAGACGCTGAACGCTGTGAAAGTAGAGTTGAAAGAGCAAAGTATCACCAGCCTTTTCGAATATGACGATAATACATTATGGTTGGGCACTGAAAATGGTTTGTATTTATACCACAAGAAAAGTGGTTTGCTTAGTGATCACAACACATTAATTAATGAACTTGCTAGTAGCCATATTACCTCATTTTTATTACCGAATAATAAAGACTTATGGATAACGACTAGGAATAAGGGGCTTTATCGCTATAACCTCATCAGCAAAAGTATTGAGCACCTGCAATCAGACAAGAAAAACCCTGATAGCTTAATCGACAATGATATCAGAGCCATTATTAATGATAATGCAAATAACCTATGGATAGGTACATATATCAATGGTATTGATAAATATGACGTATCTAGAGAACAATTTAACCATACAGTACAAGATGTTACAAAAAATAATAACTTACAAGGTGGTGCTTTTTTTCACTTTTTGGAACACTCTACCGATAAATTATTAATTTCAACCTATCAATCAGGGTTAAATGAATATGACAAAACGACAGGCGAATATCATCAATATTTACATGATCCGACCAATAATAATAGCATAGGATCGAATACGGTTACTTGGTTAATCAATGATGAAAAACAAGGTGTTTGGGTGGGTACCGTTGGTGGTGGTTTAAATCTTTTTGATGTTAAAACAAAAGTTTTTACGCGCTTTATGCATAATCCTGATGATCCAAACAGTATTAGCCATAATAAAATACTACCTATTTTTCAAGAGAATGAGCATACTTTATGGATAGGTACTTGGGGGGGCGGTCTCAATAAATTTGATACGCGCACTAAAAAGTTTACTCGCTTTATGCACGATCCTAACAATATAAATTCTTTGTCAGGAAATAATATATGGGCGATACATAAAGACGATAAAGGCTTTCTTTGGCTCGGCACCATGTTTAGTGGCTTGAATAAGTTTGATCCTAAAACGAATACTTTTACGCACTTTAAGCACGACCCCAAAAATGACAATAGCCTTAGTAATCAATTTGTTGATGCAATTCATCAAACGAGTGACGGTATTTTATGGTTGGGGACTTCAAATGGTTTAAATAAATTTGACCCATTAACAGAAAAGTTCACCCATTATAAAGAAAAACATGGTCTTGCCAGTTCTACTATTTATGGCATCTTAGAAGATGAACAAGGTCACTTATGGTTGAGTACGACTAATGGCTTGTCACACTTTAATCCAGAAACAGAAAATTTTAAAAACTATGATGTTACCGATGGACTTCAATCAAAGGAGTTTGCCACACTTTCATATTATAAAAGCAAATCGGGTGAGTTTTTTTTTGGTGGTGTTAATGGTTATAACCATTTTTATCCACAAGATATTAAAGACGACACCAGATTACCCAACATTGTCCTAACCAATTTTTTGGTACATAACGAAACGGTTAAAGTGGGCTCATATGAAGAAAGTGGCAATAAAACTGAACAGCCATTTATGCTTGATGCCGTCATCAATGAATTAACACAACTAACGTTAACTCACCTTGAAAAACTGATCACTTTTGAATTTTCAGCTCTCCACTTTTCTGAGCCAATGAGTAATAAATATGCTTACACACTTGAAGGCTTTGATGAAAAATGGGTTTATACCGATGCAAAAAATCGCCGAGCCACTTACACCAATTTACCCGCAGGCGATTATGTCTTTCGGGTAAAAGCCAGTAATGGTGACGGCTACTGGAACGAACAAGGGAAGTCATTAAACGTTACGGTATTACCAGCGCCATGGCTTTCTTGGTGGGCGTTTACTTTTTATTTTATGGTCGGTATTGGCGCGCTAATCTCTTATATATATCGTTTGAATTACCAACGTTTAAAAGAGCAAGCCATTAATTTACGTTTAACCCGTGTTGATAAATTAAAAGATGAATTTTTAGCTAATACTTCCCATGAATTACGTACTCCTTTAAACGGTATTATTGGTTTAGCCGAGTCATTAATTGACGGTGTTGCTGGGCAGTTGCCGGAAAAAGCGAATCATGACCTATCCATGGTGGTGGCGAGTGGTCGACGGTTATCAAACTTAGTGAATGATATCTTAGATTTTTCAAAATTAAAAAATCATGGTTTACAAATACAGACCTCTGCAATTGATATTAACAGTATGGTTGATGTGGTCTTTACTTTATCTCGAGCCACATTAAAAACAAAAGACATTGAACTAATTAATAATATTGCTAAAGATTTCCCTGCGGTCAAAGCTGATGAGGACCGTTTGCAGCAAATTCTTTTTAATTTAGTTGGCAATGCCATTAAGTTTACCCCATCAGGTACAGTGACTATTTCTGCGCAATTAGTGGGCAATAGCCGTACTGATGAACAGCAATTTGTTTGTATTGATATCAGTGATACTGGGATTGGGATTGCAACAGAAAATTTGGCGACTATTTTTAAATCATTTGAACAAGTTACGGGTAACGAGACGCGTGCCGCAAGTGGCACAGGTTTAGGCTTAGCGGTTTCTAAACAGCTTGTTGAGTTACATGGCGGTACTATAACGGTAAGCTCGACACAGAATAAAGGCAGCATATTTAGCTTCACGCTTCCGATTTACGATATAAGTGATAGTGAATTAAGTGAACTTATCGCCGTGGGGGATGTAAACCATGAGCAAACTAAGCAACAGTTATCACGATTACAGGCCCTAGATGACACTATTGACTACTTTCCTGTTGATATTTTATCACCGAAAAATAGTACGACCAATAAGGAGAATAATGATTTTCGAGTATTAATCGTTGATGACGATCCGATTAACCGTCAAGTCTTAAATAACTATTTATTGCCACTGGATTATCAGCTTTTTCAAGCCCAAGGTGGTGAGCAAGCTTTAGCGCTTATTGAACAAGCGAGTGAAGGCTTGTTGGCGGGGGAACGCCCATTTGATTTAATTTTACTTGATATCATGATGCCAAAAATTTCAGGTTATGAAGTCTGTCGAAAACTTCGAGAAAAATATTCAGTTAATGAGTTACCGGTGATCTTTTTAACGGCTAAAAATCAAGTCGTTGACTTAGTTGAAAGTTTTTCTGCTGGCGGTAATGATTATTTAACTAAACCTATCTCAAAATACGAACTATTATCGCGTGTTGAAACGCATTTAACCTTGCTAGATATTAACCGCAGTTTAGAGACGAAAGTCGCTGAGCGTACCGTTGAACTCGAATATGCGATGCAAGCAAAAGGTGAGTTTTTAGCTAAAATGAGTCATGAAATTCGCACACCGATGAATGCTATTATCGGTTTAGGTTATTTAACGCTGAAAACGGATTTAAATCCCCATCAAAAAGACTTAATTAGCAAAACCCAAGACGCTTCTCAAGCGCTTTTAGGGCTAATTAACGATATTCTAGATTTCTCCAAAATTGAAGCCGGTAAAATGTCAGTAGAGTCGGTAACAATGAATATGGGTGGCTTAATTAAGAAAACCAATAATATTTGTGCGTTGCGTGCTCATGCTAAAGATTTAGAGCTTATTGTTAAAGTACATAGTGATGTGCCAAAACATATCAAGTCTGATCCGGTTCGCCTGCAGCAAATTTTAGTTAACTTAGTGAGTAATGCTATTAAGTTTACCGAACAAGGACATATCCTTATTGAGGTCGGTCTGGCTAAACAGTCATTAATGGCTGATGATAGTAATCAGCTTACGCTTGAATTTAGTGTGAGTGATACGGGTATAGGTCTCGAACAATCAACAATGAATAACCTCTTTCAGTCGTTCACCCAAGCAGACAGTTCAATTACACGAAAATTTGGTGGCACAGGTTTAGGCTTATCCATTTGTAAAGAGTTAAGTGGTTTGATGGGTGGTGAGATTTGGGTTGAGAGTACGTTAGGAAAAGGCAGTAAATTTAGCTTTAATATTGTCTGTGAAAAAAGCGATTTACCGGGCAATGAGCTGATAAATATTGACGCTATTAAAGGACTTAATATTTTAGTGGTGGATGATAATGAGCTTTGCTTGAATGTTATTACTGAGTTGTTACAAGAGTTTCATTGTGAAATTACCGCCGTAGCCAGCGCAGAAACAGCATTAGCATTGTTAGCAACGGCAAAAAGTAATCATAAATCTTATGACTTGGTTATTACTGATTGGCGTATGCCCAAAATGGACGGTATTGCTTTTGCTAAAGCGATACAAGATGATAAAAATCAATATAACGTTCGAGCAGTGTTAATGGTGACGGCATTTGATAAAAGTGATGCCATGCCGTTAGCACATTCATCGGGTATTGATGGCTTCTTAGAGAAACCTGTTAATGCCAGCTTGCTATTAGAGGCGATGATGGACGTATTGAAAATCTCCCCTGATGAAGACTTTTACAGCATAAAAAATGCAAGTTTAATGGACTTTTCAACAACTGACATATTATTAGTTGAAGATAATGAGTTAAACCAACAGGTTGTTTTAGGGTTTTTAGAAGATACCCAAGCGAATGTTGATGTTGCAGAAAATGGCCTTGTCGCCTTAGAGAAATTAGCCAATAAAAGTTATGACTTAGTTTTGATGGACATTCAAATGCCTGAAATGGATGGGGTAACGGCCACACAAGAAATTAGAAAACAAGCCCAATTTAAAAAGCTGCCTATTATTGCTATGACAGCTCACGCGATGCCAGATGAGCTCAATAAATGTTTGGCAGCCGGTATGAATGAATATTTCACTAAACCGATTGACCCTAACGCGTTATTTAGTTTAATGGCAAAATACTTAAGTGATAAAATTAATGCCGTGGTAAACAAATCTGTCGATATTAAAGAGCAAAATATTGATATTACTGAGTTGATTTCGGATAACCCCGAAAAAACATTAATGGATCGCATTGCACAACTGAGTTGCTTAAACAGTGCGAAAGCCTTGCAGGCGATGGGTGGCAGACAGCATATTTATCAAAAACTCGTTATCGACTTTCATAAAAGTACCCTAAAAATTCCTCAAAAAATAGAGCAAGCTTACCAAGATAAAGACGTTGAAAGTTTATATCGCATGGTTCATTCTTTGAAATCTAATGCCGCTTACATTGGTGCCTTCTGTTTAGCTGAGTTATCAGCAGAGCTAGAAGGAAAAATAAAAGAGCAACCTGAGAACTGTTTATCACTCATGAGACAACTGATAACAGAACACCAGAAGATATTATCAGCCTTAGCGACCTTGACTAATAGCAATACAGATTTATTAAGTGATGAGCCTAAAAAGGCCATTAACAAAGAGTTACTACTCGTACTGTTAAATTCTATTGTCGACTTACTTAAAAAAGAAGATGCAGAAGTCGAAGACTTATTACCACAGTTACTCGAATATACCCGAGGAAGTGATCTCGTTGAACTTGTTGATAATATTGTCGAATTAGTTGAAGATATCGAATACGCTAGCGCATTAAACCGTATCGAAGCATTAAGGAATAAACTTGTCTATTAGTCGACTCAAGGGCAAGTGAGTATTAGTGGGTCAAGTTTGGCTTGATTATTATCTGTTTTAAAAGAAAAAGTTGATAGCGGAAAATGAAAACTTTAGAGCAAATCATTTTAATTGTTGATGACGATAAAGCAAACCGTAAAATGCTAAAAGAGTTGTTGCAGGAACAAGCAAAAATTATTTTTGCGAAAAATGGTAAACAAGCCAGAGAACTTGCTAGAAAACATCTTCCTGATCTTATCTTATTAGATGTGATTATGCCTGATATTTCTGGTTTTGAGGTCATCGATTCTTTGAAAAATGATCCTAAGACAATCAATATATCGGTCATTTTTATCACAGGTTTAGCTAATGATGATGATGAAGAGCGTGGTTTTAATTTAGGCGGCTGTGATTATATTTATAAGCCCTTTAAACCCAACATTGTTATTGCTCGCGTGATGATGCATTTAGAATTAATTCGTCAACGTAAAATGTTAGATGAAATTGCTCATATTGACGCCTTAACAGGGGTTAATAACCGGCGTAAGATGGATCTTGTTTTAAAAGATGAAGTTGCAGCAAATAAATATGAGCATACCAATTTACTCGTGGCAATTCTCGATATAGATTACTTTAAACAATATAATGATGGCTACGGTCATGGCGCTGGCGATGTTGCTTTAAGGCAAGTTGGACAGGCGCTTCGTGAAATCTGTGTAAGACCACGAGACTTTATCGCACGCTATGGTGGTGAAGAATTTGTGCTCATCTTACCTGATTGTGATAAAGCGGGCGCTGAAATTATGCTCAGTAATATTGCTCAAGCGATCAAAGATAAAAAAATCAAACATCAATATTCTAGTGTGTCGCCACAATTAACAGTCAGTGTTGGTGCTGTGGTGGTTAAGTCGTCTCAGTCTGTTGTTGTCGCTAATGTTATGAAAAAAGCGGACAGTTTACTCTATCAGGCGAAAAACAATGGCCGTAATCAATACTGTCTTGCTGAGCTGAACGAACTAGGCAAATTGTTTATCAACAGCGCCGGATGTTAGTTAATTTTTAGCCAAGTGATAAAACACCCATGGCGTTATAATTTAATCACTGTCTTGCTGAGCTGAGCTGAACGAGCTAGGCAAATTATTTATCAACAGCGCCAAATTTTTGTTAACTTTTGGCGCAAGAGATAAAAAACATTTGGCATTATCATTTAATCACTGGCTAATCTTTTGCCTTTTCAGAAATAGTGACAGATACTTCTATTAACTGTTTCTTTCGTATTAATTTAAAAGGTAATACGGTGCCAGGTTGAGTTTCAGCCACAATATCTTGTGCTTGTATAAATGAACTAATGGCGACATTATTAATCTGGTAAACGATATCACCCGGTTGTAAGCCAGCTCTAAAGGCAGGGCTGTTCTTTTCAACGCCAGCAATAGTAAAACCTTTAAAGTTGTTTGGTAGCGAGTTGATACTTACGCCTAAGTAGCCACGTATGACCCGACCATTAGCAATTATTTTTCTCATCACTTTATGGGCGAGTGAATAAGGAACGGCGAAAAATATTCCCTGAATATTCCTTTCTGTATCAATGAACTTTCTTGAATTAATACCTACCAGCTCGCCATTAGTATTGATAAGCGCGCCGCCGGAATTACCATCATTAATGGCCGCGTCCATCTGTAATAATTCTAAATAATTAATGACACTTAAACCGCTACGACCTGTGGCACTTATCACGCCTTGAGTCACTGTTTGTCCTAAATTTAGTGGATTACCTATCGCTAAAACCACATCACCAGCAAGTGATTGTAAATCAGCTCTTTGTGGAATAACCGGTAGGTTCGCTGTGTCTACTTTAAGGACGGCTAAATCAGTATAAGTATCATAACCAATAAGTTCTGCAGGAAAACGTTGGCCATTTTGCAGATCAACATTAATTAAATCAGCATTTTGTACGACGTGAAAATTAGTTAATATATATCCGTTAGAATCCATAATAACCCCTGAACCTAAGCGGGTAGATCTTCTCGCTTTTGCACCATAGACAGGGCTAGTGCTTATATCTTCTGAATAGATGTTAACAACAGCAGGACTGGCGGTACTTACTGCTTTTGCATAAGATAATGGTTGTTGTTGTGGTTGATTGTTTTGTAGTACTTGCAAAGTGTTGTTGCGTAACTCTGGCACTAATAGAAGTAAAGTGACAGCTAACATCACGCCATAACTGGCTGGACGAACAATGTATTTTATTAGGTTTATTATGTTCAAAATTAATTTTTATGATGAGTGTTTAATATCGCTAGCATAGCATAGGTCTGCTTTAATCTTATAGTTTGAAAAATAAAAAAGGCTCATAAAGAGCCTTTAGATAAGTCCATTATCACCCTTGCGGTGTTAGCGGATCATTAAAAATAATGTGCTATTACCCCTGACAATATTGAGCGCAAAAACCCCTTTGTTATCATTTAAGTAACTGCGTAATTCACCTATAGACTTTATACGCGTGCGGTTTATTCCGCTGATCACGTCACCTCTTTGTAAACCAATAGCGGCGGCGGGACTTTCTTCTTCGACTGACTTAATATCAATACCTTGATCATTCGTACTATTTTCAAGTTCAGCGCCATCTAACATTCTGTGAATGCTTGCGGCCTCTACTTTTGCTGTTTCTTGTTTTTTAAGCGTAACGTCATAAGTCTTTTCTGAGCCGTCTTTTTTGATGACCGTTAATTCAACAGACTTGCCTGCGCCAATCGAGCCAATCTTTCCTCGAATGGCGGCAAACGTTTTCACCACTTTTCCGTTCACTTTGGTAATAACATCACCGGACTCAATACCGGCATCGGCAGCAGCAGAATCAGCAACGACTTGCTCGATAAAGCCACCTTGGCTCGACTCGAGTTCTAGTGCCTTGGCGATTTCACCATTGACACTTCGGCCTAACACGCCAAGTACACCGCGGCGAACTTCGCCAAACTCAATCAATTGTCTAACAATGTTATCGACCATATTACTGGGTATGGCAAAGCCAATACCCACATTGCCACCATTAGGGCCTAATATCGCCGTATTAATGCCAACAAGTTTACCGTGTAAGTTAATGAGTGCGCCACCTGAATTACCGCTGTTAATAGCAGCATCAGTTTGAATAAAGTCTTCGTAATTCTGCGCGTTTAATCCGCTACGTCCTAAAGCACTTATAATACCTGAAGTGACGGTTTGACCTAAACCAAAAGGGCTACCAATGGCAACAGCAAAGTCTCCAACTCGTATATCATCTGAGTCAGCTAATTTTACTTCAATTAAATCTTCAGCGTCTATTTGTAGTAAAGCGATATCACTACTGGCATCGGAGCCAATTCTCTTGGCGGTGATTTGACGACCGTCTTTTAACGTTATTTGAATTTCATCAGCTTCATTGATGACATGATTATTAGTAACTATGTAGCCTTGTGCAGCATCAATAATGACCCCTGAGCCTAAACCTCGAAATTCACGTTTTCTTGCTTGGTTTTGTTGAGGATTACCAAAGAAAAACTTTAAAGCATCTGGTACTTTAGATTTATCTTCGTGGGTACCGGTAACCGAAATTAGCACGACACCCGGAGTAACCTTCTCTAGCATCGGCGCTAAACTTGGCAACTGTTGACCACTAACGGAAAAAGGTAAATTGGCTTGGACGGGCAAACTTGCCACGGCAATAGAGCCGGAAAGAAGAATACTTGTTGCTAAAACAGACAGTTTTTTCATAAAAGAGACAACCTTCTTATAAACATAAATGATTAATGTAATTTTATACTTAACTAAAGACCTATGCTGTGTGCGTTAGTTCCAAAGAACATTAGCCTACATTTGTAACACTTTGTTTCTTGTCGGCAAAAAGTCCACTCGCTTGACCTGAGTAGTCAAGTGGTGGTTCTGTGCTTGTTTCTTCACTCTTACGTTCGGCTCGGCTGTGACGTAATGATACGGTTTGTGCAAGTTGTTCTTGTGTTTCTTTTGAGAAAAAAGGCATGCCATCAACGTCTGAAGGTGTTGCTTGTTTTAATAACTGCGTACTTTTTTCCATTTGCAACATGGCTGTTTGGCAAGTGCTATTCATTTTGTCCAAAAGTATTGTTGAATCATCTAAATGTTCTGCAACATCGAGTTTATATTGCGCTAAAGCGGCTTCACTATTACTAACGCGTTCACTAAGTTTCTGGTTGTCTTGGACTGATGCAGATAAAAAACGACTAGCAACAAAACCTATTGCCGCACCAACTAATAAAAGAAAAATTGCTAAAACTATATCCATAGTGTCAAACCCTCGTTATATTCAATAAAATTAGTAAAAATATAGGAACTTATTTTGTATAATAGCGCTTCTGTTCGCGCTTACCTAATGAATATGATTGCGAATTTGTTAATTTCAAGAAAATATTTCATTAGTCCTGTAAAGACTTTGTGAAACAAAATATAAGTGGCCAATAAATGATCAAGCTTTCACCTCTAGATAAGTATAATGAAGATTTAACTCGTGATGATTTTTTACATGACGATGCGCAGGAAAATGCGGTAAAAAACTTACAGCGTCTCTATGAAGATCTTCAAAATAAACCCTTACCCGTTGAAGGATTTAAGAAGGTGCTTAATCGCTGGAAGCGCATTGTTGCCTCATCTGAAACCAAAACCATACAAGGACTTTATTTTTGGGGTGGCGTTGGTCGAGGGAAAACTTATTTAGTTGATACATTTTATGATTGTTTGCCTTTTGAAAATAAAATGCGTGTTCACTTTCATCGCTTTATGCACCGTGTTCATCAAGAATTAAAAACATTAACCGGGCAAGCTGACCCATTGAAAATAATTGCCAAACGTTTTGCTGATGAAACCTGTATTATTTGTTTTGATGAATTTTTTGTTTCCGACATTACCGATGCAATGATCCTTGGCGCTTTGTTTGAAGAATTATTTGCACATAATGTTACTTTAGTGGCAACGTCAAATATTATACCTGACGGTCTGTACCGAAATGGTTTGCAACGCGAACGTTTTTTACCAGCTATTAAACTCATCAATAAACATTGTGATGTGGTAAATGTCGATAGCGGTATTGATTACCGTTTGCGAACCCTAGAGCAAGCCGAGATTTACCATGCTCCACTTGATGCAGAGGCAAGTGAAAACCTGGCGCAATATTTTATTCAATTGTCGGTCAAACCAGGTAAGAAAGATGTTGACGTTAAAATAAATAATCGCTCATTATCGGCGATTGAAGAGTCAGACGGTATTGTGCACTTTGACTTTTCGGTGTTGTGTGAATCCGCACGTAGTCAAACTGACTATATGGAGATAAGTCGTTTGTATCACACGGTATTATTAGCAAATGTTAAACAAATGAGTGTCGATCGTGAAGATGCGGCCCGTCGATTTATTGCCTTGGTTGATGAATTTTATGAACGTAATGTAAAATTAATTATTTCTGCTGAAGTCGAAATGGAAAATTTATACAGCCACGGCGGTTTGGAATTTGAGTTCAAACGTTGTTTAAGTCGTTTACAAGAAATGCAGTCACATGATTATTTAGCAAGTAAGCACTTACCTTAGTGAGATAGTAAAACTTACTTAAAGATAATTATAAAAATGCCGATTTAACGATCGGCATTTTTTTATGCCAACTTTAGCGTTATTACGCTAACTAGCTATATGTTGTGTTGTTTATTGATCTTGATCGCAATATGTAGTGCTTTGGCTTTTGTCATTTATTTTTATAGGTAATATACACCAAAAATAAAATGATAAAGGAATGCTGATGACAAACGCTTTTTCACCAGGCTTAGCGACAAGTATTAAATTACAAGCCGCTTCAGTTGATATTTGGGATAAAAAATACCGCTTAAAAGACAAACATGGCCACCCGCAAGAGAATACTATTTCAGAAACATTTCATCGAGTTGCCTTAGCGCTCGCGGATATAGAAAATAAAGATAAGAAAAAGTGGTACGAGAAATTTGTTTGGGCGATGGAATGTGGCGCCTATCCTGCGGGACGAATAATATCAAATGCAGGTGCCAAAAAATTTAAGCCCGCCACATCAACAATAAACTGCACGGTTTCAGGCACTATCGACGATTCAATGACGGGTATATTAACTGCGGTGCACCAAGCAGGCCTAACGTTAAAGGCGGGGTGTGGTATTGGTTATGAATTCTCAACTTTAAGACCTAGTGGTGCCTTTGTTGCTGGCGCCGGTGCCACAACTTCAGGTCCACTGTCGTTCATGGATATCTTCGATAAAATGTGTTTTACCATTAGTTCTGCCGGCGGGCGGCGTGGTGCGCAAATGGGGGTTTTTGATATCTCTCACCCTGATGTTAAACGTTTTATTTTAGCGAAGCGCGAGGATGGTCGGTTACGGCAATTTAATTTATCACTACTGATCAGTGATGAATTTATTGCTGCTGTAAAAAATCAACAAGACTGGTTACTCAATTTTCCTATTTCTCACCAAGAGTTACTTGCCGATGATATCGCTATCACCGATCGGGATAAAATACTCTTCAAAGAGAATTATTTTGATAACGCTTATATTAAAAAACATAATTATGTATTGAATCATGAAGGTAAAATCGCCTGTAAAATTTATAGCACGATACCAGCTGTTAGGCTGTGGGATATGATAATGAGCAATACATTTGACTATGCTGAACCAGGTTTTTTACTCATTGACCATGCTAACGAAATGAATAACAACTGGTTTTGTGAAAAACTACGTGCAAGTAATCCCTGCGGCGAACAAATATTACCGCCCAACGGTGCTTGTCTGCTGGGTTCAGTAAATTTAGTTAAATTTGTTGAGCAACCTTTCACTTCTAGTGCGAAATTTAATTGGGATAAATACCGCGAAGTTATTAAAGTTTTTACCCGCATGCTCGACAACGTAGTAGAAATTAATGGCTTACCACTGCCTGAACAACAGCAAGAAATTCAAAGTAAGCGCCGTCATGGTATGGGGTACTTAGGATTAGGCTCAGCTCTGACATTATTAAAAATACCTTATAATAGTCCTGAAGCCCTGGCTTTTACTGACAAAGTATCAAAATTTTTAGCGATAACGGGGTGGCAAGAAGCGTTAAATTTAGCAAAAGAAAAAGGTCCTGCGCCGATACTTGCACAAACGTTCGTGGTAACTCAGCAAATGCTAGTAAAACGCCCCGAAATGATAAAAGACGGCATAAAAGTGGCGGATAAAATAAAAGGTTCAGTTCTGCACGCAAAATACAGTCGTTATATGCAGCGTATCGCTGAAGAAAATCCTGAACTTGTCGAAGCGTTAGCTGAGGTTGGCGCCCGTTTTACACATCATTCTTCAATAGCACCCACAGGCACTTTAGCGCTCAGTCTAGGTAATAATGTATCTAATGGTATTGAACCGAGCTTTGCACATGAATATCACCGCAATATTATTCGTCAAGGTAAGAAATCAAAAGAATCCGTCGCTGTTTCAAGTTATGAACTGCTGGCATATCGTCATTTTATCAATAAAGATGCTTTGGCATATAGCGAAGATGACAATAAAAAGCTGCCTAACTATTTTGTATCTGCCGATGCCATCGCTCCTAAAGAACATGTTGATATTCAGTCTGCGGCACAATACTGGATAGACTCGTCTATTTCAAAAACAATTAATGTTCCAACTGATATCGATTATGAAAACTTCAAAGATATCTATTTGTATGCATACGACCAGGGCTTGAAAGGCTGTACGACTTTTCGTTTTAACCCAGAAGTCCATCAAGGCGTATTAGTAAAAGACGAAGAACTCGCTAATGTAACGTATCAGTTTACCTTAGCCGATGGCACTGAGATTTTAGCGAAAGGTAATGAAGAGGTGGTTTACGACGGCGAAACGCATACGGCTGCAAATCTTCATGACGCTTTAAAAGAAGGTTACTACGGTAAGCTCTAAAAGCCCTGGCAAAAAATAACGAGGAAACTAATAATGAGAGAAATTAATCAAGCGATCACTGCGGTTAAGGTGTTAGTTGCTGATCAGCTGCCTGTTAAAGAAAAAATAAAAGGCATCGCGGATAAACTCACCGAAAGTACAAAACGTCCTGAAATGTTAATTGGTTCTACTTATAAAATAAAACCGCCAGTATCAGACCATGCTCTTTATATTACTATTAATGATATTTTGCTCAATCAAGAAAGTGACCAAGAAACTCGCCGTCCTTTCGAAATTTTTGTCAATTCAAAAAATATGGAGTTTTATTCTTGGGTAGTGGCGCTAACACGGGTTATTTCAGCGGTATTTCGCAAGGGAGGTGACTGCACCTTTTTAGTCGAAGAGCTAAAAGCAGTATTTGACCCCAAAGGTGGCTATTACCAAAGAGGCACAGGTATATTTATGCCATCGGTGGTCGCTGATATTGGCCATGTTATTGAAACACATTTAAAGGCATTAGATATGTTGCCAAAAAGTGAAAGAGATAACCACCAACAAGCCTACATTGAGGAAAAGCGCCAAACAATAAAAGCTAAAGAGGGAAGTGAGCTATTAGCTTTTCCAACCACAGCAAGCCAATGTGTAAAATGTTATCAAAAGTCGGTAATCTCATTAGACAATTGCGCTACTTGCTTAAATTGCGGCGATTCAAAATGTGGTTAGTTACTAGCTAGCGATTGTATTCGTGATAAAAGTTTAAAAAAAGTGCAATTGATTGTGATTTATAGGTGATCTTAGTAGATAACTTCTGTATAATCCGCGCTCCCTGCGTTACAAATGCCTACTGTTTTTGACTTTTGTGAAAAGTAGTGGCGATGGACTCGATACTCGAAGGGGTAGAGCGTGGTCTTTTTAACCGGTGATGCTAATTCTTAGCATTCATCATTTAAAGTAACATAATAAATATTGGGTTTTTTAATGAAAACTTTTGTAGCAAAACCAGAAAGCGTACAACGCGAATGGTTCTTAGTGGACGCCGAAGATAAGACTTTAGGACGTATCGCTACTGAAATTGCAACCCGTTTACGCGGCAAGCATAAAGCAGAATATACTCCTCACGTAGATACTGGCGATTACATCGTTGTTATTAACGCTGAGAAAGTGAAAGTAACTGGTAATAAAGCGAAAGGTAAAATTTACTACTCGCATACAGAATTCCCAGGCGGTCTTAAGCAAATTAGTTTTGAAAAACTAATTGAAAAAGCTCCAGAGCGTGTTTTAGAATTCGCAGTTAAAGGTATGTTACCTAAAGGTCCTTTAGGTCGTGAAATGTTCCGTAAGCTTAAAGTTTACGCGGGCACTGAACATAAGCATACTGCACAACAACCACAACTTTTGGAGCTTTAAGCAATGGCTGATAATCAATATTACGGTACTGGTCGTCGCAAGAGCTCAACTGCTCGTGTGTTCATGAAAGCTGGTAACGGTGCAATTACAATTAACAAGCGTGACATTTCTGTATACTTTGGTCGTGAAACGGCTCGTATGGTTGTTCGTCAACCATTAGAATTAGTTGAAATGTTAGAAAAGTTTGACTTTAACATCACTGTTGTTGGTGGTGGTATTTCTGGTCAAGCTGGCGCAATTCGTCACGGTATTACTCGTGCATTAATGGAGTTCGATGAAACTTTACGTGGTTCTCTACGTGTAGCTGGTTTCGTAACTCGTGATGCTCGTAAAGTTGAACGTAAGAAAGTTGGTTTACACAAGGCTCGTAAAAAGCCACAATTTTCAAAACGTTAATATTTACCTTATACGTTTTCAAAAAACCGACTTTATGTCGGTTTTTTTATATCTGTCATTTAGAAAAATGAGCATCCGCAGTAAGGTAACTTCGTGGGCTGTTTATTATAAAAGCGACCTTAGGCGATAATAAATAATACAGTGCGAGTTCCAATAAAATGGTAAACTTTAAAGTATCAGTAATAAAAATAATATGCGGGAAAATAGTCGTATTATTGAGCTGTTTACTGAGCACTTTTTCGATGGTTAGCAATTACACTCAACTATATAAGCATTAAAATAATTTATCGGATAGCGAAAGAGAAACTATTCTTTTCTGCGCTTTTTTTGAATAATAATCTTTCGTATTTAGCTGTGTGTTTAAAGTGACAAAGTCAGTGAAATTAAGATATATAACTGATGTTTCGCTTATTTTTACTTGTAAAAAAGTGCTTATTTCTTTATTATCAGAAAAATTTTTTGTCGCAAGTTTGGGCAAACAATTGGAAAGTATTTCCTCTCGCAACTCACTGTAGCTGTGAGAATAATAATTCGAATTTGTTTGAAACAATGTTATTTGGAGATTTTGAATGAGCAATGCGCCCGTGAATAACGGCCGTCGACGCTTTTTAACTGCTGCTACTTCGGTAGTAGGTGGTGTTGGTGTTGTCGGTTTGGCTGTGCCTTTCATTGGTTCTTGGAACCCTAGTGCTAGAGCGAAAGCTGCAGGTGCTCCGGTTGAAGTCAATGTTAGTAAAATAGAACCAGGTCAATTAATCCGCGCTGAATGGCGAGGAAAACCTGTGTATGTGGTCCGTAGAACTGAAGAAATATTATCAACTTTAGCGGCGCATGACGATCAATTGAAAGACCCAGGTTCAGAAGAGCCTCAACAACCTACTTATGCAGCCAATGCATATCGTTCAATAAAGCCTGAGTTTATGGTTGCTTTAGGCGTGTGTACTCACTTAGGTTGTGCTCCTACTCACCACCAAGGCGATTTTGAAGAGTTTGTTGAAGGTGTAAAAGACGGTTTCTTTTGTCCTTGTCACGGTTCTAAATTCGATATGGCTGGTCGTGTTTTTCAAAGCGTTCCTGCACCAACAAACTTGGTGGTTCCTGAGCATTCATTCCCAACAGCAGACACCTTATTAATTGGTGTTAGCGCAGGAGAAGCATAATGTTAGCTAATTTAATGGCGTGGATTGACAAACGTTTACCGTTAACCGACGCGGTAAACAAGCATGCTGGTCAATACCCTGCACCTAAAAACTTTAATTTTTGGTATGTCTTTGGTGTTTTAGCGAGTGTCGTACTCGTCAATCAATTGTTAACGGGTGTTTGGTTAACAATGAGTTATGAGCCATCAGGTGAAGGTGCATTCGCTTCTGTAGAATACATCATGCGTGATGTTGATTACGGCTGGTTACTTCGCTATATGCATTCTACAGGCGCGTCAGCGTTCTTTGTTGTTGTTTATATGCATATGTTCCGTGGCATGATGTACGGTTCATACCAAAAGCCTCGTGAGTTACTTTGGATCTTCGGTATGTTGATCTTTTTAGTGCTTATGGCTGAAGCTTTCATGGGTTACTTATTACCTTGGGGTAATATGTCTTATTGGGGCGCGCAGGTTATTATTTCTCTGTTTGGTGCTATTCCAATTATAGGTGATGACTTAACACTCTGGATACGTGGTGACTACGTTATATCAGGTGCTACCTTAAACCGTTTCTTTGCTTTACACGTTATTGCAATGCCACTGGTTTTAGTTGTATTAGTTTTCTTACATATTCTTGCACTTCATGAAGTGGGTTCGAACAACCCTGAAGGCACAGATATTAAAAAACCTAAAGGTAGTGTGCCATTAGAAGAGCACAGTAAATTTACTTTCCATGAGCAATATACTAAAAAATACGATATCGTCGATGCGATCCCGTTCCACCCTTATTACACGGTTAAAGATTTAGTGGCGATCGTTATCTTCTTAATCATTTTCTCTTGGGTAATGTTTTTCAACCCTGAAGGCGGTGGCTACTTTATGGAAGCGCCGAATTTTGAACCTGCAAATGGTTTGAAAACACCAGAGCATATTGCACCGGTTTGGTATTTTGGTCCTTTCTATACCATCTTACGTGTTATCCCTGATAAGTTATTAGGGGCAGTTGGTATGTTTTCTGCGATCATTGTCTTATTCTTATTACCTTGGTTTGACCGTGGTACAGTGAAATCTATTAAATTCCGTTGTACTGCTCATACGGTTAACTTAGCGCAATTTGTTATTTGTTTTATTGCTTTGGGTATTTTAGGTACATTGCCATCAACACCGGTCTATAACTTAATTGGTACTATCGCTACGTTTGGTTATTTTGGTTTCTTTCTTGCCTTATGGGTATACAGTAAGAACGAAAAAACTAAGCCAGTTCCAGAGAGGGTTTCAGGATAATGAATAAATTTATTAGAGCTTTTACTTTTGGAATTTTTGCGCTTGTGCCTATGCTTACACTTGCTGCTAGCAGTGGTGTTCATTTAGACAAAGCCGGTAATGATTTAAGTGACAAAGAGTCACTTAAACGTGGTTTTCAATCTTACATTAATTATTGTTTAGGTTGTCACCAGTTACAGTACCAAAGATACAACCGTACTTTTGAGGATTTAGGTATTAGTGAAGCCGATGGTATTGCTAATTATATGTATACGGGTGAAAAAGTCGGTGATCATATTACTAATACTATGCCAGCAAAAGATGCGGCTAAATGGTTTGGTAATACACCACCTGATTTAACGCTAATGGCGCGTTTAAAACCAGGGCCTGATTATATTTATACCTATTTGCGTTCTTTCTACGTTGATCCTGAGCGTCCCTTTGGCGTTAATAACACGGTATTAAAAAATGCGGGTATGCCGCATGTTTTACAGGGTTTACAAGGTGTTCGTACGATGGACGAAAATGGTAAACTCAGTGAAGCAACGGGTGGTTCTATGACCGTTGAAGAGTACGATGCCTTTGCTCGTGATTTAGCCAATTTCTTAGAGTACACCGGTGAGCCAAGCAAGCTTAAGCGTGAAGCTATGGGATATTGGGTAATAGGTTTCTTATTTATTTTCCTTATTTTTGCTTACTTACTTAAAGTTGAATATTGGAAGGATGTACACTAACAATTATTGTTAATGTACAGCGTTTTATTTATGGGGGGCTTTGGCCCCCTTTGTTAGTTTTTTATTACAGATTTTTGGAGGCATTATGGCCGTAGCAGCAAACAAGCGTTCAGTGATGAATTTATATTCTCATGCTGATGATATGTATAGTCATCAAACACGCATCGTACTCGCTGAAAAAGGTGTTGGCGTTGATATTCACTTAGTTGATTTGGCTAACTTACCAGAAGATTTACTCGACTTAAATCCCTATGGCACAGTACCGACGTTAATTGATCGTGAATTAGCACTATACGAAGCATCAATTATTATTGAATACTTAGATGAGCGTTTTCCTCATCCACCATTAATGCCAGTTTATCCGGTATCACGTGGTCGTAGCCGTTTGATGATGCATCGCGTAGAACAAGATTGGTACAGTCTAGCAAAAATAATTATGAGTGGCCCAGCAGACGCTGCAAGCAAAGCTCGTCAAGAACTTAAAGAAAGTTTGTTAAGTGTAGCGCCAATTTTAAATGAAGCGCCTTACTTTATGAGTGAAGAATTTAGTTTAGTTGACTGTTACTTAGCACCACTATTATGGCGTTTACCTGCTTTAGGTATTGAACTTGATGGTGAAGGCTCTAAAGAATTTAAAGGTTACATGCTGAAGTTATTTGAACGTGAGTCATTTCAAGCATCGTTAACTGAAGAAGAACGTGAAATACGTTTAGGTATGTTTTAACCTTGATATCTCCAGAGATGACCTCTAACAAGCCTTATATAGTGAGAGCTTTTTATCAGTGGATTTCTGATAACGACCTTACACCATATATTGCTGTAGATACGAGTGTCTATGGTGTGTTAGTTCCAACAGCTTATGTGACTGATGGGCAAATTGTGCTCAACGTTTCAATGTCAGCTGTTGGCTCTATTTCTCTTGCTGATCATGCCATTGAAGTTAGCGCACGTTTTGGTGGTAAGCTTGAACAGCTGGTCGTGCCTTACGGTGCTATAAGTGCTATTTATGCAAAAGAGAATGGTGCAGGGACATCGCTTGCGATTGAACACCCTGAACCAGAACTTGATAAAGAAATAAGTCCAGTAAAGCCAGTAGGTTTATCTAGTGTCTCTTCAGATAAGAGCAGCACTGTAAAAACCAAGTCTGAAACGGGTTCAGCGAAAGGTAAGCCTAGCTTAAAAGTGATCAAGTAATTACTAAAGACACCATAATTTTTGTTGGTATATTAGCGGTTATGCTGAAACTGTTTTAAATTTATTTCAGTCGTTATTATGGCAAGCAGCAAATAATAAAAAAGCTTCACAAGTATTAACTTGTGAAGCTTTTTTTATGAGCGCGATGGTAAGTAACTTATCGTTAAATGTATTCAAATATTTTGAATACACGATTGACGCCGCTAACATTACGGGCTATCTCTACGGCTTCATTAGCTTGTGCTTGTGTTATTAAGCCCATTAAAAATACTTCGCCATTTTCAGTAACCACTTTAATATTAGTCGCATCGATGTTGTCACTGCCAAAAAGAGCCGCTTTAACCTTAGATGTTAACCAAACATCATTACTTCTGGTCGTAATAGAAGTGGTATTACTGATACGAATTTGATTATGTAGCTGAACAATTTGTTTAACTTCATTAATCGATTTTATCGCCAGATCGCGTAAATAGGTATTGGGCACTTGCCCGATAACTAAGACACTACCGTTAACACTGATCACTTGTAGATTAGTGTTGTCTTCGAGGGCTTGATGTTTGCCAAGCTTAGCATTGGCCTCAAATTCAATTTTTTGGTCGTCCAACTGTGTACCAATACTACGCTCATCGGTAGCAGCAGATGCTCCACCGACAATAGTAACAACAGCAGCAGCAACACACCCTTGCAAAAGTACAATACTTGCTAGGGTTATTAATAATTTTTTTCGCATCATATTAATTGGCATCTTGAGGAAATAAAGTCGTGTCAATAATATCGCATAAGCAATGTATTACCACTAAATGTACTTCTTGAATTCTAGCCGTACGTGAAGAAGGTACACGTATTTCTACATCGTTTTCGCCCAGTAAACCTGCAATATCACCACCATCACCGCCGGTTAATGCGATAATAGGAATGTCGCGAGATACTGCTGCTTCAATCGCTTTTATGACATTGCGAGAATTACCACTGGTTGAAATAGCGAGTAAAACGTCACCATTATTACCTAATGCTCGCACTTGTTTAGAAAATATTTCATCAAAGGAATAATCATTCCCGATAGAAGTAATCGTCGACGTGTCGGTTGTTAAGGCTATTGCCGGCAAAGGTGGTCGTTCAGTTTCATAGCGGTTTAATAACTCGGCTGAAAAGTGCTGTGCATCACCGGCTGAACCGCCGTTACCACAGGCAAGTATTTTATTACCAGCCAATAAGCTTTGCACCATTATCATACCAGCATGCTCAATAGGGCCTGCTAGTAATTCACTGGCGGCAATTTTGGTTTGGATACTTTCGGTAAAGTTGCTTTTGATCCGTTCTAACATAAATGAAATTAGCTCCGTTTATTGACTCTAAAAGGCGTTTTTTAGCCAGGTAATATCGAGATTGTTTATATTACCTTGTAAAGCAATAACATCAAATCGACAAGAAGTATTATATTCGTTTAAACCACATTGTTGCAGATAAATTGCAGCTGTTTTCCTAATTTTTTGCTGTTTTTTCGTTGATATTGCTGAAATAGCACCACCAAACGACATCGAAGCACGATATTTTACTTCGACAAAGACATAAGTGTCAGCATCTTTGACGATTATATCAATTTCACCTAACCGGCAGGTGTAGTTTTTTTCTTCAATAATTAAGCCTTGTGCCACCAAAAAATCTCCCGCGTACCTTTCGGTAATATCGCCAGTTTTTTTAGTCGTAACTGGCTTAGTCCATGGCAATTTCAGCGACCTCGCCATCTTGATATATGCCCCACAATAAGCTTCGCGTTAGGGTGTTATTACTGTTTAATTTTAATATACCGGTTTGACCATAATGACGAACATAGGGTTTTTGTTTCATTAGCGGCAGTTTATCGACTAAATATAGGCTGTCATAACCCATGGCAAAGATGCGTTGTAAAGAGTCAGTGCGACTTGGCCAAAGCGTTTTACTCAAATCAGCTAATTGAGCATTTTGTTGTTGGCTACTTAATAGCCAAGGCATTTCGGTAAATATAAGGTTACGAAGATCATTATGCTTACTTGAATCTTGTTTACTGCTATGACTGCGAGAGCTAGCATAAACCGGGATAATAGTAGCAAAAGGACTGGTATTAACATCAATGTACGGTTTTAGTAATTTTGTTTGTGCCGGTGAACCCACTAAGTAAAACATATCGATGTCACGGCGATTTCTTGGCTCTGAATCGATACTCTGTTTTACTCTTATTTTCAAATCCTTGATACGGGCTTGGCTACTATCAACCTCTAAGCTAGCTTTGAGTTGCTCTTGCATCATTTTGCCTTTTTCGAAATAAACAACTTCAGGAGCATAGCCGTTAATCAGTTGCCATTGTTTGCTAAAGGCTCGGGCAATTCTTTTACTGGCGGTATCTCGGTGGCTGAGTATGACTGGTGAGCGATAATTTTTTCGACTCAATGTTGTTGCTGCTTGGTAAGCTTCGTCTTCTGGACGCATCGACAGAATGAATTGCTCTGCGCTCCGTTGCTGAACTTTTGGGGTGTTAAGCAATAAGCTAGGTAGCAAAATTTCACCTTGGGCAAGGAACTTATCAACATTATTTTTAAGCAAAGGACCAATAATAAAATGACTATCTAAGGCGATTAGCTGTTCATTTAATAAGGTCCAGTCAAGTGTATCAGCATCGATAAAGGTTAAGTTTTTATTGGGAATATTACTATAAGCGGCTAGGATCCCTTGCTGGGCAGCTTTCCCTGCAGACGCTTGTTTACCGGAAAGGGGTAAAATAATAGCAATATTTTCAATAAGTGCTTGTGGGCTTTGTTCTGTTCTTCTTAATGTTTCAATAATCGCTTGTGCGGGGTGCGCAGAAAAATCACCTTGCCACTGACTTAAGTAAGCATCAAAGCGGTTAATATCACCGCCAAATTTATGCGCGTAAGTTAATAGTTGTTGCCAACCTTTAATATAAGGCGGGTCAAGCTCTGCTAATTGGCTGACTTGCCAAGTAGACAGTAAACTTAATGCTTGCCATAGCCCATAAATATCATCAACGTCTGTATTTGAACTGCTGGAAAACCAATGCAATTTAGCGTTGACCGCACTAATTTCTAATGCTCTACGCTGCTGTATATCAGCCAGTAAGAAGTAGTAGTTTTCGCGATGAATAGCGTTATTATCGGTTGAAATTTTATTAGCAACTTCAAGCTGCTTAAAGGCTAATTCAACCTCATTTAGCTTAAGTAAACTTTCTGCACTTACCAATGCTAGACGGTAATTGTCTTGTGAATTGTCAGTCAATGTTGTGAGTTGCTCAGATAACCATAGTGCTTGATTATAACTCTCCTCACCAATCAGTAATTCACTAGCATCAATAAGTGTGGCGATTGCTGTTTTTACTTCTTGTGTTTGTGCAGCCGACAGCAACTGTTGTGAGGTTATTTTATTATTGGCACTCGCTAATGGTTGATTTCGAGAGTCGATTGCGCCTTTATTGGCGGCAATATTTTTGGAAGTACCGCAACTTGTCAATAATGTCGTTGTTAATAGAACGACAGAAAAGAGTGTAGTAATTCGATAAAAAGTGCTTTTTTTAGAAAACAAAAAATTAGTTTGGCTCACCAGCGATAAATCCGTACTTTATTAGTTAGCTTTATAATAAACTTCATCTTCATCAGTCTCAACTTAAGTATTCATTATGTCGTCAGTATTTGTAGAATCAGGCACGCTTTACATCGTCGCCACACCCATCGGAAATTTAACCGACATCAGTCAACGCGCACTTGATGTGTTAACTCATGTGGATATTATTGCCTGTGAAGATACTCGCCATACTCAAAGATTATTATCTGCTTATTCTATCAAAAACAAAACATTATCATTACATGACCATAATGAACGCCAACGTCAAGACTATGTAGCAACACTTTTACAAGAAGGCAAAAGCATTGCACTGGTTTCAGATGCCGGAACTCCCTTAATCAGTGATCCTGGTTTTCATTTGGTTCGCCATTGCCGACAACTTAATTTACCTGTTTCTCCTATTCCGGGTGCTTGTGCAGCAATTGCTGCTCTATCTGTCGCGGGTTTACCCACAGATCGCTTTTCATTTGAAGGTTTTCTTCCTTCAAAATCAGGTGCTAGACAATCAACGTTAGCAAACTTATTAGAAGAACCGCGCACTATGGTGTTCTATGATGCGCCACGTAGAGCAATTGATACCGTTGAAGATATTGTCAAAGTATTGGGTGGAGACCGTCAGGTGGTTATTTCTCGTGAGTTAACAAAAACGTTCGAGACCGTCCACTCAGATACTGCTGAAAACTTACTAGCTTGGTTAAAAGAAGATCCAAATCAGTTAAAAGGTGAAATGGTTTTAATCATAGAAGGCAAAAAAATTGACGCCAATGTGATACCCGCAAAAGCGATTGACACATTGAAGTTATTATTGGAAGAAATGAAACCTAAAAAAGCTTGTGCAATTACTGCTGAAATTTATGGTGTGAAGAAAAACGCTTTATATGAGATTGCCCTTTCAATGAAGGAAGACCAAGTTTAGGTCGTTTACTCCCACTAATACGCTTATTTTAAATAGTACGAGTAAATGATAATTAAATAAATATAAAAAGCCAGCTAATAATATAAGCTGGCTTTTTGCTAATCGCTCAAACGTACCGTCAAACTAGAACTGATAACTCACGTTAAAATCAATTGTACGACCTATGATATAACGGCCATTATCCAACAGACCAGAAGTTCCGCGCGGATCTGCTTCTGTTAAACCTTCTTCATCAGTAAGGTTGTTCACCGCTAATTGCATTTTAACTTCGTCAGTAAGGTTTAGAATGACACCAAAATCAATTTTCGTATAACCTTCTAATATTAGCGCATCAGTATTCTCTGGATCACTGAAACGGTCGTCTGCCGAAGAAACTGTACCGTATACTGTGCCGTACATGCCATTGTCAAACTCAAGATCGTAGCTTGGCGTGATACGTACCTGCCAGTTTGGTAATCTTTGTGCTTGATTACCGACATTATCAGGGTTGCTAGACTCTGTAAGCTCAGTTTTTTGAAGCGTCGCACCTACGGCAACAGAGAAGCCATTATCGGTGAAGAAATTAAAATCAATCTCTACTCCATAAGCTTCATTGGTCGTTACTTGTGCTGGTTGGCCTGGAATAGCAACGAAAGAATCACCAGTCACTTCGTTGAAAAAACCTGTAGCATAAAGGCTAAAGTTATCCGCTGAGTGTTTATAACCTAATTCATATTGAGCAACTTCTTGAACTTCAGTTTGACCTTCTCTTAAATTATCAAAGAAAGGCATTTTGCTACCGTCACTAATACGAGCAAAAATTCCTTGTTTCTCTGTAAACATCCAGTTTGCACCAACAGTCCATGAAGTACTTGACTCATCAAAAGAGGCTACCTGATCAATACTACCGTCTAAGCCCGTATCAAGCGTATATTCAATTTCATGATTCTCACGACGTACACCACTATCGATAGTTAAAACATCTGAAATTTCATAAGATGCAGCAGCATAAAATGCGGTAGTTTTGCCATCACCAATGCTATTGATGTCGTAACTCCAACTACAGTGGTCGGCATTGTCATTACAGTCAATACCTGTCAGGTTTTCGCCACCTTGTTCTACCACATGATAAGACTGATTACCTAATGACCACCAATCGGTAGATGAAAATGTAGAATTATAAAAACCACCCGTTACACTGCCTTTATCAAATGTTTTAGTTAAAGCAAAGTCATTAGTAAATGCTTCAATTTCTTTGAGAACGACCCAACCACCAATCATTTGAACGTCGGTATTACCATTATATTGAGTACCAGTAACCACACCAATGGCCGATTCGCCATTATCAGCAACCGTTGATAACTTAACCGCTCCACCTTGTGGTACTAAGCCATAGGTATCAGCATCACCTTTGGTGTAAGAGAAACGATCAACAAGACCCCAACCATTATCAAGGGTTAAATCAATGCTACCGCCAGATACTGCGCCATTCCAGCCTCGGCCTTTACCAAAATCAAAAACTTTAGATTCTCCATCACCAAACTCAATTTTTTGCAGACGATTATTAGTGCCAATTTGCGTATAGTTATTGTCTACGCCATCAACAGTGATAGGTGCGGGTACATACCAAGTACCATGATCATCAGTTTGACGGGTATAAATATTAATTTTACCGTTGTCTAACTTTTTAGTAATGTTAATAGTAAATTGATTACCTTCTTCAGCATTAAAACCTGCGTCACGAGCGCCAGGTGAGCTTTTAATATAGCCACCAACCATGAAGTATAAATCATCAGCTAAGCGACCACTTATTACGCTATCTACACGTTGTAAGCCGTAATCGGATGTTGAATATTTAATTGAACCTTCAGTATATTCAGAGCCTTCTTTTAATAAAAAGTTAGTGGTTAAGCCTGGCTGACCATTTGATATTACTGGGTTTGTGCCGCCACGAAGTGCTTCCATAAATTCAATAGTATCGTCTAAGCGAAATATGCTTGAATTTTCTAGGAAACTAAGTGTTGGTGGTGGGAAAATAGGAGCGCCTTGCAGCTGAATTGTAAGGTATGGTGCGTCACTTGCACCTGGAAAGCCGCGAACAAATACATTGGCACCGGCAACGCCACCCGAGCTTTCAGCCCAAACACCAGGAATTGCTTTAAAAAGATCAGCGGTACTTTTAGGTGCTATTTTTATCATGTCGTCTTCAGAAAAAGAACTAACAGCAAAGCTTGCTTCTTCCTTAGCAACGCTTTTACCGCTGAAAGTACCCGTAACAACAATTTTTTCGATATTAGCATTTTTATTTTTTGTTGATGTTTTCTCTGCCGCAAAGCTTGAACTCACTTGGCAGCTTAATGCGACAACTATCGCAATGGTAGATAGTTTGAAGTTAGTAGTCATGTATTTTTCCCTCTTATACCAATATTAGCAGTGCCATATCAGTTATTAGTTATATTTATTGATATTTCCTTCCCCATAATTAATATAAAGATGAATGCAAACGTTTGCAAGTTGTTTTTGCAAACGTTTGCATTGTTGTGCTTTCAATTGCAATACTAGCTAGATATGTAATACTTCCTCGGCATTTATATTTTATTAATTTTGGAAATAAACGGAATTGGCTAACGCAAACAAACTTACTTTGGCAGGGCTGGCTAAACTAGCAGGTGTATCAACGTCAACGGTATCAAGGGCTTTGAATGATAACCCTTTGATAAAAAAAGAAACACGTGAAAAATTACAAGCATTAGCGAGTGAACATAATTTTAGCTTAAATAGAGCTGCTAGCCGTTTACGCACGCAAAAAACCAATGTTGTCGCGGTAATTTTAAACTTAACTGACAATACCGATCAAAGTATTAGTGACCCTTTTTTACTCAAAGTGGTGGGCGATTTAAACCAAGCACTTAATCAAAGTGGCTATGAATTACTGTTGTCGAATTCTTTTATGGCAACACAAGATTGGGCTAATTACTTCATAGGAAGTAGTCGCGCTGATGGCATTATTGTTATTGGGCAAGGTAAAAGCACGGAAAAAATTGAAAAGGTGGCTGAATCTAATGCACCACTTGTTGTGTGGGGCGATCCAAAAGGGCACGCGAACTATGCCGTTGTCGGCAGTAATAATGAGCTAGGTGGATATTTAGCGACGGAACATTTAATAAATACCGGTTGCAAACGTATTTTGTTTCTTGGAGATCCTGAACATGCAGAAATGAGTGAACGCTATAAGGGCTATGGGCGTGCACTAAAAGAGTATGATATTAATATTAGTGATGAATTAACATTAGCGTGTGATATAACCAGTAAAGTGGCTTACGAAAGAATCGGCGATCTTGTTCTTGAAAAGGGGCTGTTTTTTGATGGCATTGTTGCATCAAGCGATATGGTGGCACTTGGAGCGTTGAAAGCGTTGAAAGAGCGTTATGTCAGTATTCCAAATGATGTTGGTATTGTAGGATTTGATGATATAGCGATGGCTGAGCTTTTTCACCCGTCACTTACCACGATTAAACAAAATACTAAATCGGCGGCTAAAATTATGGTGGAACAGTTATTAGTTCAGTTTAGTGGCGGAAAAGCAAAATCGGTTGTTATGGATATTGAGTTAATTGCACGAAACTCTACCCGCTCTATCTAATAATCGTTAAATCCTCTTATTATTAGCGCACGAATGCAAACGTTTGCATTCGTGCGCTTTTGATTATAGACTAAACTTAATTATCAAATAATGAGTTTATTTATGTCGCGTTTTATTACCATAAGTGCAATTGCTGCAAGCTATTTCGTTTTTGCTATTCTGCTTAATAGCGTAGGTACTGTCATTCTTCAGTCAATAAATAGCTTTGATATAAGCAAACCGCAAGCGAGTACATTAGAAGGTTTTAAAGATTTATCTATCGCGTTTGTTTCTTTTTTTGTGGCATCAGTTATTCCACGAATTGGATATAAAATTGCGCTGGCTGTAGGTTTAGCCATAGTTACCATCGCTTGTTTCTTAACGCCAGTTATTGGTAACTTTCTAGTGATCAAACTCCTATTCGCCTGTATAGGTGTTTCGTTTGCCTTAGTCAAAATATCAGTTTATTCCATTATTGGTCAGTTAACACATTCAGTAAAATCTCACTCTTCACTGCTTAACACCATAGAAGGTATTTTTATGCTCGGCAGTTTATCGGGCTATTGGTTATTCAGTTTTTATATTGATGGCAATTCGGCAGAGTCTACGCAATGGATGAATGTTTATTATGTGCTAGCCGTTATGTCTTTATTAACCTTAGTGTTAGTGAGCTTTTCTTCGATTAGCAAAGCTGAGCAGTCTTTAACATCAACAAGTATATTTAGTGACTTTGTTGAAATGATAAAAATGAGTTATCAGCCTTTGGTGCTTATCTTTGTCATCTCTATATTTCTTTATGTATTAATTGAACAAGGGATCGGCACTTGGCTACCTACGTTCAATAGTGAAGTCTTAGGTTTACCCACCAATATTAGTGTACAGATGACGAGTATCTTTGCCGCTGCATTAGCATTAGGTCGATTATTAGCTGGGCAAATTCTACGTTACCTAAATTGGTATACCTTTTTGAATATTTGTTTAGCAGGGATGGCATTAATTATTCTATTACTACTGCCATTAACACAAGACCCGACGACGGGTTTAGTCACCAGTGTTTTTGATGCTCCAGCCGTCGCTTATCTTCTCCCGTTAATTGGTTTAATGATGGCGCCTATTTATCCTGTACTCAATTCAGTGATGCTAAGTAGTTTAGCGCGTGCAAAGCACTCATCAATGACTGGACTCATTGTGGTGTTTTCTGCACTCGGTGGTACTACAGGTTCTATTATTACCGGTTATTCTTTTGAAGCACTCGGTGGTCAACAAGCCTTTTATCTCTCATTAATACCTATGGGACTTCTCGTCGCTAGTTTGTATTTTTTTAAAGTCGCAACTGCGAAGCATTCTGTTTAAAGAAATAACAACAAGGTTATCCCATGATGAATACCGAATTATTAAATCAACAAACTAAAGAAAGTTTACATTTTTTTGAAAGTGAATTATTCAAAGATGTGCAAATGAGTGGTTTGTTTGCCGACAGCAAAACTTTTACTGATGCTATTCCTAAAACTGCTTTTATGGAAATTTTACAGAAGTATAAAACTGAAAAAAAACATAAGTCTTCATTCAATTTAGAAGCTTTTATCACAGAGTGTTTTGATATTGTTGAGCATGAAGAAATACGTTCAGAAAACGTAAAAACGAGTATCGCCGAACACATTGATTCACTATGGACCGTTTTAAAAAAGGAAGCTGATCCCAATGCTGTAGGCTCTTTGTTACCTCTGAAAAATCCTTACATAGTGCCAGGAGGTAGATTTAGGGAGATATATTACTGGGACAGCTACTTTACTGCATTAGGTTTGGTTGAGTCAGGAAATATTGCTTTAGCTGAATCTATGTTGAGTAACTTCTTAGAATTACAATCAAACTATGGTTGTATTCCTAATGGTAATAGAAGTTATTATCTATCTCGTTCGCAGCCTCCTATTTTAGGCTTGTTAGTTGAGTTACTTTTGCCTTTTCAACAAAATAAACAGCAATTTATAACAACTCATATTAAAGCCATTGAAACAGAATATAAGTTCTGGATGCAAGGTAAGGCATTGGAGACAGATGAACAATTTGAGTCTAGACGAATCATTAAAATGCCCGACGGAAGTTTCTTGAATCGATATTGGGATGATAATGCTGCTCCTCGTGCCGAATCATATCGTGAAGACATTGAATTATGTCAGGAATTAATGCCTGAAGATCCTGAATCTTTCTATCGTAATATTCGTGCAGCATGCGAATCAGGATGGGATTTTAGCTCACGCTGGTTAGGTGATGAAAATTCATTAGCGTCTATTAGAACCACACGGATTCTACCAGTTGACTTGAATTGCTTATTGTACAAGCAGGAAGAATTACTCGCTAAGTTCTATGAAATACTGGGGAATGAAGCGTCCAGCCTTGTTTATAAAGATTATGCGGCAACAAGAAAAGCAGCAATACAGCGTTATATGTGGTCAGAAAATGATGGTTTTTACATGGACTATGATCTAGATAAAAAATCTTATAGCTCAGTAAAATCATTAGCCGGAGTATTACCTTTGTTTGTTGAGTTAGCTGATGCGAAACAAGTTGACCAAGTTAGTAAGGTGATTGAAAATGAATTTTTACAGCGAGGCGGTTTAATCACGACTGCTATTGAAACAGGCCAGCAATGGGATTCACCAAATGGTTGGGCGCCATTACATTGGTTTGCTGTTCAAGGCCTAATTAAATATGAAAAACAATGCTTAGCACTAACCATTAAGAACCGTTGGCTTAATACGGTAGAGTCGTATTTTCAGCAAACAGGAAAAATAATGGAAAAATATAATGTATGTCAGCAAAGCCATAAAGCCGAAGGCGGAGAGTATGATGTACAAGAAGGTTTCGGTTGGACAAATGGTGTGCATGTCGCCTTTAGCGCGTTATGTATTAAAGAAAGAGATTAAGCTGGATCCTTTTACAATAGCAAGTTTTGTTTGATCAGTTTTGATAATAACTTTTATAAAGAGCAAACCGAGCAGTTATTTGTTTATGCTCGGTTTAATAAATATAGGCTCAGTTTTCTCATTACTTAGTTAATAAAGATCGATTAGTTATGCTTACTACGCTTTGATAACGATAATAAACCAAATGCTATTATCATTAATAAATAACTGCTTGGTTCAGGTACTGAAACTGATTGTTTAGTTTGAATTGAAAGACTGTTGAAATAGGCATTATCGTTTCCAGCATCTCTGTTGTATAAAGAAACACTGTCTATATTTCCACTTCCCATTAATGAACCATTTCGACTTTGGACAAACGAATTATCAAATGCATTGAATATATCGAGTTGGTATAAATCAGCGCTTAATAGGCTGAATGTTATATTAAGTCCTGCATCGGTATAATCGATACCTGTATCAATAACACCTTGCCCATCAAAAATACTGTAATGTTGACCACCACCAATAAAGCCAAATTCAAAGCGGCTTTGCTGGTTATAATCGCCAATAGTATTATGGATATTCTGATTTCTTAACACAAAACCAACAGAGCCACCTTGAGTAATTCCGCCATGCTCAAAGGATACGTTAAAGGTATCACCGGATTGTGTTAGTGAGTTCCCTGCAAAACCTCGGTAAGCTTCAAACTGATTAAAACCATCACCATTTGCATAACTACCCCACGCATTATCACTTGGATTTGAAGCAATGTGATTAAGGTCACTATGCGTGCTTTTATTTGCAAGAAATCCACCAGCACTGCCACTTGCGCTGTCTGTAATGAAATTCCATTCATCAAAGCCTTTACCGCCATTTCCACTCCATTGATTGCCATAGTTATTTGCATTATCTTCTGCAACCGTTATTAAGGATGCTTGGCTGTTAAAAGCTAAAGCCAATATTGAGGCAGCGAGTATATGTTTAATGTTCATGTATATTTTTCCTATTAATTCCGTTTATTATGTTTGTTATTTTGCGATTAATACTAGTATTGCCCTACCACCAAGCCCATAAGAAGTGTATTCACCCCCAATGAATTCTTCAGCACCAGCCGCTTTTACAGAACTAGCGCCGTCATTCCAATTTGAAGTGTCCGTTACTCGATACCAATTTTTACCTGCCCCTGGCCATGGTAATGTGAAGTTCACGTTGTCAGACCAACCGTTATAAGCCACGTATATCGCAGCTGTTGGTTCACTAAATTCAGAGCTATCTATACGATAAGAAATAGCATGGTTATTTGCATCATTAAAGTAATCACCACTAGCAAGATTACCGTCTGGTTTAAACCAGCGTAATTGCTCCATAAAATTGCCATTGGTGTCAGTTGATTGATAAAAATTAGCAGGGCGTAATGATGGATGATTTTTGCGAAACTCAATCATACCTTTAACAAAACTATTGAAGTTGTTTTGGTCTGCATTCCAGTCAAAGCTTAACCAGTTAGCAATTGAGTCTAGGTTGTAGGGATTGTTGTTACATTGTATAGAACGTAAATATTCGTCTCCGCCCGTTAACATTGGGGTACCAGCGCTAAGCATTAATAATGCAAAACCGTTTCTAGCCGCTTTGCGTTGCTCTTGTGCTTGATTATACCAACCTTGATCCCAGCTATGATTACTGCTTTCGCCACCATCTGAAGCGCCAAATGGCCAAGGTTGATTGTTATTTTTACTGTTACACGAATATAAATCTTTTAAGGTAAAACCATCGTGTGAAACCATAAAGTTAACGGAATTCCACGGCGCTCTGCCATCGTCTTGGAATAATGACGCTGAGCCTGTAAGCGCATTAGCCAGTTGGCCTAATGTTACATCTTCGCTACCCATTTGATTTTGATCTTTACGAATAGTGTCGCGATATTGGCCATTCCATTCAGACCAACCCGATGGAAAGCCACCTACTTGGTATGAGTTCCCGCCAATTGCCCATGGTTCGGCAATAAAATCAGTCCCTTTTCCGCCCCATGTTGGACGTTCGGTAAACTCATTAATAATACGATTTAGTGCAGTATAGGGGGCCATTTTGTCATAATTAAAGCAGCCATGTTCGCAGGTGTTACCTAATACCGAAGCTAAGTCAAAGCGGAAACCATCCACGCCAAGTTCTGTTTGCCAATAATCTAAAGAATCAATAATCAGGTTTTGTGCAATAGGATTAACGGTATTGTAATTTCCGCCAACACCCGTATTGTCCCACGAATGTTGCTTGTCATTAGTCAAAGAATAATAGGTAGGATTGTCTAAGCCACGCCATGAATAAAGGTTATAAGTTGATGAATCACCATTTACCCATGCACCACCTTCACCAGTGTGATTGTAAACAACATCAATAAAAACTTTGATGCCTTTGTCATGAAAGGCTTTAACCATAGCCTTGAACTCTTTCGTCGGGCCACCAGCCGATTTATCACTGGAGTATCGACGTTCGGGTGCAAAGTAATTTAAGGTCATGTAACCCCAATAATTATCACCATCGGTTGATGTGGCGACATCATTGGTATCGTTTTGTGTTTCCTGTACAGGTAAAAATTCAACAGCTGTAATGCCTAAATCGGCTAAGTAGTCAGCTTTAAGTGCTGCACCTTGATAAGTGCCACGAAACTGTTCAGGAATTGTATTGTCATTTTTGGTTAGGCCACGCACATTAACTTCATAGATAACATCATCTTTTAACGCACGGGTTGGTTTTATACCGATAGATTGAGTAGAGCTTTTAAGTAATATACCTTTTGGTGCTTGTAAGCCACTGTCGATATTACGGTAGTTCTGACCAGACGCGTAAATGGTACCGTCATTCCACTGAGGTGTTAAATTGTCATGACTTAGTTCTTTAGCGTAAGGGTCACTCAGTAGTTTATTCGGATTAAAGCGATTACCTTGAGCATCAACATCACTGATAAAACCAGCGTTATTACCTTTTTGCCATGCAGTCTCGTATGCCCAGTTTGCTCCCCATGCACGATAGCCATAAAAGATAGTGTCGTTAAGCCGAACGTCTAAATTGTTGGCTGCTATTGATACAGACCAAATATTATTGCTGTCTTTACTTAAAGAATATTGAGCGACTTCTTCAGCACCTATCGCTTGGTCATAAAGGTAAAGATCTATTTTTGTTGCTGTGGCAGAATAAATTCTAAAATTGAGTTGTTGATTATCAATGCTGTACTTTGCACCGAGGTTACTGTGGTTAATATCTGCATGACTATAAAAAGCGAGCAAAAGCGTACTTAAAGCCAGTAGATATTTGGCACTCTGTTTAATTATTATATTTATTGTCATTGTTGAACCTTATTAATATTATATTTTTGGTTGTTATTTGACCTGACTAGATGTTAACTAATTGTGAAAATAGATAGCAATTGTCTACATACGTATTCATACGGGTTTGTTTTTTTAGTCAGATTAATAACCATTGGCGTTTTTTTGTAATTCAGGTAAAATGCGCGGCGAGTTGACCAGACAATCGCTGCTTTATTCTTGTATCAGATGTGTAAACTGAAGATATAGGTATGAGGGGGAGGAAAGTCCGGGCTCCAATGAGCAGGGTGCCAGGTAACGCCTGGGCGGCGTGAGCCGACGACAAGTGCAGCAGAGAGAAGACCGCCGATGGTTGTTTCTAGGAACTTCACAGGTAAGGCTGAAAGGGTGCGGTAAGAGCGCACCGGATTGCTGGTAACAGTAATTGCAGGGTAAACTCCACCCGGAGCAAGACCAAATAGGGTTTCATATGGCGTGGCTCGCGTTGAAACCGGGTAGGTTGCTTGAGCCTTAGAGCGATTTAAGGCCTAGACGAATGATTGTCACTCTTTTTCGAAAGAGATACAAAACCCGGCTTATGTGGTCAACTCAACTATTCTAGTGACCGCTTGATTATTTTAATAATAATCAAGCGGTTTTCTAAAATCCTTTCATATCAATCTATACAATCCCAAATAATGTTATAGCGTTAGCTATAGGAGACTGAACGGCTTTCTATGCTGTTTAATTGACGCATTATCTTAGTCTTCGAAATACATAAATACCTAAAAATAAGCTAGTAATTGAACGTGTTGAAGTAACCTGTCTTTTTTGATTGTAATGTCATTGGTTGCCGGCTTAATTTTTGTTAATCTTATTCTTGCCTCTCACCGCTTGCTATAAATAGTATGGAGGCTAGAGTAAACAACATTAAGGTAATAGTTAACATGCCCAACCAAGCCATTTTGCGATGACCGACAAACGTAAAGAGCGGAAAGTACCTTCCGGAAGAATTGCTCGTCTCGCTAAGTTGGGCGGTTTGGCCTCAGCGGTTGCCGGTAATATTGTTAAAGGTGCGACAAAACAAATGCTCAGTGGACAACGTCCATCATTAACTGAGTCCTTACGTAATATTGACAACGCTATATCTATCACCAAGCGTTTAGCACATATGCGCGGCGCGGCGATGAAACTTGGTCAACTACTCTCCATGGATGCCGGTGAATTACTGCCTATCGAATGGGAACCTATTCTTTCAAGATTGCGCCAAGAAGCTGACCCTATGCCTAAGGCGCAACTACTGAAAACCTTGGCTGCGTCTTGGTCAAAAGACTGGCATCAACAATTTAGTTATTTTTCATTTACCCCCATCGCATCGGCAAGTATTGGTCAGGTTCATCGGGCAACACTAAAGGATGGTCGTCAGTTGGCGATTAAGGTCCAGTACCCGGGTGTTAGAGAAAGCATTGACAGTGATATTGATAACGTCATGAATTTATTAAAACTCAGTGGCGTTTTACCTAAACATATTGATTTGACTAGCGTGCTCGCTGAAGCAAAAGCACAGCTTAAAGCTGAAGCTAATTATTTGCAGGAGGCGGAATTTCTTAACACTTATCGTGAAAATCTGGGTAACGATCCTCGCTTTATTGTGCCCTTTGTTGTTGACGAGCTAACGGACAAAAATATACTGACGATGGAATATATCGAAGGTTCTCCCATCACTGATATTAGTAACATGAGTGCTGGTATTGTTGATTTAGTCTGTAGCCAATTAATGGATTTAACTTACCAAGAGCTATTTACGCATAAACTTATGCAAAGTGATCCCAACTTTGCTAATTTCTTGTATCAGAGCGATACACAAAAAATAGTGTTACTTGATTTTGGCGCTTGCCGGCAGCTCTCTCAACATACCTCAGTACATTATCTTGCTATGGCTGATGCAATGCAGCGTCAAGATAATAATGACATGCGTTCAGCCTTGTATTCGCTTGGTTTAGTTGACAATAACATGAGTGATACCGCGATAGATATTGTGCTAAAGACGTGTTTTGAAGCTAGTTATTGTTTACAAAGTAATACGGGCTACAACTTAAAAAAACAACAACTGATTAAGCGAATTAGAGAGGTTAGTATGCCATTAATTACCGATAAAACAGCGATAGCATCTCCGATATTTGAAGTTGCATTAGTCAATCGTAAAATTACCGGTATGATACTGCTAGCCAATAAGTTGGGGGCAACACTCGATTTTAAAAGCACACTTGCTCCTTATTTACTGGAAAGCGCAAAGCAATTAAACGATGAAACCTAACACAATCGATTTTCAAAACAGCAACTGCTGTTTTAGTCTTTTAAAAGTAAACTTTAGTAACCGCCTGAGCTATTTTTAAATCACTCAGCGGCTTTCTAAAGTTCTCTATTATTCAATGTTATTGATGATTTTATGGTTTACGACATACCTGCTGTTTGATTTGCCTTTTTGGTTAATAACTCGATCACTTTATTTCGTTCAGATAAAACGATTAACAGTGCTAAATCATTAGCTGACAGTTGATTAACAATCTGTTGCGCACCTTGATAAGGACCCTCTGAAAAATAGATGTTATCGGCAGACATACCACTTTCAATCGCTACTTTAGCTATTAAATTTGATATTTCGCCAAGCTCTCTTCCTCTTAAGTACTCGACAGTTTCGGCCGCAACCAATATATCAGGTTTCATTTTTAAGGCTGATTTTGTCATTTTAATAATATCGTCATTGCTGCGATCACCTGCATGACTAAGCATCAAAAACTTTCGTGATGCTGGTATATTGGCCATGGTCAGTGCCATGGCATTCATACCATGAACATTGTGGGCAAAATCCATAATAACCGAAGCGCCATTGAGTTTAAATTGGTTACCGCGGCCCGGATTATCGTCAACATTACTTGAAAAATTTTGCAAGGCAAGACCAATCACTGCGCTATCTATGTGTAAGCTCTTAGCTAAAGCGGTCGCCCCTAAGGCATTTTGAACATTATGTCGGGCAGCGCCGTTTAATGTCATAGGTATATCGTTAACGGCAACGATCATCGATTCAAGGCGCTCGCCAGTGCTGGTATTTTGCGTACAATAAAAAATTGCGCCGTCACGGATGAAACAAATAGCACCACCAATGGCTTTATGCTGTTGAAGTACTGGATTATTTTCATTTAATGAAAACCAACATTTATTAACGGTTAATGTTGGTGCAAGTGCTGTTAAATACGGATCATCAGCGTTGAGCACTAATACACCGCTAGTTAGCGCTTTTGCTACAACCGCTTTGGTTTGTGCAAGCCCTGCTACGGTATTGATACCATATTGCCCTAAATGGTCTTCAGCTATGTTGGTAATTAATGCGGCATCAACGTGATCTATGGGTAGGCCACGGCGCAATATTCCGCCGCGCGCGACTTCTAGAATGGCTGTTTCGGTTTCTGGATGTCGAAGTAACATTCGTGCACCACCGGGTCCTGAATAATCACCATAATCTATTATTTTTTCGCCAACACGAATAAAGTCAGTCGAGGTGACACCGCAACATTTATTAGACTGCTTAATAATTTCAGACATGATACGCACGGTGGTTGATTTTCCGTTAGTGCCAGTGACCAATGCAATAGGAATTGATTGGTAGTGTTGCCAATTGAGCTGCGTTGGATCTGGTAATGATGTCACTGGCCAGCGTTGACAGCTTTTACCGTAACCTAACGAAAACTCATCATCATCAACTAAATAATCGACATGATTATTTATGGCTAAATCTATTAAGTTAAGTAGAGCAGGGTTAGCCTCTTCGGCAATCATTTGTTTAAGACGAGTGACGGTTTTATCCATTTCTTGTTGATGAGTGTCACTTATACTGCCGGTTAAAATTTTGCTACACGCAAAATCCCATGCGGCTTCGTTGACATCGCAAGATGCATACAAGGCATCCATTGGCGCACTTATCGCAAGGCTTATGCCGTCTTCAAAAATACGATAACACGTAGATTCATCTTGCCAATCGACTGCTGCCAATAACTGATTAACGTAAATTAACCACTGATCAACGACTGTTTGCTTATCGATGCCTGAGACAAAAGCATCAATAATCGCGCCGGGTTTATTCCATAATAAGCTTTTGCCAGTAAGCCGTCGCTGGTCATCTAATGTTAAGGTTATAAGGTTATTCATGGCATACCAATTTGATTAAATTTATTCCCAACGCAGCGCAGTTAGGAAAGTGAGAAGAAGGTAAAGCTGTATCAATATAATTGTTCACTTTGAGACAGTTTTGTTAGGTCATTATTTGTATGACAAGTTCGATGATGATTTGAAAAGTTAATACGCAGCTTTATTGGTTTAACAATAGGCTGCGTTAGTTTATGCCGCTAGGTTATGTTGGTAACACATCACCTAGCGAGGTTAAGCTTATTCATCTTCAGTTAATGGCAAATAACTGCATTAACTTGGTTTTAATCACTTTCTTCTTCTATGGTTGAAACAATGCGAACGCCTCGATCATCCTTAACTAACTTCATGCCTGACTCTAGTATAAAGGGATCAGGTTCATCGGTGTTTAACATCGAAACAACGGTATGCACGGGTTTTGTTAATGTTTCTGCTGGATTATCTTCACTACCGTTAAAATTAATGATTTGCTTCCAACAACGGGTAATCGCATCACCAAAGACAATCACTAAATCATCTTTATTTGCCATCGACAAGGCTTTTTCAGTAGCTGTGACCTCGTCAGGTATCATCAAGATATTGTCTTCGCTGATACCTTGTGCTTTTAACGTTGCAGCTAACATTTGCGGCACTTCATCACTACCACGTCCACGAAGATTGTCATCGGCGCGACAGATATATAAATCAAAATGTCCAGCGGCTGCTTTGGCGATGTTTTCAATATCTTCATCACGGCGATCTCCCGGTGCGGCTAATACCGCAATACGCTTACCATTAACGTCTAATTTAGTCGCTAATTCGCTCATATGGCGAACACCATCGGCGTTGTGAGCATAATCTAAAATAACTCTAAAAGGATGTTCATCAAAGACGTTCATTCGCCCCGGTGCTTGATAAAAGGTGGTGTTGAACGTTCTTAATCCTTGTTGAATTGCATCAAGTGGTTTATCTAGAGAATAGGCGAGGGCAGCGGCAAACATCGCATTTTGTACGTTATGAGTGGCTTTACCTTCCAGTGTAGCAGGAATTAAATGTGTCCAAAGTAATGGGATATGCGCACCGTTATCAAAGATGGTGATCATTTCACCATTGATGCCCTTTTCAAGCACCACGGCACGTCCACCCGCGCGAATATGCTCTCTAACTAAACCATGTCCTGAATTCATAGTCACATAACATAAATGTTTTGCTTGAGTATGGTCGGCCATTTTTAAACAAAGTGGGTCGTCGGCATTAAGTATGACCGCGTCTTTGGCTACTTCAACGACAATACGTTTAATTTCAGCAAGTTGTTCTAGGGTATCAACACCTTTTAAGCCTAAATGATCGGGTTGAACATTAATGCAGGCGGCAACATTACTTTCTCTATAACCTAAACCTGAGCGAACGATGCCACCACGGGCAGTTTCAAGAACAGCAATATCAACCGAAGGATCTCTTAAGACAATTTGTGATGCAACGGGTCCGGTCATATCGCCTTTTACTGATAACAGACCATCAACGTACACACCATCAGTTGATGTCATACCTACAACATGTCCTGCTGTTTTTAAAATGTGCGAAAGCATTCGTGAAGTTGTTGTTTTACCGTTGGTACCTGTAATGCCGGCAATAGGGATACAAGTGGGTGTATTAGGTGGAAAGAGCATATCAATAACTTTGCCAGCAACATCACGAGGTTTGCCATGGCTTGGTGCAACATGCATACGAAAACCTGGCGCAGCATTGACTTCAACGATACCGCCGCCGATATCTTTATATGATTGAGTAATGTCAGAGGTCAGAAAATCAACACCGCCAACGTCAAGACCAACGGCTTTTATCGCTCGTTCAGCCATCACTTTATTGTCAGGGTGAACTACATCAGTCATGTCTATCGCGGTGCCGCCCGTTGATAAATTAGCGGTTGAACGTAAATAGAAAATTTCGCCTTCAGGTAATATGGTATCAACGCTATAGCCAGCTTCTTCAACTAAACGGGTTGCTTGTGAGTCCATTTCGAGTTGAGTGAGCACTTTTTCATGGCCAACACCCCGACGCGGGTCTTCATTTACAATATCGATTAATTGCGTAATGGTGTGTTTATTGTCACCAACAACATGACCCGGTACGCGTTTTGCGACAGCAACAAGTTCGCCATTAACAACAAGCATTCGATGATCTAAACCGGTTAAAAATGACTCAACTAAAACAGCTCTACTGGTGCCTTGTTCGCGGGCAAAATCAAATGCTGTATTAATTTGCTCGTCAGTGGTTAAATCGATAGAGACGCCACGGCCATGGTTAGCATTTAATGGTTTAAGTACAACCGGTAAGCCAATACGTTTTGCTGCTTTTATGGCATCTTTGGCAGAATAAACCATTTGTTGTCTAGGCACAGGTAAACCGAGATCATTTAATAAATTGTGGGTGTCTTCTTTATCACAAGATATTTCAACAGCAATATGATTCGTTTGGCTAGTAATGGTGGCTTGAATGCGCTGTTGGTATTTACCATGGCCAAATTGTACTAAGCTGTACTGATTTAAGCGTAGCCATGGGATATGACGTTCTTCAGCTGCCGTTATTAAAGATTGAGTACTGGGACCAAATTCTTTGCGCTGTGCATAACGAATAAAGTTTGATAGCTCCTCAGCAAAATCGAAATCGGCTTCTAATTTTGTTTGTAGTTGTGCTTGAATATTTACTGGCATCACTGAGATAAGCAGGTTTCTGGCAAGTTCAGCAGCAGCTAATCCAACATCTCGTTGTTTGTACTGAAAGACCATGTCATATTGACCAACTTCGCCATTGCCTCTGGTTTTGCCAAAAGTAACTTCAGTACCGGCCATGCATTGCAGTTCTAAGGTTGCATGTTCCCATATGTGAGCTATCCAGGTACCTTCATCTTCTTGCAAGCGCCTAATAAAACCGCCAGATTCGCCGTATGAACAGCCATGCTCTTTTAAACCGGGTAAGGCTTCAATTAAGCCATCAATGAATTCTTTACCTAATTTTACCGAAGGGTATTGCTCTAATATGCCAACATCAACAGCGTGTCGAATAACAGGAAAATGGGCGTAAACATTAGGGCCAACATAAACATTACTTGTTAATATTTTCATTATATGTCCAAAAATCAGGTGATTAGAATTATTATTATGTGTACCTACAAGTTGAACCTTTTGTCGAAAACAGGGTGCAACAAAATATAATATGACAATTATTGGGAGGAATAAATCACGGTGATACTGAACTGACTATGTGCACAGGTTCTATTGATGTGCATATGTTGAGTTACAAACCGAGAAGTTTCAACGCATTACACTTAAGATCTTTATAAGATCGAATAGAAGTAAAAAATTGCCATAAAAAAATAATGGTATAACAAAAAGATACCATGGTTTTACTAATAGACAAGACAATTTTTTTCTAAACTTGCTAATGATAAAATGCGCAAGGAAAGTCAGCCAAAAAGTTATGGTGAATAGCGTCGTAGAAAGGTGTTTTTTTATTCGGGTTCAATGAAAAAGAAGCGGCGTTTGTGAGCCTTTTAAAGAGATTTGCCCATAAATAATGCGTTTATTTATGGGCAAATTTTAGCTTAGCTTATTGGTATCTAAAGAGACTAAACGGCTTTAGGTGATGCGACTCGAGTATTTAAACAATAAGTATCACCGTGACTAAGCATATGAAGTTTTAACCCTATCAAGGTAATGGAATCTCCTGTACGAGCTTCAGCCATTGAACTGTGCTGCAAATCAGAAGGGTCAACTACCGTAATACTTCCGTGTCCAACTACTTCTAGTAACCCGTCTGGCGCAATAAAGGCCGCGGTATTTTCACAAATTCCTAGTCCTGAAGCAAAAGGATTATATGAAACAGCAGAAAGTAGACGTCCTAAACGATTACGTTGACTAAAGTGTTGATCTAAAAGTACTTTACTTATTAAACCTAAGCCAGGAGCAAAAGTTACACCTTGCTCATTAGGTAATGCACCGGTAGAGCCACCTGCAATCATATGCTCAGGCATAATAGCGGCACCTGCAGATGTTCCTGCAACATGCACACCTTCAGAGTTTAATTTTCTTATACTCTGTGCAACCGAAGTACCGCCTAATATAGTCGACAAGCGTAATTGATTACCACCGGTAATAAAAATACCTGTTGCGTTTTCAAGTGCGGCTAAATAATCTTCGCGCTCAGCATCTTCTCTGCTATTTATCGGTAAAGATATCGCATTTTTGACATTAAGATTACGAAAAATAACTTCATAATTTGGCCCAGTCTCAGCAAGCTGTGACGCGGTTGGAATAATCACTATATTGGCATTTTCATCGCCACATAATTCTACAAAACGTTGTAGAATTATTGGGTCATCAACACGCTCTTCTGCCCCCCCGATTGGAATTATAAATCCCCTTTGCTGACCTTCAGCAATTTTTGCTGGACACATACCTACCTCTACTCAAAAGTTCCACTTACTACTGTTGTGTTGTCACGTTTATGCCAACGACCTTTTATCATCACGTCAGTAATTTCAAATTTGTTGTTAAGTACGAGCATATCGGCATCGTTATTACGTACTATTTTTCCTTTACTGTGTAAACGTAACAACGTAGCCACGTTGCTAGTAAACATCGGTAAAATACTTTCAAGCGCAATATTCTTTCTTAATGTTGCTTGTAATGTTTCCAGTAATGTACTGGCTCGGCCAAAGTCCATGTGTTGTAATTCGCCTTGTTGATCAAAACAAGGTAAACAACCACCACCGTCTGAACTGACGGTTATTTTGTCCAAGGGTAAACCTCTTTGTACGGCAATTTCTATCGCATCGCATGCCTCTAAACCAGGCTCTGCTGTGCCTTCAGGAAAAGCGGTAATATCGATATAACAGCCGTGCGCTAATAATTTGCAACTGTCTTCAAATAATGGCTTATTTCGATTAACGTGCGTCGGATTAAAGACACGGGCAGGAATTTCTGTTTCACTAATCGCTCGCTCAATTAATTCAAGACGCCGTTCACCATCACCGAGATGAAAATGAATAATACCGGCTTTGCCTGTCAATAACCCCGCAACATGTGCTTCACTAGCTAGTTTTATTACTTCTTCAAAAGTTGGTTGGCTTGAACGATGATCGCTAATAGCAAACTCACCAATACCAATAACCGGCTCTAAAAAAGTAATATCTGCTTTTGCGCTACCAATTAACGTTGTTAACGGATAATGATAACCACCGGTCCAACAATATGCCGACATGCCTTCTTCACGGAGTCCGTAAACTTTGCTTATTAGGTTGGCAATACTCCGAGTGGTGTCATCTGTACCTAAAAGTCCAACTACAGTTGTCACACCCACTTGGGTAAATTCTGAAAGAGAAACTGGGGGAACTTGTGTTGAAAAACCTGCTTCACCACCACCACCGGTAATATGAGCATGACTGTCGATAAAACCTGGCACTAGGTATGCGCCATTAAAATCGATAACTTCAACCGGCCAGTTATCAGGGATATTATGGTGGGCATGATCAGATACATCAAAAATATCAGCGATTTTTCCACCAGCAATCAGCACATCTTTAATACCCATAGGAGCAGGGTTATAAAGGTTCACGTTTTTTAATAATGAAATCATAGGTTTACGGTAAGGCTTTATAAATGACGGGCAAGTATAGACTATTCTATACCTAGTCCTAAGGGTTGCAACTATAACATAGCTATAATTTCTCAGCCAACTACATTTGTAAACGAAAGGTTTAAATACTGTTTTACTAAGTAGTTAAATCTATAGTGCATTGATAAGGTTCACGAAAGTGATAGTAATCCCTCGCCTAAACTAACGGTAGCTTTAACGTTTTAATCGTTTGATAAATGTATGGGGGATTTACGTGAAAAAGGTCTGAACTTAATATAAATAGCTAGCCCCTAACACGCGGTTAGAGGCACTATTATTGCTAACAAAAAAGTGTTAACTAGGTATAGCTTTAGCTAAAAGTTTGGTACTTTTATGCGTGGTAGTGTTTAACGCAAAAGCGTTTAAGGACGAGTTTGCCCTTGACCGGCAACACGGTATTTAAAAATGGTTAGCTGCTCTAAACCAACGGGTCCACGTGCATGTACTTTACCGGTCGCAATACCAATTTCAGCGCCCATACCAAACTCACCACCATCAGCAAACTGAGTTGAGGCGTTATGCATCACCACGGCAGAATCGACCGAGCGCATAAACGTTTCCGCGATTTCCGCATTTTCAGTGATAATAGCATCGGTATGTTTAGAGGAATGCTCTTCAATAAAATCAAGCGCTTCATCTAATCCAGATACTACTTTAACCGATAAAATCGCATCAAGGTATTCAGTATCCCAATCGGCATCAGTTGCAACATTAATACGGGGATCGCAGGCTTGAGCCGCAACATCGCCACGAATTTCACAACCCGCTAAGGTGTCTACGAGTTGTGGTAAAAATTCTTTTGCTATTGCTTGGTCTAACACTAAACTTTCAGTTGCACCACAAACACCAGTTCTGCGTAATTTGGCATTTTTAATGATACTGAGTGCTTTGGTCAAGTCTGCGTCTTTATCAACATAAATATGGTTATTGCCATCTAAGTGAAGCAAGGTTGGTACTTGAGCTTCGTTTCTGACTAGCTCAACTAAACCTCGGCCACCACGAGGAATAACTAAATCAACATAATCGGCACAGCGCAGTAAAGCGGCAACGGCAGATCGGTCATCGGTGTCAACCAGTTGTATACAGTTAGCCGGTAAGCCAGCCGCACGTAAACCCGTTGCCATACACTCAACAATAATACGTGTGGAATTTAAGCTTTCAGAGCCGCCACGTAAAATTACCGTATTACCTGACTTAAGACATAACGCGCCAGCATCTGCGCCAACATTAGGACGTGATTCATAAATCATCCCAATAACACCAATAGGTGTTGCTACACGGGTTATTTTAAGACCATTGGGACGGTCAAATTCAGCTAATACTCGACCGACAGGATCGGCTAGCTTGGCAATGTCTTCTAGCGCGACAGCCATACCTTCAACTCTTTCAGGGTTAAGCTCTAATCGGTCTACAAACGAATCGGCTTTACCGGCTTTTTTAACGCTTAAAACATCGAGTGCGTTTGCTTTTAGCAGTGCGTCCATATTTTCACGAAGCGCATTTGCGGCAATAGTTAATGCTTTGTTTTTTTGTTCTGTCGTTGCACAGGCAAGTACTTTGGCCGCGGCTTTTGCTTGCTTACCAAGCGTAGTGATCATTGTTTCTATATCAGTATTCTTAGAGGTATTTGACATTAATTTTTATCCTTTTACTTGTTCATTTAACGCTAAACTGTTTGATCAACTTTTTTACTTGAATGATATTAACTTTTATTTTTATCGCTGATATTAATATCAAAAGCAATAATAAAAGTTCAGTTTAAAGAATTTAGGGTTTTCATTAAAAATGTTTGAGTGCGTCATTGCTGACTGGACTAAAGTTAGCGCAAGGCTACCGCACGTTGATAAGCCGATAAAACAGTTGAGTCAAATAGAGACGCTAACTGTTCATCTTGCATAAGCGCACTTAATCCTGCCGCTGTTGTACCATTTTTACTGGTTACTGAGTTTCGCAAAGTCTCGGCATCTTCTTTACTCGTTAAGGCCAACTCCATCGAACCACTGAGTGTATTCAATACCAACTCTCTTGCAGTTTGCGGTGAAAAGCCGAGTTTAATTGCCGACTCTATCCAACAACGTGCTATTTCAAAGGCATAACCAGGACCACTTCCAGCGACTGCCGTTACTCGGTCTAGCTCGTCTTCGCTGGTTGTTATGTGTGTATAACCAACGGCATTGGTTAATGCTACAGCGTTTTCAATTTGAGCCGCACTACAACGAGAGTTTGCGAAAAGTCCGCTAACGCCTCTACCAATTTTTGCGGGTAGATTTGGCATAACGCGAACAATAGCTTGTTCGCCAATCAGTAGTTCTATTGAAGAAACCGAGTAGCCAGCAGCGATAGATATAATGCAACCCGAATCAGCAAGATGACGACGATAGCTTGGTAATATTTTTTCAATAAGCTGTGGTTTAATCGCAATAACAATGATGTCGAAACGTTGATCAGCTAGCTCTTCAATGGCTTGTCTGACGATAACATTCTGCGGTGCTTTAACTAATGAGGGATTAATAATAGTGATGGTGTGATTTGTAGAAGTTGCCCAACGAGTCAATAAAGAACCGCCCATTTTACCACAACCAATCATAAGTAATGACATGAAACTCCTGTTGTTTTTTAGCTTACATTGAATGAAATACAGATCGTTTTGCAGGTGTTCAGTACGAACTTTTAAAATCCGATAATATATTTTTCAAAACGTTGAGTTTGAGTTCAATTGAAAAATTATCTTTTTTAGTATATGATATCTGCACTCATTTGTCGATTGCCGTCAAATTCTAACGTTTTTACCAACGTTTCAGCAATTTTTTATCTATTACTTTTAACGCGGTCAACCGCTACTTTTAACGCGGTCAACCGCAGATAAATTTATGTTATCAGTAATAAGCAATAATTCTAATACGACAATAAAATATCACGAAAATAGCTGCAATTTGTTGAATCAATTTTGTGAATGATTCAACGCTACTATTTATTTTAATTAACCAGAGCACGGAGTAATTTTGCCCTCATTTGAACAACAAAAAACTGATAAATCTTCTCGAAACAAGCCACGTATCGTTATTAAAGTGGGTTCGAGTCTCTTAGCAAATGTTAAAAATTTAACACCTAGTTTTGCTTTTATGCATGGTCTCCTAAGTGACATATCTTTGTTACGCGAGCAAGGCTACGAAGTTGTATTGACCTCTTCTGGTTCAGTAGCATTAGGTCTAAATACGGTTGGTTGCACTATTGAAAATGCTAGTGTGCAAGATAAGCAAGCGGCTGCCGCTTGTGGACAACCCATCTTAATGCATGCCTACAAGCAAATTGCACTTGAGTATGGTTTTGATATAGCACAGGTTTTAGTTACCTTAGATGATTTAGAAAATAGACGTCGCTTTCTCAATATTAAAAATACCGTTCATCGCCTGATAAAACAAGGCGTAATGCCTATCGTCAACGAAAATGATACGGTGACTACAGAAGAAATTCGTGTCGGAGATAATGACAGACTTGCTGCTAAAGTCGCACAAATGATTGGCGCAGAGTATTTGTTTATTCTTACCTGTATCGATGGCGTGTATGACCGAGATCCTTCAGAAGAAGGCGCAATTTTTGTCGATTCTATCGAAGATGTTAGTAGTTATATGGAAGCGGCAAGCGGCACCAGCTCTTTAGGTACCGGTGGCATGCTAACTAAACTACAAGCGGCCAATATGGCGCAAAATGCTGGTTGTACAACCATTATTTCGAGAGGGACGATGGAAGCGCCTGTTACCGGAATATTGCACGGTGATCGCAGACACACTAAGTGTATTGCTCACTCATCACCTTCATCAGCATGGAACATCTGGCTAACTGACCGTTTGCAAATGGCCGGTAGTTTAGTGATAAAACAAGAAGTTGCTGATGCACTATTTGGCGGTGACGAAGGATTTACCTGCCACGATGTTGTTTCAATACATGGCAACTTCGAGCGCGCAGATGTGCTTCACGTCTACGACGAAAAAGGTGAAGAAATAGCACGTGGTTTGTGTAACTTCTCATCGGATGAAACAGCCATTATTGCTAGTCGTCCAGACGAAACGGTGCAAAATATCCTTGGGTATAGCGCTTCACAACGATTGATCAATAGTGAAAACTTGGTCGTCTTAAGTGAACATCATCTTTCTTGGGATGAACCTGTTCAAGATGATTAATTGATTAATTGAATAATTGAATAATTGATTAAATGACCTCTGCAGCAATGCAGAGGTTTTTTTTTATCACTTAAATACACTCGTTATTCTTACCTATTAAGTATTAGCCTCAGCTAACCGACTCAACTATGATTTTCTGTAACCCCTGCTTTTATCAATTAGTGGGCGATTAACTGCCTGACTACATCGAGTTACACCCGCATATAATAACTTAACGATGTTGATCTAATCGCTAAGTTAATTCGTATATAATTTTTTTGAATTTTCGAATTATATCTATGAAACGTTCCTTATACTGGGTGACTAAAGATCTTCGTCTCAATGACAACATTGCACTTAACTTAGCCAGCCAAAGCGAACAATTACTTTGTGTTTATGTTGTTGATAAAAAGTGGTTCGAGCCAAAGAACTATCAATCTAAACCTTTGGGTGATAAACGCTGGCACTTTTTACAGGGGTGTTTGAGTGATTTTAATCAAAGTTTATTAGCATTAGATCAACAACTTTACATTGTTTACGGGGACACATTATCGAGTTTAACCGCGCTCTGTGAAAAATATGACATTACCGATGTTATTACCACACGTCTTCCTGGCACATATGAAAACAGTTTGATTGATGAGCTTGGTCGGCGTTTGCCCGAAGCGGATATTCATCAGGTCGATCAATTTACGTTATTCCCACATCACGTTTTACCCTTTGAACTTGAGCAACTCCCAATAAGTTATTCTAAGTTTAGAAAGGTGATGGCTGATATTAGCATCGCTGATGTTACACCCAGCACTCAATCTTTGCCCAGTATGTTTGCTAATATGCCTTCACCAACAATTTTTAGGCCATCGTGGTTACCTAACACACCTTATCAAAGAGCAAAGTGTGGTTATAATTTTGAGGGCGGTGAAACTGCCGGTTTAAAGCAACTTAGTCGTTATTTTTCATCGGCTTTACCGGCTAATTATAAACAGGTTAGAAATAATTTAGACGGCTGGAATAATAGCAGTAAGTTCTCGGCTTGGTTAAATTATGGTTGTATCTCTGCGCGGCAAGTAAACCGCTCCATTACTGATTTTGAAGAGCAGCAAGGGGAAAATAGTTCAACACAATGTCTATATTTAGAATTATTATGGCGCGAATACTTCCAGTGGTTACATTTTAAAGTCGGTGCAAAAACCTACCAATTTAAAGGTTTGGCTGAACATCCACCCTTAACTTCATTTTATCCTGAGCGTTTTAATAAATGGTGCTTAGGTCAGACTCCTTATCCGCTTGTTAATGCCTGTATGAATGAATTAATGACCACAGGTTATATAAGTAATCGAGCCCGTCAAATTGTAGCCAGTTGTTTGGTTAATGAACTCAGTGTTGATTGGCGATTTGGCGCGGCTTGGTTTGAAGAGCAGCTAATAGATTATGATGCTGGAGTTAATTGGGGTAATTGGCAGTATATTGCGGGTGTCGGCGTTGACCCTAGAGGTGGCAGACATTTCAATATTGAAAAGCAAACAGCACTTTATGACTCTGATGGGGTTTATCAGGCTAAGTGGCTTACCCGAGATGATTACTCGAGTAAGCCACTGGATTCTGTCGACGCTTCTGATTGGCCGGTGCAACCGCTAAATGACTAAGACACTTATTGAAGAAAAACCGATGAATACAGCGGTAAATGTTGTTTGGCTGAAACGTGATTTACGGCTCAGTGATCATCAACCTTTAGTGCAAGCGATTAAATCGGGTCAAACCTTGCTTTACTACGTCTTTGAACCGCTACTTATAAACGACCCTCATTATGATGAGCGGCATTGGCGTTTTGTTTGGCAATCTATTGCTGATATGAATAGTCAGCTAGCCGCTTTTAATTCACGTGTATATTTGTATTTTGGTGATGCAATAGCGGGCTTAATTGAAATCAATAACGTCTTTAAAATAAGCGGGTTGTTTAGCCACGAAGAAGTGGGTTTATTATCGACCTTTGAGAGAGATAAATCGGTACAACAGTGGTGCCAAGCACAAGATATAGTTTGGAATGAGAGTCAATTTGGTGCAGTAAGTCGTGGCAAAAAAAATAGAATTGATTGGGACAAACACTGGCGCCAAGTGATGAAAGCCCCGCTGGAACAAGCCAAATTATCGGATGATGTTCTAGCGAGTTGCACATTAATAGATAAGCTATTTGTCTGCAGTTTTCCAATATCATGGTCAATAACGGATGACTTTATGCTTAAAGGTGGTGAGCTTTGGGCGCAAAGAACCCTGCAATCCTTCTTAAAGGGTCGTGGTAAGGGGTATCATTTTGATATCTCTAAACCGCAAGCAAGTCGTAAAAGTTGCTCTCGGTTGTCACCTTATCTAGCCTGGGGCAATATAAGTTTAAGAGAGTTCTATCAAACTATTTTGATAACAAGATCAGAGCGGGGTTGGAAACGACCAATAGACGCGCTGGCTTCTCGGCTACATTGGCATTGTCACTTTATTCAAAAATTTGAAAGTGAACATCAAATGCAATGGCGACCCGTGAATAAAGCCTATAATGACTTAATGTATCCAGATATTCATTGTGGACTGAGTGTTGAAGAACGACTAGATAAATGGAAAACTGCGCAAACAGGTTATCCATTAGTTGACGCTTGTATGCGGTGTTTAGAGCAAACTGGCTATATAAATTTTCGTATGCGGGCGATGCTAGTGAGTTTTTTATGCCATCACTTACTGGTGGATTGGCGATTAGGCGTTACCCATTTAGCACAATTATTTCTTGATTTTGAACCTGGCATTCATTACCCACAATTTCAAATGCAGTCTGGTGTTACTGGTACTAATATCATAAGGGTTTATAACCCGGTTAAGCAATCATTAGAGAAAGATAGTCATGGTGAATTCCTTAGAAAATGGTTACCTGAATTAGTTGAGTTACCCAATGAAGTTATTCATACACCCTGGTTATTGTCACCCATGGAACAACAGCTTTATCAATGCCAATTAGGTGATGATTATCCATCTCCTATGGTTGATATTAACGAAACAGGCAAGATTGCTCGCGATTTACTGTGGGGCTTTCGTCAACGATTTACCACTAAAAAAGAAGGGCAACGTATTGTAGCTAAACATGTTAGAGGTAATAAAAAAATATCCAAAGCTAAAAAACCTCAACAGTTAAAAATTGCAGAAAGTGATTAAGTTATCATGCATAAAAAATTAACGTTACCCGAGAAAAATTGCCAGACTTGTAAAAAGAATTTCTTTTGGCGTAAAAAGTGGCAAGCGTGTTGGGAAGATGTCCGCTATTGCTCTGAGCGTTGCCGACGTAGTAAAAATGACAGCATCAGCTAAAATAATTATGTATAGATCAATTCAAAGTTAAATGTAAAGTAAGGTAAATTAATGAAGGCGAAACATCTTAGGCTAATATTAGGCGATCAACTTAATGTTATGCACAGCTGGTTTGAACGGGTCGATAGCGATGTTGTTTATGTTATCGCAGAGCTTTATCAAGAAGCTAATTATACTAAGCACCACAGTCAGAAGATAACAGCGTTTTTTGCTGCTATGGATAATTTTGCTCAAACTCTGGAGAGTAAAGGGCATCAGGTTTGCTATTTAACCTTAGATGAAACAGCAAAATATCAAGATTTACCTGCTTTGATCGCCACATTAGTGACCACTTATGCCAGTGAAGATTTTAGTTTTATGCGTCCTGATGAATATCGATTGCGCGCGCAATTAAGCGAGATGTCAGCTCAATTATCGGTACCTGTCTATGAAGTCGACAGTGAACACTTTTTATTACCCTTTGATGAACTCGCTGATCATTTTAAAGCCGCTACCCACGTAAGAATGGAAAATTTTTATCGTTTTATGCGCAAGCGCTTTGCTATTTTAATGAATGGCGCCAAGCCTGAAGGTGATGCTTGGAATTTTGATGCGAATAATCGTCAATCCTTTAAAAAAACCGATCTTAAATTTATTCCTAAACCACTGGTCTTTGACAACCCAGCAAGTGATTATCTACAACGGATAAAACATCATAAGATTGACACGATAGGGCGTGAATCTGAGCATGTTGCTTATCCTATTAATCGCCAACAATCGCTAGAATTATTAACGTTCTTTTGCGAACATCAGTTAGAAAACTTTGGTAATTTTCAAGATGCGATGACTGTAGCCTCACCTTATGCTTGGAGTTTGTACCACTCGCGGCTGAGTTTTTCATTGAACTGTAAAATGCTTAATCCGCTTGAGGTCATTGAAACCGCTCTGGCTGCCTATCAAGCATCAGCAGGTAAGATAACCTTAGCGCAAATCGAAGGTTTTGTTAGGCAAATATTAGGCTGGCGAGAATATGTTAGAGGTATGTATTGGGCTAATATGCCTAATTATGCCGAGCAGAATTTTTTAGAGGCAAAGCGTGATTTACCCGCTTTTTTCTGGAATGCTAATACTAAAATGCAGTGCTTAAGAAGTGCTATCTCGCAATCACTCAAACATGCCTATGCTCATCATATTCAACGATTGATGATCACCGGAAACTTTGCTTTACTGGCTGGCATAACGCCTAGCCAAGTCGATGATTGGTATTTAGGTATCTACATTGACGCGATTGAATGGGTAGAATTACCGAATACCCGCAGCATGGCACTTTTTGCTGACGGTGGTTGGATAGCGACAAAACCTTATGCGGCTAGTGGTAATTATGTCAATAAAATGAGCGATTATTGCAAAGGTTGCCATTACAACGTTAAAGAAAAAGTGGGCGCTAATGCCTGCCCATTAAACAGTTTGTATTGGAATTTTATTGATCAAAATTATGATAAGTTTGCTGGCAATCATAGAATGAGTTTCCCTATTCGTAACTGGGATAAAATGGAGCCTGCGAAAAAAATTGAAATTAGAGAGCACGCAACACAGTTATTGAATAATCTAGATGATTTATAGGCTCATGAGTTAGCGCTGGCTAGATAGGCAGACCTTCAGTTAATGGATAAAAGTTAGGCGCTAATGGTCTTTATTTATCAGTGGCGCGTATAACGATTATGTTTATTTACTACCTTTAGGATCCTTTTATGCAATTTTCTATGGATGAAGAGTCAAGAATTATAGAAATGGCTTGGGAAGATAGAACACCATTTGAAGCAATAGAACATCAGTTTAGTTTGCAAGAGCCTGATGTTATTAAGTTTATGCGTAGTCACTTAAAACCTAGAAGCTTTAGATTATGGCGGGAAAGAGTAAGTGGACGCTCAACCAAGCATGTAAAATTAAGAAGTCCTGACGTATCGAGAGGATACTGCCCAACGCAATATAAACAACGTTGATCACAGCTATATAAAAAAATATCAATAAAAAGGGCATCTTATGATGCCCTTTTTCGTTTGATTTGTAAGTAATGACCCATAACGGGTCATACTTTTTAGGCAATCAGTTGTTAATCTTCTTCAACTAAGGTCATCAGCGATGTATTACCACCCGATGCCGTCGTATCAATACTAATCGTTTTCTCGGTTAATAGACGCTGGATCAAATTATCGAAATATTCTGAACTGATCACTGGCAATATCGCCCCTTGACGTTCAGCTAATTTTTCACTGATAAAGTGCTTACGATCACAATGACTGTCGACCACAACACCTGACAAGGCAGGGTGCGCTAACATCGTTGATAAGTGGCGTAAACGTGCAACCTGAAAAACACCTTCATCAGCACCCGTTGAGAGGAACTTGTCTCTAAAGGCGATGGCTTCATCATAATACAAATCAGAAACAACACTAACAACGGTATTACCGGTAGCCAACGCCGTTACAATAGATAGTACCCAGAAGTGAAAGCTCACTGTCGCATCGGCAAAACAAATAATATTACCGCGGTTTTCCAAATACAACACATTAGACTCACCCGTTGGTCCTGGTAAGAATGTTGGCTTTTTCAAACGCTTTTCAATATCAATCAACTGTGAACGAGCGCCTTTTAAGGTCAGATTTAAATCGTCGGCTAAATCATCAACAATATCAATATGCGCAATTTTGGCTAACAGCTGACGAACACAAGAAAGACGGGTATTTAACTCAGTTAAGCGCCAGCCTTTTTCTGCTGCATTTGCTTTGTCCATAAACAAAGTTGAGGCTTTATCTGATTCTGCATCACCGTCTAAGGCTTCTACCTGCGAAGGTAGCAAGTTAAATTGTTCGGCATCTGGCGTAGCTTTTTCAATAACTAAACGTGTTAAGTAATTGGGTCCACCTGCTTTTGGTCCCGTACCGGACAGACCACGACCACCAAAAGGTTGTACGCCAACAATGGCGCCAATCATATTACGGTTAATATAAACATTACCTGCGCGTGACAGCTTAGCTAAATCTAAGGCACGGTGTTCAATACGCGTATGAATACCCATAGTTAAACCAAAACCTGTACCATTAATTTTATCGATAACCGCTTCTATTTCATTGCCTTTAAAACGTACAATGTGCACACAAGGGCCAAAGACTTCTTTTTTAAGGACGCTAATATCTTTAATTTCATAAAGACGAGGCGCAAAAAAGAAATGCTCGTTACCTGCCACTTCAGCTGATATCTCACACTGATATAACAATTGACCATGGGTTTGCATATAGTCACTGTGTGCATTGAGCGCGCTGAGGGCTTTGTCATCAATTACTGGGCCGATATCTGTGCTTAAATATTCTGGGTTACCGACATGCAATTCTGCTAAGGCACCCTTAAGCATAGTAATGACATTATCAGCGATGTCTTCTTGTAAAAATAATACGCGAAGCGCAGAACAGCGCTGACCTGCCGATTGAAATCCTGAAGAAATAACATCGTCAACAACTTGCTCAGGCAAGGCTGTTGAGTCAACTATCATACAATTTTGTCCACCGGTTTCAGCGATGAAAGGGACTTGATCGCCACCTCTATCAGCCAACGTTTGTGAAATTATTGTGCCGGTTTCAGTAGAACCTGTAAACATAACGGTTTGAATACGAGCGTCAGGCACAATAACACTGCCCACTTCGCTTCCGCGAGCAATAACCGCTTGAACAACACCTTCAGGTAGTCCAACCGACTCCATTAGTTCAATGGTGCGCAAGGCAATTAAACTTGTTTGTTCAGCAGGTTTTGCTAATACGGTATTACCGGTAGCGATTGCCGCAGCAACTTGCCCTAAAAATATCGCTAATGGAAAATTCCATGGGCTGATACATAGTACAACACCACGAGCTTCTAAGCGTTCATCTTCTTCGAGTTCAATCGCTTGGTTAGCATAATAACGACAAAAATCGACGGCTTCTCTGACTTCATCAATACCATCTTGCGCAATTTTACCCGCTTCTTTAATACATAAGGCGATAAGTTCGTCCATATGGCGTTCAAGAATATCGGCAACGCGACATAACAAATCGGCACGTTCAGATACCGGTGTTTTCGACCACGAAGCAAATGTTGCTTGTGCGGTGTCGATCATTGCCAGCATGTCATCTTTAGTGTGGTGTTGATGGAAACCTATGACTTCACTATGGTTGGCGGGGTTTTTAACCGCTACCGAGCCTGAAGGCACATCATTTTCATTGATGTGATGATCGGTAAACCAGTTATCTAATGATAATTTTAACGGCGCTATAGCATTAATATCGGTTAAGTCTAGCCCTTTAGAATTATCACGGCCCAGACCTTTCGCATCATGATACAAGGCGATAGGTTTAACTATTTGGTGGTTATATTTATCTTTTAAACGCTGGGTTTTTTCAACGGGATCGCCCAATAAAGACTCGACTGGCTGAGACTCATCAACGATAGCATTAACAAAAGAAGAGTTAGCGCCGTTTTCTAATAAACGACGCACTAAGTAAGCTAATAACTCTTCATGATGACCAACAGGAGCGTAAATTCGACATTGAATATTTTCACTTGAGACAATTTGGTCATATAAAGAATCGCCCATGCCATGTAAACATTGAAACTCAAAACCTTCTTTATCATCGCCAGCTAGCTCAACAATGGTTGCCGCTGTGTAAGCATTATGCGTAGCAAATTGTGGATAGATACTATCTCTATATTCTAGTAATTTATTAGCACAGGCGTGGTAAGAAACATCGGTAGAAGACTTACGCGTGAAAACAGGGAAATGCTGAAGACCATCTTTTTGAGCATTCTTAATTTCAGTATCCCAATAAGCGCCTTTAACCAAACGGATCATCATTTTTCGGTTAGTACGTAGGGTTAAATCACGTAACCAATCGACGACAAAAAGCGCACGTTTTTGATAAGCTTGTAAAGCCATGCCAAAACCTGTCCAATCGCCTAACTCGCTATCGCTAAAAACCGCTTCAATAATATCAAGTGATATATCTAAGCGTTCAGACTCTTCGGCATCAACGGTTAAGCCAATGTTATAACTTTTTGCTTGTAAGCAAAGTGCTTTAAGTTTTGGCACAATTTCGGCCATAACGCGGGCTTTGTGGGTAAACTCGTAGCGAGGATGAATGGCTGAAAGCTTAACCGATATACCGGGCACTCGGCGAGGATCATTTTTACCTGAGGCGCGAGCAACAGCGCCGATGGCATCGATTGCAACTTGATAAGATTTAAAGTAACGATCAGCATCCGCCATGGTGCGAGCACCTTCACCGAGCATATCGTAGGAATAGACATAACCTTGCTGTTCTTTAGTGGCAGCACGCGCTGTTGCCGCTTGAATAGTTTCGCCCATTACAAACTGCTTACCCATTATTTTCATGGCGTAGTTCATTGATTTACGAATAACTGGCTCGCCTAAGCGACCAATGACTTTTTTCAATAAACCAAAGCTGTCTTTTTTACGTTTATCGGCATAATTAACCATAGTGCCGGTAATTAATAAGCCCCATGATGAAGCATTAACAAACAGTGAATCACTGCTGCCTAAATGACTGCTCCACTGGCCTTGAGAAATTTTGTCACGAATTAAGGCATCTTGAGTATGTTTGTCTGGCACACGTAATAAGGCTTCTGCCAAACACATCAATACCACACCTTCTTCACTGGAGAGTGAGTACTCTTTTAATAGGGAATCAATTGCGCCATTCCCAGATTGGTCTTCACGAATTTGTAAAACCATTTTGCGAGCTCTTTCCCAAGCTCTACTTCTAGCACTAACATTAACTTCTGCCACAGGTAGAATATGATCTACTGCTATATTTTCATCAATACGATAAAATTCACGGATTTTCTGACGAATTGGGCAGTCTGTGCTAAACGAACCATTAAAAAGCATATACTCTTCCTCAAAATGACTACATAACAGCTTGGTGCTATATAGCGATAGTTACAATAGAATTTGTTTGTTTAATTCTGATTTGCCTAATTATAAATGTCGCTATAGTACAATACCACCATAGAATGTATTTCCTGGTCAAATAAGATATAAAATATACGGTATAATATATATAGTTGCCTAAAAATACTGCTGTTTACGCTAAGTTGCCATGGCATTTACTTAGCATTTACTTGCTATGGTTTAGTCAATATTTAGTGAGTGTTTTGTATTGCTAAGTCATTTCTTAATGCTGAAATTAAACCAACCCCTAACGCTTGCTACCGAGCGGCAAACCGCCTTATATTTGTATCATTTTTATGTAAAAAAAAGCCCAGACATGCTGGGCTTTATCAATATTAACGCTAAATTTTTAAAGGTTATTCACCTTTTGGGTTATAAATCCACAGGGCGTTGTTAACATGCTTACTGGTGTCTTCACCAATTAAAACACGACCATCATCCATCACCGCTAAATTATCAGGGTTGGATATACCATTAACATCGCATTTGTTGCCATTGGCATCGCCGTCTGAATTATAAGCGCCACCGACAACGACTGGTTCCATGCGATTAACGTTAAAGTCTGTTTGGACACCAAAGCGATATACCGCGCCACAGTAAGCTGATGAATCAAGCTGAATATCACCTTCATTATCAACCATACCTTTTCCTACTTCAGACATAGCAACATACATGTAAGGTACGGCACCACTGGCAACACCATCATAATTAATCACCACACCTTCCATTTTACGAAATTCAGTGGTCGCGCCTTTGGCTTTAGCTGCTCGTAACGTTTCTAAAAATGCGTAACGGTCGTCGCCAGCTCCATTTATTGCCCAATCATCTATTTCTGTTTGAGTGATATAGCTGGTTTCACCTTCAATATAATCAGCTTCAGTAATACCGTTATATGAATTTATCCAGGTTTTTATTTCGGTATTATTACTGCTACCTAACTCAATCCACTGAATATCAAAGCCGGCTTTTGCTGGCGCACTTGTTGCGTCTTGCGTTAATTTAGCGGCATATAAAGTGCCGGCGCTTAAATCGCCTGCGTTAGTGGCAACAAATTTATAAAAGGCTTTATTTGAACCATCATCAGTGGTGTAAACTGTTTTCCAATCAGGCATTACCACCGAATTTTCATGGGCAACACGACCTAAGGTAAAATGCTTTACTGGCGTTGGGCTCGTTGAAGTTGGGTCTGTAATTTCAACTATATAGCCGTAATCATAGGGGTTGGGTAATGTTGAACTTGCTAAATAGCTTTGTAAGTTTTTAACATCTGGGTAGCTAGGATAGCCATCTAAGTAAGCGGTGTTATTCCATTGCTCGGTATTTTCAGCTTCGTAGTTTTCTTCTGACGTTAAAGGGGTATTCCATGGTGATAGCGTACCAAAACAATTAATGATTGTGCCTAATACCGCTGAAAAATCAACGTTAATCGCATCACCTATTGTCCAAGTTCCACTGTCTTCTTTAGATAGTTCTATACGGCTCATTGCACCTGGGCGATCTTCCCATGCGGTGAATAAAAAACCTGTGTCACCACTGGCAGAAGTTGGAACGAAGGCATTAAAATCAGGATCTTGAGATTGCTTAATCTTAGTGGCTTGATCAGCACTAGCAATCGCGCCTAAACCATGAGGCAATTGGTTATTCAAGGTATCACCCGCTTGCCCCAAAACTTGGTAGGTTCCGGCAACGACCCGTACTGCCATTTTTTCTGTATCGGTTGTTGGCACTGATAAACTCTCAGTCATAGGGTCAAGCGTACCCCAGTCAAATCCCGTTACTACGCCAACTTTTGCTGGTGTTTCGTTACCTGACAGATCTGAAGGGTGTTGTACATTAAAGAAAAGTTCATCGTTATCCGTTAAAAACATACCCGTAATTTCTGCACCTACTGGCACGGTTGCTAAGCGGGTTAGTTTTGCTGCAGCTGTCAGGTTTTGCCCATTAGCCCCATCACTCCCGTTAGCGCCATCAGTACCATCAGCACCGTTGACACCATCATTGCCATTGCTACCATCTAATCCAATGACCCCATTAGAACCGTTTGTACCATTTTTACCGTCATCACCACCACACGCTGTTAACATTGACGAACCGAGAATCACTGCTATGAGTGTCGCTATTTTTCTTTTTTTTAGATTCAGCATTTTATCTTCCTAGAGTTATGTGTAAAAACGCTATTAAAGTAATATCGGGGTGTGACATTTAGGTGACGTCTTTTTGACTTTATTGTTAAGAAAATATGAAAGTGCGCTTCAAATAACTGTAATAAAAGCCTTGTATAATTTACTGAATATATAAATGAGGGGCTATTAAAGCTTATGAAAAATTACGTATTAATATTTAGTTTACTAGTGACGATTTCCTTTATTGGTTTTTCGAGTTTATCAAAAAGTGAAAAAATGACTCAGGGCTTATTACCCGAAGTAGACATGAGTGAAATAATCACGCCAACAGCGAATGGCAGCATTAATGAAGAAGCACCTATTCCATCGCAGTGTTACACCAAAACTGCAGGGAGTAACAATCCCTGTTACACCTGCCATCAAACCTATAGCCATACTGAAACTGATAGTTACCGCAATAATTTACGTAATGACGGGGTTAATCAGGGTCTTTACAATTTTTCGGATGAAGGTGAAGGTAATAGCTGGAAAAACTTATTTGTTAACCGCGAATCCTGGATAGCAAAAATATCTGATGAACAAATAGCACAATACATAGATCAAGATAACTACAGTCAATTGTCGACGACATTAAAAGATAATAACTGGCAAGGTTTTATTCCCGACTTGGAAAACTATAATTTAGCCGGTGAAGCCTTTAATGATAAAGGTATTGCTAAAGATGGCACAGGTTGGGTGGCGTTTAATTACAAACCCTTTCCGGGAACCTTTTGGCCAACGAATGGCGCCACAGATGATGTATTAATTCGCTTATCAGCAGAGTTTAGGCAACTTAATGGCGAATATAATGAAGATGTCTATTTAATTAATCTTTCGTTAGTTGAAATGAGTATTAAGGCTTTACCACAAATAGATATTTTCCCAGCCGATGAAGTAAAGCTTAATAGCGACTTAAATATAGATGGTCAATTCACCAGACAAGTTGAATTATTGTTAGCTCAAGAATACTTTGTTGGCGATGCCAAGCAGATTAAAGTGCCTCGTCAACAATACCCGGTTAACACCGAAATTATGCATTCAGTTCGTTATGTTGGGGTTGATACAAAGGGTGAAACCACTATTCCGCAACGGATGAAAGAGTTGCGCTATATGACTAAAACGCAATTATTAAATGACTCGGCAATAGACAGTGCTTATCGGCGAGAGCGAAAAGAGAAACTTGATGAACAATTACCCAGTTATATCCGTGTTAAAGACCGTGGTTTTAATAACAAATTTGGCTGGCTTATTCAAGGCTACATAGAAGATTATAATGGTGAGTTACGACCTCAGTCTTATGAAGAAACTTTCTACTGCATGGGTTGTCACTCCGCTATAGGTACCACGATTGATCAAACGTTTGCTTTTCCAAGAAAAGTAACTGGACGAGCAGGTTGGGGCTATATCAATTTAAAAGGCATGAAAGATGCACCATCGAAAGGACAGCAAGAGGGAGAAATTTTACAATATCTGCAAATTAATGGTGGCGGTAATGAGTTTCGAGAAAACATGGAAATGCACAGCAAGTGGTATAAAAAAGATGGCTCTGTTGATAAGGAGAAAGTAAAGCAAGCGGATGTTTATGCGTTAATTACCCCGTCCAAGCAACGTGCTTATGCGATGAATAAAGCCTATACCCAAATTGTCAGAACGCAGAGTTTTATTCATGGCCGCGATGTCAATATTACGCCTGCAATTAACGTTCATAAGACGATCGATGAATCAGTTGCACCATTAGAGCCAGAGCATCGAGTAGAAGGGTGGGATATTCGTTTAGATTGGTCAGATAAAGCTATAAATTAAAAAATAGTCCTATAATTCATTATTGTTTTGTGTCGCTTAAATTGACTTTTAATTAATGGAAACTCACCTTTGTAAAGGGCTATTTTATTTAACATCTAGCCCTTTTATAAGAGTTAAGCGTAATTTATAGCGGGCTTTTCAATAATTTTTATAATGTTTTTTTTGATCTGTTATCGAATCTCAATGCGTATAAAACTAAAACTAACCAGATAAAATAATTTAGCTTAATGACCACCTTGTTGGTTGAATAGTGTTCGATATAAGGCTTTTATTTGAGTTATTGTGTTAGCTATTCAAACAGTTGTTTGGAGTTTGAGCTCTAAAATAGTACTTGGAAAATCAGCCTAGCTGATCTATCTTCTCTTTACAAAATGTGTTTTTTTTGGTATTTTTACACCACTTTTTTGATTGGTAAGACCAATTTACCTCTTGGTTTTTTAGAAGATTTACAAAGAAAGTTTAATCACTTTTTAGTTTTATCTAACTCTAGGCCAATAAAACTATAGGTTAAGCTGTTAGTTATGACATTGTCAGGTATCCAAAAGCCAGTTAAGCAAGCAAAATTGTCGGATGTAATTTTACGACAATTAGAAGCCTTGATTCTTGAAGGTAGCTTGCAAGCAGGTGAAAAATTACCACCTGAACGAGAGTTAGCAAAACAATTTGATGTTTCTCGACCCTCATTACGCGAAGCTATTCAAAAGTTAGAAGCTAAAGGCTTAGTAAATCGTCGCCAAGGTGGTGGCACATTTGTTAGTGACCAAATTTTATCAGGCTTGTCTGATCCGTTATTTGAGTTAATGTCGAAAAGTAAAGAGTCGCAATTTGATCTCTTAGAGTTTCGTCATGGTATTGAAGGTATGTCGTCATATTATGCGGCGATGCGAGGCACGGAAAATGATTTTGCTGAAATACAGAAAAAGCATGACGGTATCGGCAATGCCCAGTTAGAAAATGATTTACGTTTAGAGGCTGAAGCTATATTCGACTTTTATCTTGCTATATGTGCTGCGTCACACAATGCGGTCACCCTGCACTTAGCGCGAAGTATGTCGAGTTTGTTGATTGATAATATTGAGCAAAATCTTACTGTTTTAGCTAAGCGCCCAGATATATTTGCGCAAATGGCTGAATTTAGAAAACGCTTGTTAGACGCAATTATTAGTGGTCAGCCACAAAAAGCTTGGGGGGCAAGCCACCGTCACCTCGCTTTTATAGAAGAAGTGCTACTAAAAATGTCACAAGAAGATAGTCGCATGGAAAGATCAATGCGCAGAATGCAACGTAGTGAATATTAATAGCTATTACGTTGCAAAATAAAATTTAGAAAATAACTGTTTAACGTTAATCAAAGCATGTAAATATGCAAAAGTTGACTATCTTTAAACACAGAAATTTAACTTATAGCTATCATAATTTAAGATGTTGAAGTTTAGTGTGAGTGCAAAATTATAGATACAAGGCATTCGTTTGCAGCAATGGTTCGCTATTGCAACAATGAGTAACGCCGTAGTGCTAGTTTTGAAACGCAATAAACCTGCATATAGAGTAATGATGACTATATATACTTACTAACTATTGGAAACTAAGTAATTATGTCTGAGCTCCCAAAAATTGATTTAGATTCATTGGAAACCCAAGAGTGGTTGGAATCTATGGATTCTATTCTGGAAAATGAAGGTCCAGATCGTGCACATTTCATTTTAGAAAAACTTATTGACCGCGCTCGTCGCAGTGGCACACATTTACCTTTTGAAGCAAAAACAGCTTATGTAAATACCATACCTCCTGGGCAAGAGCCTAATATGCCAGGTGATCAAACGATTGAAGCACGCATTCGTGCAGCTATTCGTTGGAACGCTTTAGTGCTGGTACTTCGTGCGTCGAAAAAAGATTTAGACTTAGGTGGACATATAGGCAGTTTTGCTTCTTCTGCGATGTTATACGATGTCGGTTTTAATCACTTCTTCAGAGCGGCTTCTGAAAAAGACGGTGGTGACTTTATTTTCGCACAAGGACATATCTCTCCAGGTATTTATGCGCGTGCCTTTATGGAAGGTCGTTTAACTGAATCTCAAATGGATAACTTTCGTCAAGAATGTGATGGTAAAGGGTTATCTTCTTATCCTCATCCTCATTTGATGAAAGATTTCTGGCAGTTCCCAACTGTTTCTATGGGGCTAGGTCCATTACAAGCAATTTATACTGCGCGTTTTCTTAAATATTTAACCGATCGTGGTATCAAAGATTGTTCAGCACAACGCGTTTACTGTTATTTAGGTGATGGCGAGACCGATGAGCCAGAATCATTAGGTGCTATTGGTTTAGCTTCGCGTGAAGGTTTAGATAACTTAACATTTGTTATTAACTGTAACTTACAGCGTTTAGATGGCCCTGTTCGTGGTAATGGCAAAATTATTCAAGAGCTTGAAGGTACTTTCCGTGGCGCTGGCTGGGAAGTCGTTAAAGTTATTTGGGGTTCTTACTGGGATGCCCTTATTGCCCGTGACACTTCAGGTAAACTTTTACAACTTATGGAAGAAACGGTTGACGGTGAATACCAAAACTGTAAAGCCAAGGGTGGTAAATATACCCGTGAGAACTTTTTCAATAAATACCCTGAGACAGCGGCATTGGTTGCCAATATGTCTGATGAAGATATTTATCGTTTGAATCGTGGTGGCCATGATCCTGTTAAAGTTTACGCCGCTTATAAAAAAGCGATAGAAACTAAAGGTCGTCCAACTGTCATTCTAGCAAAAACAGTAAAAGGTTTTGGTTTAGGTGCCTCAGGCGAAGCATTGAATGTTGCTCATAACGTGAAGAAAATGGATGTTGAGTCTATTAAGCTTTACCGTGATCGTTTCAATATGCCGATCAATGATGATGAAATTGCTGATTTGCCTTTCTATCGATTCCCTGAAGACAGCGAAGAGTTCAAGTACATGAAAGCGCGTCGTGAAGCGTTAGGGGGTTCTTTACCTGCTCGTCGTGTACAAGCAGATGAAACGTTAGAAATCCCATCTCTTAAAGTCTTTGACGCAATATTGAAAGGCTCTGGTGATCGTGAAGTTTCTTCAACAATGACCTTTGTTCGTGTATTGAATGCACTATTAAAAGATAAAAAAATAGGCAAGCGTATCGTGCCTATTATCCCTGATGAAGCGCGTACTTTTGGTATGGAAGGTTTATTCCGCCAAGTGGGTATTTACGCAAACGAAGGGCAAAAATACATTCCTCAAGATGCTGATCAAGTTGCTTATTATCGTGAAGATAAAAAAGGTCAGGTTTTACAAGAAGGTATTAATGAATTAGGTGCTATGGCGTCTTGGGTTGCAGCGGGTACGTCTTACTCTACTTGTAATGCGACAACAATCCCATTTTACATCTACTACTCTATGTTTGGTTTCCAACGTGTTGGTGACTTAGCTTGGGCAGCAGGTGATAGCCAAGCAAAAGGCTTTTTACTAGGCGCTACTGCCGGTCGAACAACCTTGAATGGTGAAGGTTTACAACATCAAGATGGTCACTCACATGTGCAAGCAGGTTTGATCCCTAATTGTGTGACGTACGATCCTACTTATGGTTATGAAATATCGGTTATTGTGCGTGAAGGTTTACGTCGCATGTATGAAGAAAATGAAAATATTTTCTTTTACTTAACCTTGATGAACGAAAACTATAAACATCCGGCGATGCCTGAAAATAAAAATGTTGAAGAGCAAATAATTAAAGGTATTTACAAGCTTGAAACGGTAGCAGCGAAGAAAGCTTCGAAAAAACCAAAAGTTAACGTGCAGTTGATGGGCTCAGGCACTATCTTGGAAAAGGTACGTGAAGCGGCACAAATTTTAAGTGCTGATTACGGTATTTCAAGTGATGTTTACTCAGTAACTTCATTCAATGAATTAGCCCGTGACGGTCAAGATGTTGCACGCTGGAATATGCTTCACCCAGAAAGTAAGCAAAAACAAGCGTACATTTCTAACGTTATTACCAAAGAAAATGGTCCTGCAATTGCAGCAACTGATTATATTAAAAACTATTCAGAGCAAGTGCGTGCCTACATAGACACCGAATACCGCTGTTTAGGTACCGATGGTTTTGGTCGCAGTGACAGTCGCGCTAATTTACGTACTCACTTTGAAGTGAATGCTGCTTATATTGTTGTTGCGGCGTTATTTGAGTTAGCTAACCGTGGTGATGTTGAGCGTTCAGTAGTTACTGAAGCGATTAAACGCTTTGATATTGATACTGAAAAACTTAACCCACTTTACGCATAAGCAGACTAGGAGAATTAATATGTCAGATAGTCAAAAAATTCTAGTCCCTGATGTTGGTGGCGACGAAGTAGAAATTATTGAAATTTGTTTTGCTGTTGGCGATTCAATCGAAGCAGACGAAGGAATTGTTACCGTTGAAACTGATAAGGCATCAATGGATATCCCGGCACCATTTGCTGGAAAGTTATCAGCATTATTGGTCAGTGTTGGCGATAAAATTAAAGAAGGTGATGTGATTGCTGAAATGACATCATCGCAAGCAGCACCTGAAACGGCTGAAACTACAGACGAAGCGCCAGCAGAAGCTGTAGAAGAAACTGTTGCAGAAGTTGAGTCAACTCCTGCACCTGCTGAGGCTCCAGCTAAAGCGGCGGTATCAGCACAAAGTGAAATTATTGATATTGCAGTTCCTGATATTGGTGAAGACGGTGAAGTTGAAATTATCGACGTTTTAGTGAGTGTTGGTGATGTTATTGAAGTTGAAGATGGTTTAATCACCTTAGAAACAGATAAAGCTACAATGGACGTGCCTTCGTCACATGCGGGTACCGTTAAAGAAGTATTGGTTAGCGTTGGTGGCAAAGTAAAGCAGGGCGCTATTGTTATTAAGCTTGAAACATCAAGTGGCTCACCGGTTGAGGTCGCTGCTCCTGCTCCTGTTGCTGAAGAAGTTGCTGAAGCACCGAAAGCTAAACCCGCACCACAAAAGGCTGCTCCTGTTCCGCATCACCCACAAGCGGGTAAAGTGGCTTCATCGGGCAGTATCTATACTTCGCCATCGATTCGCCGTATTGCACGTGAATATGGTGTTGATTTAACCTTAGTTAAAGGAACGGGCAGAAAAAATCGTATTTTAAAAGAAGACGTACAGTCTTACGTGAAATACGAACTGTCTCGACCTAAAGCTAACGCGGGTAGCTCTGTTGCTGCGGGTGAGGGTGGATTACAGGTCGTCAGTGCTAAGGCTATCGATTTCTCGAAATTTGGCGAAATTGAAACGAAAGCACTTACGCGTATTCAAAAAATATCAGGTCCATTTCTTCATCGTAATTGGGTAACTATTCCACATGTTACTCAATTTGATGAAGCTGATATCACTAATGTTGAAGCGTTTCGTAAAGAACAAAATGTTATTTGTGAAAAGAAAAAGCTAGGCTTTAAGATCACGCCATTAGTCTTTATTTTAAAAGCGGTTGCTGATGCTTTACGTGAATTCCCTGCGTTTAACTCAAGTTTGAGTGAAGACGGAGAAAGCTTAATTCTCAAGAAATACATTCACATCGGTGTTGCTGTTGATACGCCTAATGGTTTAGTCGTCCCGGTAGTACGTGATGTCGACCAAAAAGGTATTCATCAACTCTCTCGTGAACTTCTAGAAATTAGCATGAAAGCACGAGATGGCAAATTGAAAGCGACCGATATGCAAGGTGGATGTTTTACTATTTCTAGTCTTGGTGGTATTGGTGGTACAGCATTCACGCCGATTGTTAATGCTCCAGAAGTGGCAATTTTAGGTGTTTCAAAATCAGAAATAAAACCTAAGTGGAATGGTAAGGATTTTGAGCCTAAACTTATGTTGCCATTATCAATGTCGTACGACCATCGTGTTATTGACGGTGCCTTAGCCGCGCGCTTTACGGTACACTTAGCCAGTGTAATGTCTGATATTCGTCAATTGATCTTATAATTGATAGAGTCTTTGACGCTAAGATAAAAGTGAGCAGGCAGAAGTGCCTCTCACTTTTTACTACTTTGGTCAAAGAAGGTGCGATTAAAGATGGTACTTTGGTAGGAGTTTAAGTAAAATTCCGCCCAGTAAAGTATAAATAATATTATATTTGTGGCTTTCCATATTGGCAAAGCGATAAATGACAAAACAACAAGTTAATTGAGGTAAACATGAGTAACGAAATTAAAACTCAAGTAGTAGTATTAGGTTCAGGCCCTGGTGGTTATTCAGCGGCATTCCGTGCTGCAGATTTAGGTTTAGATGTAGTCTTAATTGAAAGCCGAAAAACATTAGGTGGTGTTTGTTTGAATGTGGGTTGTATCCCATCAAAAGCATTACTTCATGTTGCTAAAGTTATTGATGATGCAGCTGCAATGGCTTCACACGGGGTTACTTTTGGTAAGCCTGAAATTAATTTAGATAAAATTCGTGACTGGAAAGATAGCGTAGTCTCTCAACTTACTGGCGGCTTAGGTGGAATGTCTAAAGCGCGTAAAGTGACTACAGTTTATGGTTACGGCAAGTTCACTTCAGATAAAACCATTGAAGTTGAAGGCAATGACGGCGAGAAAACGACGGTTACTTTTGATAATGCTATTATCGCCGCTGGTTCTTCTGTTATCGATTTACCTTTTATTCCAAATGATGACCCACGCGTTATTGATTCAACAGGCGCTTTAGAACTTCATGACATTCCTGATGAAATGTTAGTATTGGGTGGTGGTATTATCGGTCTAGAAATGGGTACGGTATACAGAGCTTTAGGCGCTAATGTTTCAGTGGTTGAATTTGCTGATCAATTAGTACCAGCTGCAGATAAAGACATTGTTAAAATTTATACTAATTTCAACAAGAAAAACTTCAACATTATGTTATCTACTAAAGTGGTTGCAGTTGAAGCTAAAGTTGACGGTTTGTATGTGACTTTTGAAGGTAAAAAAGCACCAGCAGAACCGGTACGTTACGACAAAATTTTAGTGGCTGTTGGCCGTAAGCCAAATGGTCATTTAGTTGCTGCTGACAAAGCAGGTGTTAACGTTGATGAACGTGGTTTTATCAATGTAACGAATGAACTACGTACTAACGTTCCACATATTTTTGCTATTGGTGATGTTGTTGGTCAACCTATGCTTGCACATAAAGCGGTTCATGAAGCGCATTGTGCAGCAGAAGTTATCTCAGGTAAGAAACATACCTTTGAACCACGTTGTATCCCTTCTGTTGCTTACACTGATCCTGAAATGGCTTGGACTGGCGTAACAGAGACTGAAGCTAAAGAGCAAGGTTTAAACATTGAAGTCGCTAACTTCCCTTGGGCGGCTTCTGGTCGTGCTATCGCTTCTGGCCGTACTGAAGGTAAAACTAAGTTAATCTTTGAAAAAGAAACGGGCCGTATTCTTGGTGGTGCCATTGTTGGTATCAACGCAGGCGAAATGTTGGGCGAAATTTGTTTAGCCGTTGAAATGGGTGCTGATGCAGAAGACATAGGCTTAACCATTCATGCTCATCCAACATTAAATGAATCTATTGGCTTAGCGGCTGAAATTTTTGAAGGTTCAATTACTGATTTACCTAATGCAAAAGCGGTAAAGAAAAAGAAATAATCATTGTTTTTAAGTAAACGATAAACTTGCATTTATGCTGAAATGCCATTCACTATTGATAGTGAATGGCATTTTTTATGGCTTATTGTTTTAGTTAGCGCTTAATCTTTACTGAACTAAGTACCTAAGCCCCAATTCACCAACGCTATTTAGTGAGAGTCAGCGATATACTTTATTACCTTCCTTTTTTGATCATTATTATCAGTCATCTTTTTTTCAATGACCCACGTCGTTATTAGTTTGGATCGACCTGAATTATAAATATGGCAAGTTTACTGGCAATTTTGTAAATAATTTGTAAAGATATAGGTAAATGATTTTTATCGTATCATCGATAATGACAACTACCGCTAATCAACAAGTCGCTAGGATGCAGTAATGAAAAAAATAATAATCACTATTCTATTGCTCAGCGTGACCTTCTTAAGTCATGCAGAAAAACAAACGTTAACCTACAAGGAGTTTGGTCACTTACCTATAATTCAAGAACCTACCGTATCACCAGATGGTAAACATATTGCTGGGATATTTAACAGTGAAGATGGTCCGTCGGTTGTGATGAGTGACTTTGGCTCAAATAGCATTATAAAACTTGTTAGCCTTAAAAAGTCTAAAGACAGAATAGACTCGGTTATGTGGGCAAATAATGAACGTTTGTTGGTATCGTCGAGTTACTCTAAAAAGCAATGGGGTGATAGATTTCGAGTTAATCGATTATTTTCGGTTAACATTGACGGCAGTAAGTTGGTTGAATTAAATCGTGCAGCAAACCTTCGCAGTTTAACGGGTGCAGAAATCGCTATGTATGATTTAAACAGCTCTCAACAAGTTGTTTCGTTATTAAAAGCAGAAAAAGAATTTGTATTATTGCAGATGTACTCTCCTAAAGATAAAGGACAATCTGTCTATAAAGTTAATATTTATGAAAATAAATTTGAAAAGTTATTCGTTAATAAATATGACGTTTATAGTTGGGTTGCCAATAAAGCGGGTGATGTCGTATTGGGTGTAGGGTCTGACGATTATGACAGTACTATTACGAATATATGGTACAGAAAAGACAATAATGATGAGTGGAAGTTATTACACTCTAAAAAGGCGTTCGAAGGTGAAACTTTTTCTCCTATCTTAGTTAGTGATGATAAGGCGATTGTTATCTCTGATCACAAGTTACACAGAGACGCACTTTGGCAATATGATATTAAGTCGGGAGCCTACGATAAGCTATTATATGCTAATGATAACTATGATGTAGAAGGTGCTATTTTTAATGCGGATAGAAATGAAGTTATTGGTGCTATTTATTTCGAGCACTACCGTAAGAATCATTTTTTTACTGATGCTGACACTGAAATCTATAACATTGTAAAAAATAGTTTCAAGCAATACCAAGCCAGTATTTATAGTATGAGCAAAGATAAAAAGAAAATCTTAGTAGCTGCTCAGCGAGATAATTCACCCCCTAAGTTTTTTTGGTTAGATTTAGCTAAAAAATCAGGTGGTTTTTGGATCAGTCAATACCCCTATTTAGAAGGTAAGTCGCTGGCTAGTGTTCAACCGTTTCAATTTGAAGCATCTGATGGTATGTCATTGCACGGGTATTTAACGTTGCCAACAACGCCAATGAGTAATAATAAAAAACCACCCTTGATTATTCACCCTCATGGCGGTCCACAATCAAGAGATTACCAATACTTTAGTCCGTTTGTGCAATACTTTGCCAGTAAAGGTTATGCCGTACTGCAAGTTAACTTTCGTGGCTCCACTGGCTTTAGTAACGCTTATCAAACCGCTGGCTACCAACAGTGGGGAAAACGTATGCAAGATGATATTTATGAGGCGATAGACTGGTTAGCTGAGACCGAACTGGTTGATACTAATAATAGCTGTATTGTTGGCGCTAGCTACGGCGGTTATGTGGCATTAACGGCTGCATTTCAAAGGCCCAAGCAATTTAAATGTATTGCCAGTATCGCTGGGATTGGTGACTTACTTGAGTTAGCAAAAGATGAATACAGATACGAATCTAAACGACCTTTTATTGATAAAACCATTGGTAACCCAACGGACGATAAAATTATTGCCAGTCTTAAAGCGACTTCTGCAATTAACTATCTTAAACAGATCAAAGCACCGATATTATTGATTCATGGTAAACATGATACTCAGGTAAGGTTTAGCCAATCTGACGATTTTTATGATGCGGCTAAAGACGCTGATTTAGATATCGATTTTGTTGAGTTTGCTAATGGTACACATTATCTCGATGAAAATGAAAATCGCATAGAAGCATTTAAGGTGGTGGGTGAATTCTTAGAAAAGCACTTGTAAATGCTTGACTAACCTCATATAAAAACCAGCATTTTTGCTGGTTTTTATGTTTAGGAACCGTGAACTGTCTCAGCACCATCGCCATACCTTGGCAGCTATGTTGTCTCAGCATTAGTACATTTTTGGTTGTCGATGGTAGAGTACAGCTGCTTTATACTATAAATTATTATTTGAAAAGGACTTATGATGCGTTTATTTACTTTAGCTATTACTTGTTTTGCTCTATCTGCTTGTACCAACATTGTTTCTGAAAACGGAGCTTCACAATGGGATTTTGATCACAATATTCAGTTTGAACAAACAAAACTCTCTGACAATAAATATCACTTAGTGGTTAACCCTAAGTCTGATACTCATTTTGATAAGCTGGCTACTTTTATGATGAGACAGTCTTACGAGATTTGTGGCACTTATGGTTTTACCATTGAAGTGTTAAAAGGTATTGAAAAGTTTGATGACAGAAAGTCGTTTCCAAATTTAATTATGCCTTCGTTATCTGCTAATATTGAATGCGCTAGTCAGTAGAAGCATTTCTGTTCAATGTAAACTTCTCTCACGTGCTCACTTAATTACAGACCCAGTTAAGTGAGGATAGTCCTTGCATGGCTGTGCCATTTTTAATAACTAGAAGATTAAAATAAAAAAGGATTACTTATTTTAGTTGATAGTAAGTTTTACCTCACTCAACCAAAATAAATAACCCTTATATTTCTAAGTCTATTTTAATGTATCGCTTAAAATAGAGTCCCTTATTAAGGACTCTATATCGGTGATTACATTACTGTAATAGGTACTGCTTGAGCAGTATACTTAGTCGTCATCTCATGCGTAGGAGGAGCAAATCGAGTTAAGTCGATACCCTCTACTGCTGACTTGTACTCTTCGATTGTTGGGAAACGACCAAGCATCGTTGAAAGTACAACTAACGGTGTAGAGCCAAGTAACGATTCGCCTTTTTTCTCAGCAGTATCTGCTACAACACGACCTTGGAATAAACGTGTTGATGTTGCAATAACCGTGTCACCAGGTTCAGCTTTTTCTTGGTTACCCATACATAAGTTACAGCCTGGGCGTTCAAGGTACATGATGTTTTCGTACTTAGTACGTGCAGCATTTTTAGGTACAGCATCGTCAAATTCGAAGCCTGAATATTTTTGTAAAATCTCCCAATCGCCTTCAGCTTTAAGCTCATCAACAATATTGTAAGTTGGTGGTGCAACAACTAATGGAGCTTTAAATTCTATCTTGTTACCTTGTGCTTCCATATTACGGAACATTTGAGCGATAATTTGCATATCACCTTTGTGAACCATACAAGAACCAACAAAACCTAGGTCAACTGATTTATCAGCGTAGTATGAAACAGGGCGAATAACATCATGAGTGTAACGTTTAGAAGCATCGTCGTTGTTTACATCTGGATCAGCAATCATTGGCTGGTCGATAATATCTAAATCAATTACTACTTCTGCGTAGTATTTAGCATTTTCATCTGGTGCTAATGCTGGCGTAGTGCCTGATTTTATTCCTTCGATACGTTGGTCAGCTAAGGCGATTAAACCGTTAAGTGTTTTCGCTTCGTTTTCCATACCCTTGTTGATCATTATCTGGATACGGCTCTTAGCAAGCTCAAGTGATTGAATTAGTGTTTCATCTTCAGAAATACAGATTGAGGCTTTTGCCTTCATTTCTGCAGACCAATCAGTAAAGGTAAATGCTTGGTCAGCTAATAATGTACCGATATGCACTTCAATGATACGACCTTGGAAGACATTTTCGCCATCAAATTGCTTAAGCATTTGCGCTTGAGTAGAATGAACTACATCACGGAAATCCATGTGGCCTTGCATCTTGCCTTTAAAAGTAACTTTTACAGACTCAGGGATTGGCATAGCCGATTCACCTGTGGCAAGTGCGATTGCTACTGTACCCGAGTCAGCACCAAAGGCTACACCTTTAGACATACGAGTATGCGAGTCACCACCAATGATGATTGCGCGATCGTCTACGGTAATATCATTTAATACTTTATGAATAACATCAGTCATTGCATGGTAAACGCCTTTCGGGTCACGTGCAGTAATAAGACCGAACTTGTTCATGAATGCCATTAATTTAGGAATGTTAGCTTTAGCTTTGCTATCCCAAACTGACGCTGTATGACAACCTGATTGGTATGCACCGTCTACTAGTGGAGAAATAGTAGATGCTGCCATCGCTTCAAGCTCTTGACATGTCATAGGACCTGTTGTGTCTTGAGAACCAACAATGTTAACTTTAACGCGAACATCTGAGCCTGCATGTAATGGTGTGTTCGATGTTACACCAACAGCATTGTTATTAAATATTTTTTCAACGGCGGTTAAACCTTGACCTTCATGAGAAATTTCTTTTGAAGTGGCATATACAGGTGGTGTTGCTACGCCAAGTGTTTCAGCTGCGAACGTTTGTAATTTCTTACCAAATGTTACCGCGTAAGAACCGCCAGCTTTCATGAATTCTACTTTCTGTGGTGTAAAGGCTGAAGATATATCCGCAAGCTCTTTGTCACCGTTGTATAATTTTTTCGCTTTGGTATCGATAGTTAATACGGTACCAGTCGCTACAGAATAAGCTTCCTCTAAAACTGCATCACCATTTGCATCAACAACGGCGTTGCCACTTGCATCGACTTTCTTAACCCAGTTTTTAAGGTCAAGACCAATACCGCCAGTTACATCAACGGTTGTTAAGAAGATTGGAGAAATACCATTAGTACCCGCAACTATAGGCGCAATGTTAATAAACGGTACGTATGGACTTGCTTGTTTACCTGCCAATAGTGCAACGTTGTTAACACCCGACATACGAGATGAACCAACACCCATAGTGCCTTTTTCAGCGATAAGCATGACTTTCGCTTTAGGGTACTTAACTTGTAATGCTTTAATTTCTGCTTGAGCTTCTGGAGTGCTCATGCATTGGCCATGTAATTCACGGTCAGCACGTGAATGTGCTTGATGACCTGGAGATAATAAATCAGTTGAGATATCACCTTCACCGGCAATATAAGTGACTATTTCAACTTTTGCTTCAACTTCAGGTAACTTAGTGAAAAATTCAGCTTGAGCGTAGCTTTCTAAAATATCTTTCGCCAGTGCATTGCCTGCTTTAAATGCAGCTTCAAGACGTGCTGTATCAGCGTCATATAAAAATACTTGAGTTTTTAAAACTTCTGCTGCTGGTTTTGCTACTGCTGCGTCATCAGATAATGCTAAATCAAGAAGTACTTCAATTGAAGGGCCGCCTTTCATATGAGATAACAATTCAAAAGCGAACGTTGGGGTAATTTCTGCGACAACTGACTGAGCTAGAATAATTTCTTTTAAAAATTCAGCTTTTACACCTGCAGCACTGGTTGTGCCTGGTAAAGTGTTATAAATGAAAAAGTTAAGTGAATCTTCGCGATGCTCATTTGCAGAATCTTTAATTTGAGCAATGATTTCTGATAATAGATCAGCAGAATCAATGGGTAGAGGAGCTAATCCTAGCTCATTCTTACGATTTTCAATTTCTTTAATGTACTCTAAATATAGACTCATTTAAAACTCTCTCTAGTTCTAATGGGCTAATAACATTATCATCATTAGCAAGGAAAAATTTTGCTTATAGTTTACCTGATTTTTGAGCTACTACGAATCATTTGATTAAATAAGTACTATTCACCGCAGTGATAACTAATAGAAAGTCTAGTTGTAGTAGTTATTTTGGTATTGTTGTGCGTTGATAATATTGTAAAAGTGAGGTGAATTTCACTCTCAGTCGAAAGGTTTACTTTGCGATATACAGCACAACTGCTCATATTATAACCTAAGTATAGATTGGGCATGGTCATTTATCGATGCTTTTTAGCTGCTACGGTTGGTTAATCTTTTATTAATGGCCTAACTTTTTAAGGACATTTTTCATATGCCTTTTAAAGTTTTTCTCATCTTTTGATAAACCACAGTTAAATTGTGATGTCGTTTTGCCTTGAAGGCCAATAACTGATAAATCTTCAGTTAACGTACAAGTACCGTTATCACCTTTTTTGACACTAAAGCCATTCCCCACCTGACTAGCTGTTGAGCCAATCTTCTTCTTTTGTGTATCTTCAACAAAAGAGTGCGGAACATAACTCGGTGTACCATGCATTAACGAGCCTGTATTAGGTTTAGCGAAGTTTTGCATGGCTTGGTCGATTATTTGCTGATTAATTTTATCTTTAAGGCGAGATAAATTTTGGGAAGTTGTGTGGTGTTTTACCTCTTCAGGCTGTTGTTTTTTTAGCGGAGCAGTTATCGCTTTTATTAAAGGACTTGATGGTTTAATTTCTATCTTTTGCTGTGCAACGTCTTTAATGGCTAATTTTTTTTGTGCTACTTTTTTCTGTTCACTATCAACGGAAATGACTTTTTCTTGTTTATTTTCAATCGGTTTATAATAGATAAAACTATTAATAGGTACTATTTTTGGTGTTTTGGTGAAATTATCGATCGGTTTGTCTTTCGTATTACTTAACAGTAAAACAACAAAAATATGGAAAATAATAGAGAAAAAAATAGCAAACTTATAACCTTGTATTGTAAACCTCCTTGTAAATACCGTTTTTATATACCTGTTTACGTTATTGATTTTAATAAAAGCACTTATTATTAAACATTCAAGTTAACGACTTATTACTCGGCTAAATAGACCATAGATAAAAAGGTAAGTTCATCTTCTTGATGGTTTTTATAATTAAGTGGAATTTAGCCAGAGTTAAGGTTGTCCATCAACCGAAGTTAATTTATGTTGATTTTCCCTTAAAGCGCACAAGGTTTATTTACATATTGTGCACTTTACATCAATAACAGATTTAACTAAGGATAATGACTACTGAGTTGGGCTGTTAATTAAGCTTACTGTCCTGCCAAAACTTAGTGCCTTTTATTGTTGCCTGCAGGGCTAAGCCATTTTCAGTAAAAGTGTAGACAGTTACATCACCGTAATACATTTCTCCTTCAACTGAACCGCCTTTATCACCCGCTTTTGCAGCGGCATCAACATTACCACCAAAGCTCCAACCTTGATTAACAAAATCATTCATTGCTTGTGCCGTATGAAATACCATAACAATACGGTAATCTTTAACACCAAGACCAAGGCCTATACCACCTTCAGCCATATTCATATAAGTATATTTAGCTGAATTATTACTTTTAACAACACCATAGCCTGTACCAGCTGCCATAAATATTAAATTGATATTAGCATTCGAAAAGACAGCATAACCTGCCGCTGAATTAATTTGGCTACGGGTATCTGGTTTATTAGCAAAAAGTTGGTTAAGCACCGTATCTTTCATCGTTATAATTTCTTGCTGTTGTTCTGCTTTACTACCATCTCCCATTGAAGCACAAGCAACCAAGGTTAAGCTAAGCATTAAAGAGAACAATTTTTTAATTGAGAACATCGTTTTTTTCCTTTTGTAATTGATTATCTACAGTTTAGAGCAGTGTTAACTTTTTTATAAGTCAATTTAATCAATAGTAGCTATTTGTTTTAGTGTCATTGAAAGGTTTGTTACCAACTCGCTTTTTTGTCACTTTCGTATAAGCGCCAAACAAAGCCAATACCGACGCTGTAAGTAATGTCTTCTTCATAAAGAGGACTATTCTGGTTGGCTGCACCTTGATGAAATTGTGCTGAGCCAGTGATAAATGCGCGGATATTTTTTCGTATGGGTAATGACAGACCCATAGAAAGTTCGGCGCCCAAATAGCCTCCTTTGGCATTATATTGTTGGCGATTGCTATTGGCGAATTTGCGATCAACCTGATAAAAGTAATCTTGTAATTTTTCAGTCGCAAAAGTTAAGCTAAAAGCGATATTTAAGCCTACTTCTTTAAAAATTGCACCACGCTGTTGGTATGAAATGGTTGGCTCTATAACAAAACCACGATCGTCGATGCGATCAAAATCAGTAGAAAATACCGCTCTTGCTTGCAAGCGAGCTTTGAGTCTTGCATCTCCACCTTGTGAAAATTTATAGTCTTTAATGCGATAAATTAATTGTGGCCCTATTTCAAATAAGAAGTCTAATTCAGGCATACCAGCTCGAGATGTATTGTCATCACTGTCGGCAGAGAATGCACCGCCAAAGGAGAGGTCTAATTCAAAATCACTTGTTTCAACAACAACTGCACGCATGCCATCACCACCCCCAACCCGAAATACATCGCCCCGATAAACGACATAGGGCGCGGCTAATGCAATAAAATTTCGCTCGCTTGATGCCGGGTAATTAGCGACTTCTATAGCGCCACCACCAAGTCCAAACTCCCATAAAGGCTGACTTTCGTTGATGTTCTCAAAGCCAGTTAGCCCGCGAACAGGGGACTCGTCTTTGTCATTAGCAATAACGGGCGATACGAAGATAACAGCAGTAAAAATCGCTAAAAAATACAGTTTTATAAAAGACATTCAACAACCTTGTTAGTAATAAAAACTTTATATATTAATCGTAAACCATAGTGTGCGGTGATTAAAACTATTTTAATTATTTTAGTGGTAGGTGTTTAATGTCGATACTGAAAAAAAATGTTCGTTCGATAGATAGCGTTTCTGTGGCGACTTAATAAATAATTCAAAATATTTTTTACGGATAAAATTCTTATACTTGCTAGTAATCATAACTCGTTACAATTGAATGTTTAATAACCCTCAAAAGCTATTTGTATCTTACTTGCCGATCCGGATAAAATGACATTAATTATAATTATAAAACAACGGACCGTTATGCACCTCAATTCACTAGCAACTTCATTATTATTATCACTATTCTTAGTCACAGTGTTAAGCGCTTGTAATGAAGAAAAAGTAGCAGACAAAGAAAAGAAAGTTTATCAGGTGCCCGTAGAAACTACTCTTGTTGACAATAGAACGATCACTAATACTTATCGAACAACTGCTGTACTTGAAGCAAAAGCTGAAAGCAAAGTCACCAATAAAGTCACAGGCATGATTAACAAGATATTAGTTGAAGAGGGAATGTCGGTTACCAAAGGACAAATTTTAGCTGAAATTGATTCTGAAAATTATTTATTAGAACTTGAACGTACCACTATAGATGTCGACTCTGCGGTTGCCGAATTTAACCGCAGTAGACCAATAGATGGTGAACAACTGATATCGGTTAAAGATCTAGAGAAGCTTGAGTTTTTAGTGAAAACAAGAAAAAACCAACAAAAAGTGGCGGCGATACAAGTACGTGATTCAAAGGTAAGAGCGCCAATATCAGGTGTTATTGCTTCAAGAATGGTGAAAGAAGGCAATATGACCGCTAATGTTGGTGGTGAAATGTTTACCATTGTTGCGCTCGATACCTTGCAAGGGGTTGTTTATTTACCCGAATCAGAAATGAATAATGTTCATGTTGGTCAACAAGCGTATTTAAACTTTCCGGCAAATGCAAAAGAAGTTCCTGCAACGGTTGGCTTAATCTCACCAATCATTGATACCGAGTCGGGGACTTTTAAAGTGACCTTAAAAGTTAATAACGATAACCATGTCTTAAAACCAGGGATGTTTGCCAAAGTGTCACTAACACTTGATGTTCATGATAACGCGCAAATTGTGCCACAAAATGCCTTGCTTGTTACCGACACTGAAACCAGCTTATTCGTTATTCAAGATAATAAAGCTAAGAAAGTTACAGTGGTTACCGGTTTTGAACAAGATGGCTTTGTTGAAATATTAACGCCACTAAATGCCCTTGAACCGGTAGTGATTGTCGGTCAGCAAGGTTTGAAAATTGATAGTGCTGTAAAAATAATAGGTGAAGAAGAAACCCAAAAGAAGAACGTTGAACTAACTACTGATAATAACGCCATTAAGGAAAATGCTGATAATCAAGCAACACAAGACTAATAAGTTGTGAACTAGCTTTTACCTAATCATTAAATCTAAAGGAATTATTATTCATGAGTATTGTTAGTACTGTGGTTAAACGCCCGGTAACAGTAGCGATGTTTACCCTCGCTGTGATGTTATTTGGCATGGTGGGGTTTTCTCGACTCTCTGTTGCCTTGTTGCCCGATCTTTCTTATCCAACGTTAACCGTAAGAACCGATAACGCCGGCGCCGCACCTGCTGAAATAGAACAATTGATCAGTAAACCCATTGAAGAATCAGTTGGTGTTGTTAAAGGGATACGCAAGGTTCATTCTATCTCAAAAGCTGGACAGTCCGATGTTGTTATTGAGTTTGAATGGGGCGTGGCGATGAATTTTGCGACGCAGAATGTCCGTGAAAAGCTTGACATAATTGCATTGCCAAAAGATGTTAATAAACCCATTATTTTACGTTTTAACCCCGCACTAGACCCCATTATACGTTTAGGGCTGTCCACTGAAAATAAGCATCCTCGGGCATTAAAAAAGATACGTACTTTTGCTGAGCAAGAAATAAAACGACAGCTGGAAACTATTTCAGGTGTTGCCGCTGTGCAGCTTGGTGGCGGTTTACAGCAAGAAATACAGGTTGTATTTGATCAAGAAAAAGCTGCGCGCCGAGGTATAACAGCACAAAGTATTGTTGCACGTATCCAAAGTGAAAATATTAATATGTCGGCAGGTCGTGTTTACGATGGTCAGCAAGAGTATTTAGTTCGAACAGTGAACCAATTCGTCTCACTCGAGCAACTTGGCAATATGATTGTTAAGCAAGCCGATGGCAAAACTATTTATCTTAAAGACATAGCACAAGTTATTGATGGCGAAAAAGAACGCACCGATATTACTCGTATCAATAATAATGAAGCGATAGAACTGGCCATTTATAAAGAAGGCGATGCTAATACGGTAACCGTAGCAAAAGCGGTAAATAAAAAATTAGCCGAGCTTGAAAAGACTTTACCCGAAGCACTGACTTTTACGGTTATTTATGACCAATCTGAATTTATTGTCAATGCGGTAGACGAAGTTAAAAGTGCGGCTATTATTGGCGGATTACTTGCCATGTTGATTTTATATTTATTCTTGGGTAATTTTTTCAATACGATTATTATTTCACTAGCGATACCTATTTCAATTATCGCGACCTTTAATTTAATGTTTGCTAATGACATTAGTCTTAATATTATGTCGTTAGGGGGCATTGCCTTAGCGGTTGGCTTATTAGTTGATAATGCGATTGTCGTGCTAGAAAATATTGCGCGCTATCGCGAAAAAGGCGCCAGTATTATTGAAGCGGCAATAAAGGGTACCGATGAAGTCTCGGGCGCTGTTATTGCTTCTACACTGACCACTTTAGCAGTGTTTTTTCCTTTAGCTTTTGTGACCGGTTTTGCCGGGCAATTATTCAGTGACCAAGCGATGACGGTGACTTTTGCGTTACTCGCTTCTTTAATCGTGGCGCTAACCTTAATTCCTATGCTGGCATCACGTCAATTTAGCCAAAATAAAGAAATGCCTACAAATGACAATAATGATGACTCATTAGAAAAACAAACCGATAAAGTGCCGCTAACTAGAAGAAAGAAAGTCGTTAATATCGTCGTGCACATTTTGGCCTTTCCGCTTTTATTGGTTTTTAATTACTTACCTTTATTATTAACCAAAACTTTGTTATTGATTACTAATTTAATCACTAAGGTCGTCAGCTTTATTTTTAAACCGGCACATAAAGCTTTTAGTTATTATTTTGAAAAACTAGCGTCAGCCTACAGTCGGTTATTAAAAGTCGCCTTGCAAAATAGAGCTATTTTAGTGGCACTTAGTTTAGTGTTTGCGCTTGCGGTCAGCAGTTTATTACCAAAAATTGCGGTTGAACTTGTTCCTGAAGTGGCAAAGTCGGAGTTTACTATCGAGTTAACCTTGCCACAAGGAACGCCCATAGATGTTACTGATCAACGGCTAAAAGACCTTGCTGCGACTATTGCCGAAGATAAACGTGTCAAGCACAGCTATTCGTTAGCAGGTAGCGGTAGCTTAATGATGAGCTCAGCCAGTAAAGGCGGTGAAAACTGGGGACAACTGTTAGTGGCACTTTACAGCAGTGATGATCTTGAATCAGTTAAAGCTGTGGTTCGCGCGAAAGTTGCTCAAATGGCTGATGTCACCGCTGAAATAGCGCAAACAGAAATGTTTACAACAGAGCGTCCTTTGCAAATTATTTTGTCAGGATACGACCTGGTGGCTTTGAAAAAATACAGCGACCAATTAATGCAAACAATGTCGATGGATAATCAGTTTATTGACCTAAACAATAGTTTACGCGCCGGTCAACCTGAGTTAAAAATCAGCTTTGATAATGAGCGCTTAGCAAGTTTAGGGTTAAAAGCGTCTGATATAGCCGATCAGTTAGTCACTAAAATTGCTGGCTCGGTGGCGAGTAAATACAACTTACAAGACCGACAAGTTGATATCCTAGTGCGCGCCGATGAAAACGCGAGAAATTCAGCACAAGCTATTCGTCAATTAACGGTTAACTCGCAGCAGGCCAAATCATTACCACTAGCCGCCGTTGCCGATATTACCGAAAGTATTGGCCCTAATGAAATCAACCGTATTGACCAAAGTCGTGTTGCTATTATTTCCGCATCACTGGCTTATGGCGACTTATCTGCAGCGGCTGCCAAAGCCGAAAATCTAGTGAAAGAACTCTATTTACCTTTTAATATTAAAGCACGAGTCGCAGGGCAAAATGAAGAAATGGAAAGCTCTTTTTCTTCCTTAATGATGGCGTTAGCGTTAGCGGTATTCCTTGTTTATTTAGTGATGGCTTCACAATTTGAGTCGTTATTAAATCCATTTATTATTTTATTCTCTATTCCATTAGCCGTGTTAGGTTCGGTATTAGGCTTATATGTTACTGGGACCAATATCAGCGTTATCGTACTCATAGGTATTATTATGCTAACGGGTATTGTGGTGAATAATGCCATTGTTTTAGTAGATAGAATTAATCAGTTACGTCATCAAGGTGTTGATAAACTTGCTGCTATTATGGAAGCGAGTCGTTCACGTTTTCGCCCGATTATTATGACATCTTTAACCACTATTTTAGGTTTAGCGCCGTTGGCATTTAGCAGTGGAGAAGGCTCTGAATTAAGAGCACCTCTTGCCATTACGGTAATGAGCGGTTTACTGGTTGCAACAATGCTAACGTTACTTTTAATTCCTGTTTTGTATAGCTTGTTTGACCGAAAAACCTATATTGTCGAAAGCGATGAACTTGACAATGATGGTTTTGAAAGCCAGCAAGCTAATAGCGCATCGTCTAATAATGTAGCCGAGGCGTAAGATGACAAATTCAACGTCTAAAAAGAAAACAGCTAAGCAAAGCATTTTTGACTTACCAGTAACTGTTTGGTTAACCGCTTTAGCGATAAGGCGGCCTGTTACCACGGCTATGTTGATGTTGTCGCTTTTTGTTACTGGGCTTGTCGCCAGTAAATTATTGCCACAAGAAAGCTGGCCATCACTGAATATTCCGATGGCTTTTATTAATGTGCCGTATAACGGCGCCACACCTGAAGAAGTTGAACGCTTAATTACCCGGCCGATAGAAGAAGCCGTTTCGACTTTAGGCGGTATTACTGAAATGCAGTCAAGAAGTCGGGCCAACGGTGCTTCTATTCAGGTAATGATGGATCTTAGTAGTGATCTCGATAGTAAAATATTAGAGGTACGAGAAAAAGTCGATATGGTGCGCCATCTTTTACCTGAAGACGTGCAAAACGTAATGGTACAAAAGTTCTCTACTGAAGATCTACCCATCATGAGCTTGGTGTTATCGGGTAATAAAGATCTCTCCACCGCTTATGACTTTATCGATAAAAAACTGAAAAACCCGCTAGAAAGGCTTCAAGGTGTCGGTAAAGTTGAAATGCGTGGCGTTGTTCAACCCCATATAGAAATTCATTTGGACAGTATTAAGCTCGCGATGAATCGTGTTGATCAAGCAAAGTTATTGCAAGATCTACGTGACAGTAATTTTTTAGTGAAGTCAGGCTCTATTCTCAATGGAGGTAGAAAGTTCAGAGTTTCTCCTGACGGTGAATATCACAGTTTAGACGACATTAAAAACTTTCAAGTTAAAGTGGGTGTTCGGTTAAGTGAAGTAGCGACAGTGAGTTTAACCGCTCCTCCTAAGAATAGCGAAATTAGAACAGATAGAAAGAAGTCAGTTGGCTTAGAAGTCTTTAAAGAGTCTGATGCTAATGTTGTCGAGGTGACAAATAACATTGTTGCTTTAATTGAAGTGCTTCGCCAAGAAGATGACTTTAAAGCGATTACCATTGGAATTAAAGATAACAGCGGTGAAGAAATTCAAGAATCATTAGGTGATTTGTTAAAGGCGGGCGCCTTAGGTATTGTCTTGTCTTTTATTGTTTTATTTATATTTTTGCGCAATAGCCACATTACTTTTATTGTTGTTGCTTCTGTGCCGATTTCGTTAAGTTTTGCGTTAGCTGGCATGTATTTTATGGGCTACACCTTAAACATGCTCTCACTGGCGGGGCTTTTTATTGCCGTTGGTTTACTGATTGATAACTCCGTCGTTATTTGTGAGAGTATCCTTCAACAACAAGATAAAGCCTTAACCTCAATAGACAAAATTCTTCATGGTGTTGATAATGTCAGTATTGCCATTATCAGTGGCACACTCACCACCACCATTGTATTTATGCCTTTGCTGATGGGTGAAAAAAACTTTATTACCATCTTAGTTGAGCAAATAGCCGTGGCGATTTGTTTACCTTTATTGGCATCATTAATTATTTCAAAAACCGCCATTCCATTAATGCTTAGTCGTGTTAACAAAAAGGCCTTGTCGTCAGTTGTTACCCAAGGAAAATTAGATCGCTGGTATCGTCCTAATTTAACAAGAATACTGACTCACCCTAAAACAACCGGGGTTTTCATTTTATTACTTTGCATTAGTGGTGTGTTAACCAAGCAAATGGTCAATATTAATGGCGAAAAGGGTAAAACTGTCAAAGAAATCAATATTGTCTATCATATCCAAGGGCAACAAAAGTTAGCTGATGTCAGTAAATTAGTCGATGAGATGGAGCAGTACTTATACGATAATCAACAAGCCTTCGAGTTTACACAAGTCAATAGCCGGATTTGGTCAGATTTTGCCATGTCTCGCATAAAACTTAACGATGGTTATTCAAAAACACTTTATGATTTAAAAGCAGAGATTAAAAAAGGTTTCCCCGATACGGCCATTGCAGAACCATCATTTGACTGGTCAGAACAAAAAGAAAATTTGGTCAAACTTACTTTAAACGGCAGCTCAACCAAGCGTTTAATACAATTGAGCGAATCTGTGATCAGTCAGTTGAGTAATGTTGAAGGTTTTGCTGAAGTTGGCATCGATAACGAAGATAAAAACATGGAGTTAGTACTGCGTATCGACCGAGAAAAAGTGTCACGTTTAGGTTTAAACACCCAAGATATCGCTAGTCGTATTTCGAGTGCACTGCGTGGGACTAACTTGCGTTCGTTTCGTGATGCTAAGCTAGGTGAAGTTGATATTCGCTTGGTCTATCACGCTGAACAGGCTGTGCCGCTCGAACGTATTAAAGAGTTACCTATTTATGAGAGTAACGGCAGAGTTATTACCTTACAGCAACTCGTTGTTTTTGACACACAACCGATAATGCAACAAATTACGCGCTCAAACAGAAGAACCACCTTAGGAATTTCTATTAATTTAGCTGACTTAAGCCGTGTTGAAGCCTCGATGAAAATTAAAGAAGTGATGGAGAATATTGTTTTTCCTTCGGGTTATGATTGGAACTTAGGACGCCAATTTGCGCAAGACGAAAAAGCAGCGAAAGACATGATGATGAACATGATGCTTGCCTTAGCGCTTATTTTTATTGTTATGGCAGCGCTGTTTGAATCGCTATTAATGCCAATCGCTATATTGTCTTCGATTGGTTTAGCTTTTATTGGTGTTTACTGGACCTTTGCTATTTTAGGCATGGGGTTGGGTGAAACAGGCCTGATCGGTATGTTGATTTTAATGGGTATAGTGGTGAATAACGGTATTGTCCTTATAGATCAAATCAACAAGTTAAAAGTAGACGCTGAGAATATAATGACGCCGATTATCGACGCTTGTGTTAGCCGTATTCGGCCAATATTTATGACAGTTGCAACAACTATTATTGGTATGGTGCCGTTAGCATTAGCATCAAGTGATAGCCAAGCTTACCCGATGGCGGTTGCGATTATTGGAGGTTTGTTGTTTTCAACCTTTACCAGTTTGTTTTTGGTACCGTTTTGTTATTTGATGCTGGTTAAATTGGGCGAACGGTCAAGCAAGCGTTTTTCTATCGCCAAAGCCTTTGCCGATAAAAAAATTCCATTATAGTTTATCACTCGTATCGTTTCATCGAGGGGGATAAGAGTAAATGTTAACTCCCCCTTGTGCGATAAATATTCTATAATAAAGATATCAAAAAATTTCCGAGTTATCCCATGGAATACGAATTTATAAACGACCCTACTACTCGCTATGCTAAAGCAAAGTTCTCTTTTGAACATGAAGTTTTTGGCCCTTGGCTTGAAGTTGAAGTAGGTAACGATCCACAAAAATTAACCGCGTTGTTAACGCTCATCGATAAAGCCGAGCACGCAAGTGCACAAGAGCAGGAAATTGTTGGCAGTGAGTACACGGTTAGAATCATTGAAAAAGATGTTTCGATTGCCGCTAACGCGAGCTTAAATGGTATTGAAGCTTTACCTGAAGCACTCAGTGCTGATGATATAGACTTTGACGATCAAGAGTCAGCAAGTTGTGGGCTAGAAGACTTTCGCGAATTATTATTGTCTTGGGCAAGATTCACCACACGTTAACTCACTCGGTTAACCTCAAGTCAGTCATTCGTTATTGATAGATGAATAACGTTTTCATCCTATTTACGCTTTTATTATTAATAGTTTTCTGACAACAATGACTTTTGGCACTGTTGTCTGACGCCACTTTTTTTTATTCTTTTACAAACTTTGTAGGAGAATAAAATGCCGATAACACGTAAAACCCCTTTCGAACTTTCTAAGCTGACTATTGATAGATCTCCGCAAACTAAAGCTGTGGAGCTATCAGCCAACTATACTAGTATCTTGATTGTTACGTTACTCAGCACAAGTTTATATTTTGTCGGTCAGACACTGTTTTTTCCAACAAGTGCTGCTGAAATTATTAATCACCTTGAAACTGATAACAAACGAGTAAATGAGTCAGTTAACGTCGATATTAAACAACATTTCCCTACCACCCATGATGTAAATACAGCAGAACCCATAAATAACAGCGTACTTGATGCGAGCGGCCATGTGGTTGCGAGGCGCATAGCCACAGTATCTTCTCGTGTAACGGGTAAGCTAAACCGCTTAAATATTGAGGAAGGACAAACGGTAAGTAAATCAGAAATACTCGCCGAACTTGATGATAAGCAAGCATCGATTTCATACCAACTTGCTTTAGCGGAATTATCAGCAAAGCAAGCGGGTTTTGACGAGTTCACTTTACTTTTCAAACAGCAAAATCAGCGATTTAAGCGTGATCAGACGCTGGCCAGCAAAAAGCTGATCAGTGAGCAATTACTTGAAGACAGTGCCTTTAAAAATGCACAACTCGCCATCCAAATACGTCATAAAAAAGCCATGGTTGACTCCGCAAAGCAACGAGTTGAATTGGCGCAGTATCAGTTAAATCAGCATAAAATTCGCGCGCCATTTGATGGTGTCGTGATCAGTAAAAATGCCCAAGTGGGTGAGCTTATTTCAGCGGGATCTTCTGGTGGTGGTTTTATTCGTACCGGTGTCGGCACTATTGTTGATATGAGCTCGTTAGAAATTGAAGTTGAAGTAGGTGAGAGCTATATCAATCGTGTTTATCCTGGACAAAAAGTATTCGCTAGATTAGATGCATACCCGCAATGGAGTATTAGCAGTGAAGTCGTTGCTGTTATACCTACCGCAGATCGTCAAAAAGCGAGCATTAAAGTCAGGGTGAAATTGTTAACAGCAGATCCTCGGATTTTACCTGATATGGGGGTGAAGGTTAGCTTTATGAAAAACGATCAACACTCGTTAGATGTTTTCCCTAGTAGCTCAAATAACCACGTAGATATAGCCGCACTTTAATGAAAGCCTCTCTGCAGATTTTAGGAAAAAATGATGAAAAATAGCTATAACATTACATTAAAAAATATTAACAAAAGTTACCAGAAAGGTAAAAACACGGTAGTCGTTCACCACGATTTTAACTTAACGATTAAATCAGGTGAGTTTGTCGCATTAATGGGACCATCAGGTTTAGGAAAAAGCACCTTATTGCATTTAATGGGCGGCCTTGATCAACCGACATCAGGTGAGGTTATTATTGGTACACAGCGTATTGATCATTTAAAGCAAGCGGCATTAACCCAATGGCGCGCTGAAAACATTGGTTTTGTTTTTCAGTCACATCATTTATTACCGGTGTTAAGCGCGCAGGGTAATGTTGAACTGCCACTCGCGTTAACCTCGTTAAATAAAAAGCAACGACAAGAACATGCTAGTTATGCGCTAGAGCTCGTTGGTATGAGTGAGCGTGCTAGTCATTTCCCCAAAGAGTTATCTGGTGGGCAAGAGCAGCGAGTTGCTATTGCACGCGCTATTGTCAGTGACCCGCATATATTATTATGTGATGAGCCAACGGGAAATTTAGACCGAAAAACAGCCAATGAAATTCTGGCATTACTTGACCAACTTAATCGCGATTTTGGTAAAACCATTGTTATGGTTACACATGATAAAAAAGCAGCTGACTACGCAAGTAGATTGATTAATTTAGAGTCTTATATTGGCGAAGAACATAACTGTTATATGGGGGAAAGCAGATGAACCTACTGATATTAGTTTGGCGGAACAGCTTTCGTAAAAAAGTACGTTTTTGGTTAACCTGTACTTCTGTCATGGTGGCTTTTTTCTTATTGACGACCTTGTCTGGAGTAGATCAGGCGCTTACGGCTAATGTAAGCAGTAGTAATCAATACCGTTTAATGACCAGTCATAAAATATCAATGACACAATCTCTCCCCATTAACACTCAACAAAAGATTGCGGCATTACCGGGCGTAAAACAAGTGAGTTATGCATCTTGGTTTGGTGGGTACTTTCAAAATGAAAAAAATCAGCTACCCGTAACTGCGGTTGACCATCATCATTATTTCAATTTATTTGATGAATATATAATCCCTAGTGAGCAACTAGCGCAATGGAAAAAAACGCGCACAGGTATTGTTATTGGTCAGGGACTTGCTGATAAATATGGTTGGAAAATCGGTGATACCGTGCCATTAAGCTCTTCTATTTGGATGAATAAAAGTGGTTCATTTAATTGGTCGTTTACCGTTTCTGCCATTTACCAAACAGCTCAGCATTCATCTGCTGATAATAAAGTGTTTTTCCAACATGCTTATTTTGATAAAGGCCGTGCTTATGCTAATAATTCTTTGGGGTGGTTATCGACTGAAATAACTGAAAATGTCAACGTAGATGACGTTATTGTTGCTATCGATTTATTGTTCTCACATACCAACAATCCAACCCGTACCACGACTGAACAGGTTTTTATTAAAGAACAAGCACAACAGTTTGTTGATATGGCTATGGTCATTAACCTTGTGGTTATTGCGGTATTCTCTACTTTATTACTGATTGTTTGCAATACCATGATCCAAACTATTCGTGAGCGTAATAATGAAAGCGCAATGATGAAAGCTTTAGGGTTTTCAGCGACACGTTTAATTCAAGGTGTTTACCTAGAGGCTTTGTTATTAATTGGCTTAGGCGCTTTGGCGGGCAGCATTCTTGCCTCTTTATCTCTAGCATTGGTCGGCCAGAGTTTTAATGATTTTTTACCGGGTATATCGATTGCGCCAAGTCATTATATAACCGTATTTGCCTGGGTAAATATTGCTGCCGCTTTTTGCACTGTATTTCCGGCGGTAGCGATTAAACAACTTGTTATCAGCAAAACGTTAGGAGACAAGGCATGAATATTTCATTAAAGGCGCAGCATTCATTGTTTATCAATATAAAACAAGCACAAGCGTTAACGGTTATTAATTTTAAAAGTTTCCCGCAGCGTATTATTGCTTCTATGGTGAGTATATTAAGCATTGCTTGTGTTGCTGGCGTTATTTTAAGTGTTCTGGCAATGACTGAGGGAATGATGAAAACACTGGAACGTACTGGTTTAGATAATACCGTATTAGTGATGCGCGCGGGAGCCTCTTCAGAATTGCAAAGTGTGATGTTTCCAGTAGAAGTTAATATTTTAGCGAATAATCAAAAAATTATTAAAGATGAACAAGGGCTGGCGCAAGTATCCGCTGAAATGTTTGTTAATGCTGAAGTGACTTATATTTCTAATCTAGATACCGTAGCTCAAGAAACAAAAACGAAAAGTTTAGCGTTGCGAGGTATCAGCAAATCGACTCAACAATTTCGCCCTAATTTTCGTTTAGTCAAAGGTGAAATGTTCGCTACGGGTGTGCGTCAGCTAATTGTTGGTCAGGCAATAACGCGTAGAATGCCAGAGTTAATTGTTGGCAAAGTTATCACCTTAGGTGGAGCAGCGTGGACAATCAGCGGGATTTTTTCTGATGGTAATAGTGTTTTTGAATCAGAATTGTGGGCTGATATTGGCATGGTACAGAGTGATTATCGTCGAGGAAATACGCTACAGTCTATCCGCTTAGCATTAAAAGATATTAGCGATTTACCACAATTAGAAAAAGAGTGGCAGGACGACCCTAGGTTAAACATTCGAGTGTTAACAGAAAAACAATTCTTTGCTGATCAAGCCAGTAACTTAACACGCTTAATTCGTTGGTTAGGTTTTCCTATTGCTATTGTTATGGCGTTAGGCGCAATAGTGGCTGCACTTAATACTATGTATGCCGCCATAGCAAGTCGCTCTAAGGAAATAGCTACGCATAAAGCGATAGGTTTTAGTCCTTTTGCAATTTCAATGTCGATTCTTTGTGAAGCCTTGCTCATTGCTTTTGTTGGTGGGGTGTTAGGCATACTACCTTTATATTTTGTCTTTGATGGCTGGACGGCTGCCACGCAAAATGCCAGTAATTTGAGTCAAATGATGTTCAATTTTGATATTACGGTTTTGTTGATGATTAAAACAATGTCGTTAGCGTTATTGATTGGTTTATCAGGCGGGATATTACCAGCAATAAAGGCGATGCGTTTACCTGTTACCGAAGCTTTACGTGACTAATCCCCCCTCAGGCACACATTAGCGGTGTTGATGATTAATGTGTTTTGTATCGGTGCTGATACCTTCTTCTTCGGCCAAAAGTCATTTTTTTTATAAGCAAACCATGACTTTTGGCACCTTTGTTTTAGCTTGTGAAACGTTATTATTTAAAATAAGTAAATAGTTAATCACTCAACGACAAGGCAGCCCGTATGTTAAATAAACTCAGTGCTTTATTACAATTTCTCCCACTTTCACTTTTTTCAATGATTGGTTTTTGGCAAACCGAAACATCCAATGAAAGCTGGTTATTGGCTTTTAAAATAGCTGCATTGGTGGGGATTTGTCAGTTAGTATTAATCAGTAAACTTAAAATAGTGATGAGCCGTTTAATACTATCAGCGAATATTTATTTGATTTTAGGTGGTTTAGCGGCATTTTTTCAACAATGGTGGTATTTATCGTTTTATAGCATGTTGCAAGAGTCGGCCATTTTTATTGTGATGATTGTTGTTGGTATTACCACCATGCTCTTTTCAAATCATGGTTTTGTTGGGATCAACAAAACACAGATCAAAGAAACTAAAGATCGGATAAACATTAATAAAAAATCAGCTTACTTATTTATCGCCGTACTGATATCGCTCGTTCTATCTTGGTTGTTTAAAGGTAATATCGCACTCTCTGTTATCGCACCTATTGTGATTCTCGCACTCTTTCAACGTTACCTTGTTCATCTTCATAACCAACAATATTCTTATAATGTCCTTTAACCTTTAGGTGCCAGAAGTCATGTTTTACTGCTGTGAAAATGATGACTTTTGGCACCTGTTTAACAAAAGCTTTAGCTTTACACTGATCATGAATTAATAAACAAATTTACTTATCCTCTTTCAATTTATATAAATAAAGGAATCATTATGATTTTTAAAAAATTAATCTCTTTGTCAGTAACCAGTTTAGCGCTTTCTGTAATAAGTGCATTATCGATGATTTTATTATTAAGCCAGCATGCCGTTGCCGCTGACTTAACGGTCAATATCAGTGATATTGAGCAAGGGAAAGGTCACCTTTTAATCGCTTTATATGCCTCAGAAGAAGATTATAAGATAGATAAAGCTAGTTTTTATGCAAAAGTTAAAGCTAAAAATGGCAAGGAAATCGCTATTTTTGAAAATGTACCTGATGGCGACTATGCGATAAAAATGTATCAAGACGAAAACGACAATAACAAAATGGATTTTAATATGATGGGGATCCCAAAAGAAGGCTATGGCTTTAGTAATAATGTCGGCATGTTTGGTGCGCCGAAATATAAAGAAGCTAAATTTATGGTGAAAGAAAACACAGCAATTACGATTGATTTGTTTTAAAATCATATGATTATGAAGTTTTAAATGTGCATGTTAACGGTTCAGACTGCACATTTTATCTAGGTATTTATTTATGTTGAAGTCACCATTACCAGAGCACTTACGCAAAGACTGGCTACTACATTTTTCTGGCTTTATTACTTGGTCAGTTATTTGCTATTTGTCTTTAGTCAATCTTGATTTTGGTCAGACGTTTGTATTGAAATTGTTGGCATTTATTATTTTTTATCTTTCATTTGCATGGATTATTTTTTCTGATAAAAGGGCAGAGTCGAAGATAAATAAACGACTGCTGGTGGTTGAAGTAGTTACGGTATTATTGTTAATTTCATCAGATACTTATAATGTTGCCGCTATTTTGTTAGTGTTGATTGCGACGCAGTTACCATCAATGTTTACCCGAAAAAAAGCATTGTTGTTGATGTTTTTTATTACAGTCGCTCATTTTACTATTGTTTATGATGGCAGTTTTATTTCTGGATTTTTTCAGGTCATTATCTATTTTATGCTACAAGTTTTTGGTTTCTCTGCCATAGAAACAATCTTGCGTGAAGCAAAAGCTAAAGAAGAGTTAGCGGCTATTAATCAAGAGTTGTTAGCAACACGATTTATGCTGAAAGCTTCATCGAAAAAGCAAGAAAGATTACGAATATCTCGAGACTTACATGATGCTATTGGTCATCAGCTAACGGCGTTGTCTTTGAATTTAGAGGTCGCTAAACATAAAGTTTCCGAAGAATTTAAACCCTTACTGCAAGAAAACTTACAACTGGCTAAAACACTGCTAAGCAACGTTCGACAAGTGGTAAAAGAAATGCGTGAAGAAGAACAAATAGATCTTGTTTCGTCGCTTGAAAACCTCATTAATCAATTGCCTAATTGTCAGTTAACTGTGAAATCATCCATTGATATTAATTCACTGCAACTAAAGCAACAGCTGATGTTTTGTTTACAAGAAGGTGTGAGTAATGCGCTTCGACATGGCAAAGCGAACCTATTTACTTTAGCCTGTGAAAAAATGGGCAATAGCTTAGTCATTAACTTGTCTGACAATGGCACGGTTACCAACAAGAATAACGAAAACTTTGGCAGTGGTTTAGCTGGCATGAATGAACGATTGATTGATTTTTCTGGCAAGGTAGATCTTATTGTAAATGACAGTGGTTTCACCTTAAAAATACAAGTAGAGGATTGTTATGATTAATGTTGCGCTTGTTGATGACCAACAGTTAGTTCGACAGGGAATTGCAGGGTTACTTTCGTTAAGTGACGATATAAGTATTATTTGGCAGGCCGAAAACGGCGAACACGCTCAACAAATGTTGGCCAGTGAACCAACGCCTGATGTGTTGTTACTCGACATTAGAATGCCAAAAGTGAATGGTATTGAGTTAGTTAAAATTCTAAGAAGCCAAGGCAGTACCTTGCCTATTTTAATGTTAACAACTTTTGATGATAGCGAACTGTTTATGCAAAGCTTACAAGCAGGTGCTAATGGTTTTTTACTTAAAGATGTTTCCTTAGATAAACTCGTTAATGGCGTTAAAACACTGGCCAATGGTGGTTTTGTGGCTGAGCCCGTGGTGATGAAACAATTAAATAAAGGCTTGAATGAATCTAAAGTTATTGAAGCCTTGTCTGAAAAAGAACAACAGATTTTAAAGTTGGTGGCGGGTGGTTTCTCTAATAAAGAAATTGCTAGTAGTATTTTTCTTGCTGAGGGCACAATTAAAAATCATGTATCAACAATATTATCAAAACTTAATACCCGAGACAGAACACGGGCGGTATTGATTGCACTTAACCAAGGGCTTATTTGACAAACTTATTTAAGGTAGCTTCAAGGGTTAATCAGCTTTTACATCGAATGATTCGCTGTCTTCAAGATAATCTTGATAGTTGTCTTCATCAATGTCGAGTAAGGTGAAAATCATCTCTTGCAAATAAGGCCAGTCAGCAGAATCTCGACAGTGCTTATGATTGTGTACTAGGTTTTCTGCCAGTTTTAATATTGCATAGTAAACTTCTTGACCACGTGGATTATTCATTTTGAGAAAATCACGGTCGTGATGTATTAAAATTAATTCGCAAATATCTTTAGGTAATCGCCAAGAAGAGGCAACGTAATAGCCAATGGTTGCGTGGTTTACACCATAAGCCTGGTCTTCAGTGATGGGGAGTGTTTTATCTGGGGTGCTGTAAGCAAGTTGGTAAGTATCGCTGTAGTCACTATACTTCATTGCCATAATGGGAATGCCGCAATCATGAAATAAACCAAGAGAAAAGAGCTTATCTTTTGAGGTTTTTTCTTTAATCGTTTTGCCAATATGAACACAAGTGTTGGCAATATGTGTGGCACTGTCCCAAAACTCTTCTAAAGCGATACTACAATCTTGTTGGTCAAAACTACGTTTAATCAAGGTGTTGGTTACTAATGAGTTTATTCCCTGCAAACCGATATAACGTACTGATTTGTGAATGTCAGATATTGAGCGCGACAATCCATAAAGGGGCGAGTTAATGGTTTTCAGAATAATTGAAGCGACACCGACATCTTGTGAAATAATATCGGCTAACGCATTTACGTCTGGCTCGTCTTCGGCCATTATTTTTTGTAGTTTAATTAATAAACTTGGCTGAGCCGGAATAGAAAATCCACGGCGTATATCAGCGAGTACTTTATCATCAACTTCTAGCATAAGAATTTACTGTTTTATTAATCAATTAAGTATTATCACGGCTATTTTTATTATTCTACTATCGCTGAAGTTGGCGGTATTTACAACTTAATGACTGACAATTTTGTTGCTTTGTCTCTTTGTCAGTGTTTGATGTTTATCACTTGTTAAATATTTGAAAATATTGAATAGTAGCGCTATGTTCACTTAAAATAATAATTATCATGCTATCAATTCTTTCAATATTACCAGAAGTTAAAGTAAGCACTCGCTTAATTCGTATCTTAAAATCTCTTAGTATCACGACTGTCTTTTACTCGGTAATTGCCAGTAGCACTACTATCGTTGATTTGCCGTCTTGGCAACATACGGTGCTGCCAGGTTCACCTTCTTTGCGCGGAAGTGCTGTTATCGATAATTCATTGTGGGTTAGTGGTAGTAATAAGACTGTTTTTGTTAGTCAAGATGGAGGTAAAACTTGGTTGGATAAATCAGTAGATAGCCCTATAAAAACAGGTTTTCGCGATATTGCCTTATTCGATAAGCATACCGCTATTGTTATGGGGGTTGGCAGTGGAGAACAATCTGTACTTTACAAAACCATTGATGGTGGCGATAGCTGGCAGTTACTTTATCAAAATGAAGATAAAGATGGCTTTTTTGACTCCATCGCTTTTTGGGATGGTGATAATGGTTTGTTGATGGGAGATCCTGTCGATGGCTTTTATGTTATAAAAAAAACCAGTGATGGTGGCAAAACGTGGCGCCGTATCGAGCAGAGTAATATCCCGAAATTTGTTGAAAAAGAAGCCGCTTTTGCGGCCAGTGGTAATACCTTAATTGTTGGTGACAAAGGTAAAGCTTGGCTTACTACGGGTGGATTTTCAGCATCAGTTTATAGCAGCGTCGATTTTGGTGAAACATGGCAACGTGATCGTGTGCCACTGTACTCTAAAACACAAACCGCCGGCGGTTATGGTTTAGCATTAAATGCCAAGCAACAACTTTTTGTTGTTGGCGGAGACTATGAACAGCGTCCTGCAAGTTACCCTAATATGGCAACTTTTACCGATAACCAATGGCAGTCAGTCAATGCTGGGCAATATGGCTTGCGCTCAGCAATGAGTTGTCAGGGAAATATTTGTCTTGCTACAGGAAAAACCAGTAGTGATATTTCGCTTAACGCAGGAAAAACGTGGCAAGTACTAGCAAACCCACAAGGTAAAAAAGACGATAAAGGCTTCTATACCCTTGCGAGCGATAAGATGATGTTTTTGGCGGCAGGCGCGGAGGGTAAAGTTGGCGTTTATTCATTTAGACAAAAGTAATATTTCATACTTGCTTATCAACATAGGCTGCAAGTGATAATCAAACTAAACTTTATCGTTAAAGCGTTACGCTAGTCGATAAAGTTTAGTGTTTTCTGACAATTAACTCTGTTTAGCGGTTGAATCACGGACAATCAACCTTGGTGTGTAATGATGAACACTGTCCGTTGAAAGGCCGGTTTGTTGTGGGTTATATATTGCGCTAAGATTTAACTCAATGAGCAATTATCAATTAGCTATGTTTACCGGTTGAATCACGGACAATCAATCTTGGTGTGTAATGATGAACACTATTTTGAGGGGTTTGTTTACGCGATTTTGCAATCAATAAGTTGGCTGCATCTTCAGCGATTTTTTGGTTCGGCTGATTTGCTGTCGTTAAACGTGGCCATGTTTGGCGAGAGAAGGGCGAGTTTTCAAAACCAGCAATAGAAAGTTGATCAGGTATTGATATCCCCATTAACCGAGCGGCAAACAAAGCACCCGCCGCAATTTCATCGTTACATGAGAAAATAGCAGTTGGGCGAATATCTTCAGACATTAATTGCTTTGCGCCAAGTACGCCAGATTCAAAAGAATACTCGCCATTAATAATTAACCGCTCATCAAGTGCAATGCCATTGTCAGACAAGGCTTGTTTATAACCTCTTAAACGTTCAACAGTTGACATATGTGCTGCTTCACCGGCAATAAAACCAATGTGTTTGTGGCCTAAATCAATGAGGTGTTGAGTAATACTTACCGAAGCCGCATGGTCATTTACCATAATGCAGGGGGCTAATTCATCGGGTGCTACATCGCCAGACATTATCCGAACAACATCAACATTTAGGTCGATAATTTTTTGGACAAATTCAGGCATTTCAGAAAAAGGTGGAGTGAGCACTAAACCAGCGACTCGTGTCTTTCTAACCATGTCGGCAATTTCATCAAGTACATGTACTGATTTTGCTTGGCAAGGATGAATAAGTAATTCAAAACCTTGTTGTTTACAAGCCGCTAAAATACCATTTTGCATATCAATGACATAATATGCGTTAGGGTTATCATAGATAAAAGCAATGCTGTATGCCTTAGTACCCGCTAAGTTTCGTGCCGCTAAGTTGGGCTGATAATGTAAATCATTTACGGCTTCCATGACTTTATCTCGAGTCAATTGTCGTACAGATGATTCATTGTTCATTACTCTTGAAACGGTTTTTATCGAAACACCCGCTTGTTTGGCAACATCGTTTATTGTAGCTTTCATCGGTTAAAACAGCCTTGTGTATTATTCTTGTTATGTAACCCTACTGCAGCGCAACAGAATATTGTTTCTTTGGCACGGCGGCAACTACTTATTTTAAAATAACTCAAACCTTTATACTAATCTATAGAAATAAAGGATAAAAATTCAAATTGACAGCGCTGTCATTATCAAATATGGTACAACATTGAAGGGTTAAATTAATGCACTATAGGAATATTTATGTCAAGTCGTCAAACACTCAGTAGTTGGAAAAAGCTGACTCAGCTTGCTCAACAGAAACAATCTCAGCACATGAATGATCTGTTTGCTCAAGACAGTGAACGCTTTGACAAGTTTTCTATAGAGTTACCTAGATTACTGTTAGATTATTCAAAGAACCTCATTGATACTGAAACAATGGATACACTGTTCAATCTGGCTAGTGAATGTAAAGTCGTTGAATGGCGCGAAAAAATGTTTATTGGTGCAAAAATCAATAAAACAGAAGACCGTGCTGTTCTTCACACAGCTTTACGCCGTAAAAGCAAAGAGCCTCTCATTGTTGATGGTGAGAATGTCACCACCAGCGTTCAAGTACAGTTACAGAAAATGGAAGCTTTTGTTAATCATGTTCGTGAAGGTAAGTGGTTAGGTTATTCAGGAAAGCGTATTACTGATGTGGTTAATATTGGTGTTGGTGGTTCCAACCTTGGTCCACAGATGGTCACCGAGGCGTTAAAACACTACAGTGATAAAAGCATTAATGTTCATTATGTTTCTAATGTAGATGGCGCGCAAATCGTAGAAATACTTCGTCCGCTTGACCCAGAAAGAGTGCTATTTATTGTTTCCAGTAAAACCTTTACCACGACCGAAACTATGACAAATGCTAAAACAGCAATAAGGTGGCTTACCGCATCGTCGTTTGATGATAATGCGGTCGGTAAACACTTTGTTGCAGTAACAGCGAATAAAGAAAATGCCATGGGGTTTGGCATTAAAGAAGAAAACATCTTCGGGATGTGGGATTGGGTCGGAGGGCGCTTCTCATTATGGTCAGCAATCGGTTTAGCAATAGCGTTAGATCTGGGCTTTGATAAATTTATAGAATTGCTTGATGGCGCTAATGAAATGGACGAACACTTTCAAAGTGCACCACTAGAAAAAAATATGCCGGCAATAATGGCTTTACTCAGCGTTTGGAATACCACTTTTCTAGGAGCTAGATCTCAAGCGATCCTTCCTTACGATCAAACCTTACATATGCTCTCTGCTTATTTACAACAAGCTGAAATGGAGAGTAATGGTAAATCTGTTTCGTGGAATGGCGATGAAGTTGACTATGCCACCGTACCTTCTATATGGGGTGAACTGGGTATTAATGGTCAACATGCCTTTTATCAGTACCTGCATCAAAGTAATAATGTTGTACCAGCTGATTTTATTGGTTCGGTTGCCAGTGTTACGCCGGTGTCTGGTCATCACGAAACGTTAATGTCGAACTTTTTTGCACAGACACAAGCATTAATGACCGGCGTCAATGAAAAGCAAGTTCGTGCTGATTTAAAAGCAAAAGGACGGACAGCTGATTACATCGATAAGGTGGCTCCTCATAAAGTGCACAAAGGGAATCGTCCAACCAACACTATTCTTTTAAAACGTATAGATCCTAAGACGTTAGGCAACTTAATTGCACTCTATGAACATAAAATATTTGTGCAGGGTATTGTGCTGCAAATATGCTCTTTTGACCAATGGGGCGTTGAATTAGGCAAGGGCTTAGCAGAAAGTATTCATAAAGAGCTGCAAAGCGGTAATGTTTCGCCGAGTCATGATTGCTCTACGCTTAACTTGATGAACTATTATAATAAAGCTAAATAAGCTTTAATTTTACTTTAAAACGCTGATAAATTGTCAGCGTTTCTATTTTTGAAACAATGAAAATTAATAAAATTACCTTTTTAGACTTCATTAATGACATTAAATTATAGTATTCACTAAAGTAATTCTTTATTCATTAAACGTTACTTTAAATGAATAAAGCAGTGCTAAAAACGTATAATAATTGCTTGTGTGTACGAAAATAATACAGGGTGTTTACAAAAAAACTAAAATAAAACTCTATTGTTTACAGTTCGTTGCATTAAAGGTGCTGATTAAATCGTAATCAAGTGTAGCCAGATGGTCATTTATTGTGTAATGTTTTACCCGACCTATGACAACGCTGTCATGAATTAAAAAGACAGCGCTGTCTTTGATAGGGTTATAAAAACATAACTATTATATTTAAAAAAAACGTGTGTAAGGGAAAGTCGATGTCAATTCAAAAATTTAAAAAAGGCATGTTAGCGAGTTCAATCGCTCTAGTGCTAGCGGGCGGTGCTACACCATTCGCAATGGCTGCTGAAGAAGTTAAAGCTGCCGAGCAAGAAACTGAAGTAATTGAAGTTCGCGGTATTCGTGGTTCTTTGAAACAAGCATTAAATCAAAAGAGATTTTCTAACGCGGTTGTTGATTCAATTTCTGCAGAAGATATTGGTAAATTTCCCGATAGAAACATTGCAGAGTCACTACAAAGAATACCTGGCGTAACGATTGCCAGAAGTTTTGCTGGTGAAGGTGGTGATGTTTCTATCCGCGGTACTAACTCAGAATTAACCCAAATCAGTATGAATGGTAACTATGTTGCTTCAACAGGATGGTTTTCACAAGCAGCAGCAAAGCGTTCTTTTGATATGGATTTATTACCACCAGAACTTGTCGCTGGTGTTGATGTTTATAAATCGCCAACAGCAAGCCTTGATGAAGGTGGTGTTGGTGGTACTGTCGTTGTGCGCACTCGTAAGCCTTTAGAACTAGACTCTAACACCTTGTTTTTATCTGCTGAATACCAAGATAACAGCCTTTCTGACGAAAATGGTCAAGGCTTAACGGGCATGTATAGCTGGAAAAACGATCAAGAAAACTTTGGTGTTTTAGCGAGTTTATCTACGCTAGAAACTGTTGGGCGTGCGCACAAAGCAGAAAACTATATGGATGATGGTTGGGCGGGTGCAGGTATTTCAGAATTCGCGCAAACTCGTGAACGTGATGCGGTTGATCTAACTGTTCAGTATTCACCCTCTGAAGATTTATCAATGAATGTGCATTACTTTCAAGTTGATCTTGATTCTGCTAACAGTAACCAAAACTATTTAATTATTGCGGGTACAGATCCAACCGGCTTTAATGACCAAGTTACTGGAGCGACTAAATTCTCTCCGACTAATGGTTTTGCGCTAAATGGTAACTATTCTGGTGCGCCACTTGATGATCAGAATACCCGTAATGCTGAAATGGATACCGAAGTCATCGCATTTGAAGTTGATTATACGGCTGATACCTATTCAATTAATGCCAAAGTTGGTTCTACTGAAGCAACAGGTGGTGACGGTGGTAACTACAATGCTGGTTGGGTTTCAAGTAACAGTAATACCTCTATTGATTTCGATATGAGTGGCGATAATGCGATGTTGCTTTCTCCTAATGGTACAGATCCAAGCAACCATTCTGAATACATTTTAAGTAGTGGTGCTGTTACTGCTGGCTATCGTAAAGACGAAGAGACTTTCGCACAGTTTGATGTTGATTTTAACGTTGAGTGGGGCCCAATTTCTAACTTTAAAACCGGTGTTAAGTTACGAGATCATCAATTTACAAGTTACTCAGATGCATGGACGTTTGATGATAGCTTGACTACAGGTATCACTAAAGCCACATTTGCGGATGGTCATTTTAATCACTCTGGTGCAGGGTTACTTTCGGGTACTCCAACAAACATTGCGCGTGCAGATGGTGCACAATTAAGAGCGCATTATGATGCTCACAAAACGGGTTCATCATTAAACACAAACAGTTACGGTGTTATTAAAGAAGATATTTTTGCTTTATACGGACAAGCTGATTTTAGTGGCGATAATTATCGCGGTAATTTCGGTTTACGCTATGTGGCTACTGATACCTCTGCTGATTATTACGGTTATGTAGATACCGCTACAATCGTTACAGAAGACAGTGATTACTCAGATTGGTTACCTAGTTTTAACTTAGCACTAAATCTTCATGAAGATGTCATATTACGTTTGTCTGCTGCTAAAGTAATGAGTCGTCCTAATTATTCGTTCTTAAATCCAGCGGCTAGCGTTAACGAGACTACTCGAAGCATTGCTCGTGGTAGTATTGCGCTTGACCCATATCGTGCCAACCAATATGACATTGGTTTAGAATGGTACTTTAACGAAGAATCTTTATTATCAGCAACCTTGTTCTCTAAAGATATTCGTTCTTTTATTATTAACGGTGCTAACGAGTCTACTGTTGATGTCAATGGGGTAGATTATATTCTACGTGAACCCGGTCAAGGTTTAGGTGGTGAACTTCAAGGTATAGAAGGTCAATACCAACAGCAAATGGGTGAGTTTGGCTGGTCAGCTAACATTACTTATACTGAAGGCTTTGGTTTACAGAATTTAGGCGCTGATGGCGGGGGTATTGTTGAAAGACCATTACCAGGGATGTCTAAACTTAGTTATAACTTAAGTGCCTACTATGAAACTGACCTTATTTCAGCTCGAGTTGCTTACACCTACCGTGACGAATTTATCGCTCCGTCTACCGGTATCGGTGGTAACACTGCGTGGGATGCCCATGGTTTTTTTGACGCGAATGTTACTTGGCATGCCACTGAAAACTTAGATGTAAGTGTTGAAGGTTCTAACTTATTCGAAGAAACGACTACTCAACGATTTGGTGAGGGTTTCACCGCTATGCGTTTAGCGGCAGATAATGGTCGCAACGTATTCTTAAAAGTATCTTACCGCTTATAACGGGTAATTTGTTTCGATGAGAGGATAGGTTTTACTTCCTTTCATCGTTATTCTAGGCTTAGTATATATTTTTCCTAAATATCTATTGAGCCTCAATTTTATACATGAACTCCTTTCAACCCTTCATTACATGATGAGCTTTCACAATGACTACAGTTAATAATGATATTTTAATTATTGGCGGCGGAACCGCTGGTTGGTTAAGTGCTGCTATTTTGGCTAAAAGCTTAAATTGCAAAGCAGAAAATGGCATAAAGGTCACTGTCGTTGAATCACCAGATATTCCTATTATTGGTGTTGGAGAGGGGACATGGCCTAATTTAAGAGCTACATTACATAAAATAGGCGTGAGTGAAACTGACTTTATTCGTGAGTGTGATGCAACCTTCAAGCAAGGAGCTGAATTTATAAATTGGGCTACAACACCTAAACAGAATGAAAAATCAAGTTATTACCATCCACTTGGCACGGTAAGTCACTCTTCTTATGACTTTAATTTAGCTCCCTATTGGTTGTTAAAAAATAAAACGACTAGATTACCTTATGACCAAGCAGTAGCTTCTCAGGCAAGAATTTGTGACCAAGGTTTAGCGCCTAAGCAAATCGTTATGCCCGAATACAGTGCTGCTCAAGAATACGCATACCATTTAAATGCCAATAAATTTTCTAACTTTTTAAAAAAACATTGTATTGATAATTTAGGGGTGAAATTTGTTAGTGCTAATGTGACGAACATCGTCTTGGATGAAAATGACTTTATCACACATGTTGAAACAGATTATTGTGAAGAAAAGCAAATATCCGCAGATTTTTTTATTGATTGTAGTGGCTCTAAAGGGCTTATTATTAAGCAAACTTATAATATTGAATGGCATGATATTAGCGATGTTCTTTTTAATGATACGGCTTTTGCTGTTCAAGTTCCTTATGCAGATAAAAAGCAACCAATCAAAACACACACCTTATCGACAGCACAAGAAGCTGGATGGATTTGGGATATTGGCCTACAAGAAAGGCGCGGCGTAGGTCATGTTTTTAGTAGCAAATATATTAGTGATGAAAAAGCTAAACAACAGCTCATCGACTATATTGGCGAAGATTATACCGACGATCTGGTTATTCGAAAAATTCCAATAAAGCTCGGCTACCACCAGAAATTTTGGCATAAAAATAGTGTTGCCATTGGCATGTCTGCAGGTTTTGTTGAACCACTAGAAGCCTCCGCTATTTATTTGTTTGATGCGGCAGCTACCATGATTGCAGCGCAATTTCCTCGTGACAAAAAGCAAATGCTTTATGCGGAGCAACAGTTTAATCAAAACTTTAAAATTCGTATGGAACGAACGGTTGAATTTATTAAGTTACATTATTGCATTTCAGCGCGCAGAGATTCGCAATATTGGATTGATAATTGTGAGCCAACCACAATACCAAATAAGTTAAAACAAAGACTCGAATTCTGGAAAAATCAACCACCGACAAAGTTCGACTTTGACCATGCATGGGAACCCTTTAACTTAGACAGTTATTTGTATGTATTGTATGGCATGCATTATCAAACAGATTTATCAGGCAATCTTTCGGCTTATCCAGATGTTAAAAAAGCTGAAAAATTATTTTCTAATGTTGATCGACAAAGTGAATTATTGAAAAATCAATTACCCAAACAACGCGATCTCATTGAAAAAGTAAAAGAATTTGGATTTAACAAAGTATAAAGGTGTTATTGAATGGATGATGGAATGATTAATCAAGTTGTTATTGTTGGGGGAGGCACTGCTGGCTGGCTAACAGCGGCTAAACTTGCAAAGCATCTTGGCTCGAATAAGTCAGATGCAGTGCAGGTTACTCTTATTGAATCACCTGATATTCCAACCGTGGGCGTCGGTGAAGGTACGTGGCCAACCATGCGAAAAACATTGGCTGATTTAGATATCGAAGAACATGACTTTATTAATTATTGTAATGCCTCTTTTAAGCAGGCAACAAAATTTGTTAATTGGCGAACGCCTGCTAAAAATGGTCAAGACTCTGTTTATTATCACTTGTTTAGTTCTGTTGCCCATGCAGATGAATTTAATCTCAGTCCTTATTGGTCTTTGTCAGATCAGCAAATAGATTACGCTAATTTTGTTAGCCCTCAGGCGCTTATTTGTGAAGGTGGTTTAGCACCAAAAACAATAGCTAATAGAGGTTACGATGGTTTATTAAATTATGCTTATCATTTAGATGCAGGCAAATTTGCTGATTTTTTAAAAAAGATAAGCTGCGAACGTTTCGGTGTTAAGCATTTAGCGGCAAATGTATTATCCGCAAATTTGAATGCTTTAGGTGAAATATCCTCTATTGAGACAAAAGAGTTAGGGCGTATTGAAGGTGATTTTTTCGTAGATTGTACGGGGGGGCGCTGCTTATTGTTAGGTGAAGCTTTAGGGGTCGGGTTTACGCCAATTAATGACGTTTTATTTACCGATAATGCGATAGCGATACAAGTACCTTATCAAAATGAAGAGGATGCTATAAGTAGTTCTACTATTTCAACAGCACATTCTGCGGGTTGGACATGGGACATAGGGTTGTCAAATAGGCGTGGTACTGGCTATGTTTATTGTTCTGATTTTGTCAGTCATGATCAAGCAGAGCAAACATTACGTGATTATATTGGTCCACAAGCAGAACAACTGTCAGCGCGAAGGTTAAAAATCTCATCAGGGTATAGAAACAAATTTTGGGAAAAAAACTGTGTGGCAGTAGGCATGTCTGCCGCTTTTGTTGAGCCCTTAGAGGCTTCAGCTATTTTTCTTATTGAGGCTTCAGCCAATATGCTGTGTGAATTATTTCCTCGTAATAAGCGACAATTACCTGCAGTTGAAAAAACATTTAATGACTCATTTCACTACCGTTGGAAAAGGACGATAGACTTTATTAAGTTACATTATTTTTTATCTCAACGACAAGAAAGTTTTTGGTTAGAAAATAAGTCTCTAAATTCCGTACCAGAAAGTTTATTAGAACAACTCGATAATTGGAAACATCGTCCGGTGAGTAAATATGATTTTCAAAATACCTTTGAACCTTTTATTCAAGACAGCTACCAATATGTTTTGCACGGCATGGGCTACGTACAAGCATTAGAATATAACGCTTCAACGTTTAATGAACATCGTATGCTTGAAAGCATTTTAAAGAAAAATGCTAAATTAAAACAACAGCTACAAAATAATCTGCCAACCAATAGAGACTTACTGAATAAGGTAAGGGCTTTTGGTTTTCAAAAAATATAAAAATATAAAAATATAAAATAAATATTACTGGAGAAATACATGGCTAACTTATCGCCACTCAATAAAAGTCAGCATCAAGCACTGAAAGTAAAAGTAGACCCTAGTTATGCACATAGTGCTAATAGCCATGTTACCCCTATTTCCGTTTTTGAATTGCCGCAAGTTCAGGCGGAATATCCTATTGTTTTTATTAAGGATGCAGAAACAGGACGTTTCCACTTAGTTGCGTTACTTGGCTTAAAGCCGCAGGAAAATTTGTTTCATAAAAAAGAGGGCTGGAATGCTTTATATGTTCCTCAGCATTTGACTAACTTCCCTTTTGTATTATCGTCGTCTGTTGAACAACCTAATAATTTTGTTGTGGGTATTGATTTAGACAGTCAAACGGTATCAGAGAGCGATGGCGAAGCATTGTTTACTGATACGGGTGAGCAAACAAAGTATTTAGTACAAGTCACAGAAAATCTTGCTCGAGCTAATTCACAGCTTAATGCAACGCAACTTTTTATCAATACAATGGTAGATAAAAGTTTACTCTCTTCTCAATCATTAACGATTAAACCTATTAACGCTAAAGAGTTCACGGTAACGGGGTTATATTCCATCGATGAAGAAGCCTTTAAAGATTTAAATGATGCAGACTACCAAGAATTAAAAGACAAAGGGTTTCTTGCTGCGATATATAGTTGTTTGTTTTCTACCCAGCGGATCGCGAAGTTAATTAGCCTTAGCGAAAACTAAACATCAATATCGACTAATTACAATGGAGCCTGAACCCCGAAGAAGTTTTGGCATTCTATTGATTAACCTAAACTTGTGAGTAAGAAAAACATGAACAGACAACTCATTGTCTTATTTTTGGTAACGAGCATAAATTTATTCGGCTGTGAAAAATCACCAACTCATTCCGCTACGACCAATGACAAGACCCAGCAAGATGTATTACTTAAACGCTTAGTTAAAGCGACTCAAACTGATATTGACAAGATTGCTGAAACGCTCAATGTTAAGTATAAAGTATTGACCAATATACCCAGTGATAAGTGTGATATAAATATCGCCGACGGTAATTGCTTTGAAGTTGAGCTAAGTTTCACCGCGACTCAATCTATAACTAGTAATGATTGGCATATTCACTTTAGCCAAATTGCGCCTATTCAATCCTTTGAAAGTGATGAATTTTTTGTTGTTCATATTAATGGCGATTTACATAAAATATTGTTGAATGATAAGTTTAAAGGCTTTACTGCAGGTGAAACCAAAACCTTATTGTTTAGAGCTATGTTTTGGTCGTTGTCTGAAACAGATGCTTTACCTAACTATATTGTCAGTTCAAATAATTTACAGCCACGCGTTATAGCCAGTACCAAGCCATATTCAAACAGTGAAACAGGATTAGAAGTACTCCCTTATGTGGTGCCGTTCACTGATGTTGAAAAGCAGTTTAAACGCACCGCCCAAGATTCTACTCAGTGGCTTGATGCGGCAAGTTTATATCAAAGAAATACTCAATTAGGTGAGCAAAAGCTCGATGTGAGCAAGGTGATTATACCTACGCCGAAGTCGGTTATTTATAGTAAGAATAATGCTCAGCTTAGTCTTACTTCTGGTATTCATCTTGATTATGGCAATGTCGACAAAGATGATGTTATCGTAGCCATTACTCGCTTAGACACCTTAGGTATTGCTAATAATACTCAAGGCAAGCCTGTCACGTTAAGGCTGCTTGAAGACAACAGCAAAATGATTGGCAGTTACCAATTAGACATCACCACAACAGATATTAAGATCACAGGTGTTGACGGCGCTGGTGTTTTTAATGGCTTGCAATCACTATCAAGCTTAATCACCTTAGGTTCAACGCAAGTACCTGTGTTAACGGTTAATGATGAACCTCATTATGAGTTTCGCGGTTTGTTAATTGATGTTGCGCGTAACTTTCACGATAAGACGTTTATTTTAACCCTGCTTGATCAAATGGCAGCTTATAAACTTAATAAGCTACATTTACACTTAGGTGATGATGAAGGCTGGCGATTAGAAATCCCCTCGCTCCCCGAGTTAACCGAAGTGAGTAGCAGGCGCTGTTTTGATTTAAACGATAAAAATTGTTTATTACCACAACTGGGCGCGGGTATTGACCCTAAAAGTGAAGTCAATGGCTATTATTCTGTGGCTGACTATCAAGAGATATTACAAGCAGCAACGGCTCGCCATATTCAAGTGATCCCCTCTTTAGATATGCCAGGGCATTCACGTGCTGCAATTAAAGCGATGGCAGCGCGTACCAAGAAATACGCCATAGCTGAGCAAGATGACAAAGCAAAACAGTTTATCCTCCATGATGCTAATGACCCAACGGTCTATTCATCCGTGCAATTTTACAATGATAATACCATCAACGTTTGTTTAGAGTCTTCTTACGATTTTGTGACTGAAGTGATGACTCAAGTTAAGAAAATTCATGCTGATGGTGGTCAACCGTTAACGCGTTATCACATTGGCGCAGATGAAACTGCGGGCGCTTGGATAGAGTCTCAAGCCTGTAAAGACTTTATTGCCAATAACGATAAAGGTGTTAAAAAAATGAGTGAACTTGGTGCTTATTTTATTGAGCGTGTTGCTGGTATTTTATCAGCATTAGACATAGAAACCGCAGGTTGGAGCGATGGTATGGAGCATACCCGCAAAGAGAATATGCCGGCTATTGTTCAGTCGAACGCTTGGGATACGTTAGCGTGGGGAGGTCATAACAAAACCCATCAATTAGTCAATAGAGATTGGCAAGTTGTGCTGTCATCACCTGATGTACTTTATTTTGATTTCCCTTATGAAGCTGATCCCAAAGAACATGGTTATTATTGGGCCTCTCGCCACACTAACACCGAAAAAGTCTTTCAATTCATACCCGACAATTTACCTATTCATGCGGAGTTTTGGTTGGACCGTCAAGACAATCCTTATCAAGCCGATGATAGCCAAACCCCGATGAAGTTAGGTAATCGTTTCCTCGGTATCCAAGGGCAGTTATGGAGTGAAAATACTCGTACTGACCATACGGCGCAATATAAATTATTTCCACGACTGTTTGCTTTAGCCGAGCGTGCATGGCACTTAGCTGATTGGGCAGTTCCTTATAATTATCAGGGGGCTAAATACAGTCAGGCAACTAAATTTTTTACTGCAGAGAAAAAAGCCCTGCGCGATCAACAGTGGCAATTATTTGCGAATACTATCGGTCAAAAAGCCTTAATTAAATTAGAAAATGATAACATTTTTTATCGATTACCTACCGTAGGTGCCATCGTAAAAGAAGGGAAACTTTATGCCAATATTGCTTTTCCTGGTATCGCTATTGAGTATCAAGTATCGGCGGGCAATTGGACTCGTTACCAAGGGCCAGTAGCTATCGAGGGCACAGTAAACGTTCGCAGCATTAGCTTTGATGGACAACGTAAAGGTCGGGCAGTAACGATTAATAACCACTAATTTATGGTTTACGCTCTTGGCGGGCTAGTTAATAAAGCCCGCTTAATCAGACTATTCATTATTTATTTTGTAATAGAAAAATAAAAAAAGCATTTTTATTAAAAAAACAAATGACAACGCTGTCATTTGTGGTTAAGATAAAATCAGATTACATTTTAGACACTGGCTGTTTATTAAGCATTGTGATTAAAATAATAAATATAGAGACATGAGGTCAACATGCTGAGCAGCAGCGGCAACAACGAAATATTCTTAGGCATAGATGGCGGTGGCAGCAAATGCAAAGCTATCCTAATGTCGAATGATAATAAAATATTAGGTACTGGCATTGCGGGGCCTGCTAACCCGTTGCACGGTTATGAACAAGCTATAAATTCAATTGCTGAGTCGGCTAAATTAGCACTTAAAAATGCCGGAATTGATGAAAGTGAGCTCGGTAATATAATTGCCGGTGTTGGTCTTGCTGGGGTGAATTTACCGGTTTTATTTGAGCAAATGTCAAACTGGCAGCATCCGTTTAAAAAGATGTATCTTGCCACTGATTTACTTATTGCTTGTCTTGGAGCTCACGATGGTAAAGACGGTGCAGTGATGATAACGGGGACTGGTTCATGTGGCTTTTCATATGTTGATGGCCATCCTTATATTGTTGGCGCTCATGGTTTTCCTCATGGGGATAAAGGTAGCGGTGCATGGTTTGGGTTACAGGCAGCAAAACAATCTTTGTTATCACTTGATGGTCTCATTCCTCATTCATCCATTAATGACAAAGTATTAGCGTTATTAAATGTCAAAGATGATGTTGAATTAGTCGAAGTGATTGCTGGTAAGCCAGCCGCTTTTTATGCCCGTATGGCTAATTTGGTTTTTGACTCTGCAGAAGAAGGTGACAAAATTGCGTTAGATATTGTTGCACAAGGCGCTGAATATATTAGCCATGTGGCCAGGCAGTTATTAAAGCAAAATCCACCTGCCATTGCATTAATTGGTGGCTTAACACCAAGAATAAAGCCTTGGTTAGATAAAGATATTAAACGACAACTGATCGAGCCAAAGCATCCACCAGAAGTTGGTTCAGTAATTTACGCTAAACAACAACTTGCTTTACAGTAAAGCCTAGCCAATTAATTGATAGAATTTAAGGAACAAGCATTGCTATGACTATATTTCGTCTTTACGTTAAAAAATTATTTGATGGGCAAAATTTTATTGACCATCAAGTGTTAACGATCACCGATGGAAAAATCACAGCATTTGATAATAATATCTCTGACGTTGATGATGTGCTTGATGGTTTAGTGGTCCCAGGCTTTATTGATCTACAGGTCAACGGAGGTGGAGGTGCACTATTTAACGACTCACCATCATTAAAAAACATTAAAACTATCATGGCCGCTCATGCCAAGTTTGGTACTACAGCGATGTTACCTACCCTTATAACCGATAAAATATCAGTGATGCAACAGGCTGCAGAAGCAATGGCAGAAGCAATGGCAGAAAAAACACCTGGTATTATTGGTATTCACTTTGAAGGCCCACATTTATCTGTTGCTAAAAAAGGTGCACATATCGAAGAGCACATTCGCGCCATTTCACCACAAGAGTGGCAAGTGCTTGAACGTAAAGATATTGGGCAAATACTGGTGACACTTGCCCCTGAAACGGTAAATGTTGATGACATTGCTCGCATGGTTTCGTTGGGTATTAAGGTGTGTTTAGGCCACACCAATGCTGATTTTAACACCGCACAAAAAGCGTTAGAAGCGGGTGCTGACGGATTTACTCATTTGTATAATGCTATGTCGGCAATACAGGGCAGAGAGCCGGGTGTAACGGGTTGTGCTTTGCTCAATGATCAAGCAAGTTGTGGCTTAATTGTTGATGGTCATCATGTTAATTACGAGAGCTGTAAATTAGCGCTGAAAACTAAACCTGCAGGAAGGGTTTTCTTAGTAACTGATGCAATGCCACCGGTAGGTACAAGCGATGTTGAGTTTACTTTAGTTGGTAAAAAAGTGCGGCTTAAAAATGGCAAGTTAACGTCAACAACAGGGGAGTTGGCAGGGTCGGTGCTGAATATGGCGCAAGCAGTAGCTAATACTCATTTAGGCCTGAGGTTACCTTTAGATGAAGCGCTTAGAATGGCCTCAAAATACCCAGCCAATTATATTAAGCAAAGTGATATTCGTGGCAGTTTAACAATAGGTAGTCAAGCTGACTTTGTTGAGCTTAACGATAATTTTACCGTGAAATCGACATGGATCTCTGGGCAAGCTATTTATAGAAACTAACTAACTTAACCTATCATAAAACAATAATAACAAGATAAATATTGAGGAATATATGGAACAGATAATAACAAGTGATAAACCAAAAAGTAATGCACTGCCTATGGCAATTGTCGCGGTACTCTTTTTTATACTAGGCTTTGCGACATGGCTTAATGGGTCATTAATGCCCTACCTTAAACAAATACTCCAGCTGACACCATTTCAAGCATCACTAATATTATTCTCTTTTTACATTGCCGTTACTTTTACTGCACTGCCGTCAGCAACGATTATTCGTAAAGTAGGCTATAAAAATGGTATGGCTTTGGGAATGGCCACCATGATGGTAGCTGGCTTATTATTTATTCCTGCTGCTCAAACCCAAATTTTTGCTTTGTTTTTGTTTGCTCAGTTAGTGATGGGCTCGGGTATTACTTTATTACAAACAGCTGTTAATCCTTATGTTGTCCGTTTAGGACCTGAAGAATCTGCTGCAGCACGTATTAGTGTTATGGGAATTTTAAACAAAGGTGCCGGTGTTATTGCGCCTTTAGTCTTTACCGCCTTAATTTTGAGTGGCTTTGAAGGTCATTCAACCGAAGTACTAACCCAAGCCAGTATTGATGAGATGGCTAACTCGTTGGTACTTCCTTATTTAGGTATGGCGATTTTCATTGGTTTACTCGGTTTTGCTGTTAAAAAATCATCACTTCCAGAATTACCCAGTGAAGATGAGGAAGAAGGAGCAAATAGCAAAGGACATATTAAAGAAGCATTATCTCACCCCAATCTAGCATTAGGTGTATTAACTATCTTTTTCTACGTTGCGGTTGAAGTAATAGCCGGCGACACAATAGGTACGTTTGCCTTGTCTCTAGGCGTTGAAAATTACAGCATAATGACCTCATACACTATGATATGTATGGTGGTAGGTTACATATTAGGTATCTTTTTAATTCCTCGTTTTATTTCTCAACAAAAAGCCTTAACTGTTTCAGCCCTGCTGGGGTTGGTGTTAAGTTTAGGTGTGGTCTTTGGTGACAATAATTCATACGCTATCGCTAATATAATTCTTGTTCCTTTTGGAGGGGCAGAACTACCTGATACCTTGATGCTTATTGCATTGCTTGGTTTAGCTAATGCGATTGTTTGGCCTGCTGTTTTCCCATTAGCACTCTCTGGAATGGGGAAATTAACCAGCGTGGGCTCGGCATTATTAGTTATGGGTATTTCAGGAGGGGCATTTGGTCCACTATTTTGGGGCTTGGCAAGCGGTTCATCACTCGGTCAACAAGGGGGTTATATTGTGATGTTACCTTGTTATTTATTTATTCTATTTTATGCGCTTAAGGGCCATAAAATGAAAAGTTGGAAATAATATAGATTCTCTGGACAGTTTCTAAATATTTTAAAAAATTTATCCACATGGATATCCGATCTCACTAGTTGAGGATGCGTTAAACGATCTAATTTGATCGACCCTGGGTTTTATACTCAGGGTTTTTTTTTACTTAAAATTTACAGCAAGATACAACAATTGCTTAAAGATAACTCCGAGTTAACTTAGTGTTAACTTAACTCATTGATTTAATTGTATAATTAGCTTTGTGTTTTTTGCTGTGTTACTTTGTTTGGATACAAGGTTTACTGATTTTTTATTTTTAGCCATTGCTGAACAATAAAGTTTATAAGTGACTTTAACTTGATAAATTTATAACTCAACAATAATAAGAGTGAATAATGCAAATCTACCAAGAAAAGATAGTAACCTTGATTTATTACAGTGATGATTCCCTAGAACTTTTACATAAGATTGAATCATTTTTACAATCTGCAGAAGGGCGTGTGGTTATTCCTGAAAGCTTTAAGAAAGGTAAGTCGATTATTGCTGTTTGTGAAGGTGAGATTAACATTCTTAATAAAATCGGTGATCGTATTATTTCGGCTTATGATGTTGCTTAGCTAAACGATTAATCGTTTAAATTTTACAATAAAAAACGCTACACCAAGATAAATATAATATTTATCTTGGTGTAGCGTTTTTGTTTTTTACTAGTAGGTTTTCTTTTCTAACTGTTCTTTACTGTAACTGGGTTTTTGATGCTTTTCACCCATGTCATCAGCTAATTCTTTGGGTATGTAGTTCTCGTCATGTTTAGCTAATACTTCAGAGGCTTCAATAAAATTGCCATTAACTAACATACCATTTGCGACTATACCTTGGCCTTCACGAAATAAATCAGGCAGTATGCCGTCATAATGTACTTTAATGACAGGGTCAGAATCATTAAAAACTATTGGCATTCTCATATCTACAAGTTCAAAAGTCACGTCTAAACTTGATGGGTCACGCTTAACACTTCCAGGTACCACTAAACCACCAATGCGAAGACGTTGGCCGTCAATAGGTTTTATGCCGGTATCATCTTTACCCTGATATATTTCAGAGGGTTTATAGAAAAGATCTATATTTTGACTTAATGCATAAAGCACAAATCCAGCAACGACACTTAGGCCGACTAAAATAGATATAACGATGGTTAAACGTTTCTTACGACGTGGATTCATGAAACAACCTTATTAGAGTTTTTGGGTAAATTTTTTAAAACTGCGGTCTTGCTATCAGTTTGCTCTGCTTGCGCTGAATTTTGTTGAGCCGCTTTGCGTAACTTCTTTTCGCGCTGTAAACGAAGTGCTATTTTTTGTTTAACCTTTTTATGGTTGCTAAGACTGCTATAAATTAACGCGGCTAATAAAAAAGCACTAACGCCATAAGATAACCAAACAAAAAAAGCATAACCGCCCATATCAAAAAAGGCTGAAATACTATCAAACTGCATTATTTAATGCCCTCTGCGGTGATCAATTCACGTACCCAAGGACGCATACTATTACGTGCTAATATTTCGGTACGAAAACGGATAGAAATAACAAATGTTACCAACATGGCGATACCTAAAAAGCAGATAACAAATGGCCAGAACATATCCATACTCATTGAGGGAGCACTCATTTTACTTACGGTTGCTCCTTGATGAAGGGTATTCCACCATTCGACAGAATACTTAATAATAGGAATATTGACAACGCCAACGAGTGATAGAATGCCTGCGGCTTTACCTGCAAGGTTTTTATCCTCAAAGGCATTGTGTAAAGCAATAACACCTAAATAGAGAAAAAGTAGCACTAATTCAGACGTTAAGCGCGCATCCCATATCCACCAAGTTCCCCACATAGGTTTACCCCAAGCGGCGCCGGTAAATAATGCTATAGCGGTAATAACAGCTCCCACGGGTGCCATGGCTGCCGCCGATGCATCAGCCAGCCTGAACTGCCAGACTAAACTACAAAAAGCCGCTGATGCCATAGCTAAATATATACTCATTGATAATATAGCTGTTGGCACATGGATATAAAAAATTCTAAAACTGTCACCTTGTTGATAATCAGCTGGCGCAAAAACTAACGCCCAGATAACGCCAATAGTGAGTAAAGTGATCGTAATCTTTGCAATCCAAGGTAATAGTTTACCGACAAAGCGATACGACACTTCAGGATTTGCATAAGGATGTAGCCATTTCCACATTAGTTAGTACTCACTTTTAATGCTGCACTAACAGCAAAAGGGGCTAAGGTTAACGAGCCAAAAAACAATGCGGCAATTATAGCAAGTTGTCCGCTGTAAGGTAAGTTCATTGCCGCAGTATCTATGGCACTAGTCGCAAAAATCAATATTGGAATATAAAGCGGTAAGACTAATAAACTGAGTAATACCCCACCTTTTTTAATACCGACAGTTAATGCAACACCAATAGCACCTAATAAACTGAGCACGGGGGTGCCGAGTAATAACGTTAGCATTAATGCCCCATAGCTATTTTCATTTAAATGTAATAATACGGCAAGTAACGGTGCAATAAAAATAAGGGGTAAGCCAGTAACCAACCAATGCGCAATAATTTTAGCCAGTACTAATATAAATATGGGATGAGGACTCAGCATCATTTGTTCTAAAGAACCATCTTCGTGATCAGATTTAAATAAGCGGTCGAGTGATAATAATGTCGCAAGTAAAGCCGCAACCCAAATAATACCAGGTGCAATACGCGCTAAAGTTGTCGACTCAGGACCAATACCAAGCGGGAATAAAGTCACGACAATGATAAAAAATAGCAGTGGATTAATAATATCGTCGCGATGACGAAAAGCAATTGTAAGATCTCTTTTGATGATTAAGCTAAAAGCGGACGTATATGATAAATTATGAACGGTTGTCATGTTATTATCTCTAATAAAATCGGTAATCTAAAGTGATTTTTTTCACCTTATCTTCAGGATATGATAAGTCTTGGTGTGTGGTCAATATAACACAGCCACCACGCTGAGCATGTGCGAGAAACAATTGCTCTAATGTATTGACACCACGCTTATCGATGGCGGTGAAAGGTTCGTCTAATATCCAAATAGGCGCGGTACTTTGCCATAAACGTGCAAGTGCAATACGGCGATGCTGCCCGGCACTTAAATGTGAAGCAAGGGCATCTTCAAAACCTAACAAGTTTACTTTTTCTAACGTTTCTTCTGCTGTTGAAATGTCATTGCCATGCAAGGCAAGATTAAATACTAGGTTCTCTTGAGCGGTCATTTCACCTTTTACACCCGGTAAATGTCCTAAATAGAGTAAGTTTTGATGAAAGGCATCGCCATGGTCAACAATATTTTCTTGTTGGAATAACACGCTACCGTCATAGGGTTGAGATAAACCCGCTAAAATACGTAATAAGCTAGTTTTACCTGATCCATTTGGGCCTTCCACCTGTATAATATCACCGCTAGATACTGAAAAATTAAGTGCTTCAAATAATATTCTATCTTCACGAATACACGTTAATTCGTTAGCACAGAGCAATACTTGCTTATTCGTTCGTTCGTTCGGTGGTTGAATATTTTGAGAGTTTGCCAAAAGAATCACTTTTTGAATAATTTAAATACCAAATTTATGGAACAAATATTAACGTATTTTGCTACATAAAGAGTTGATTTAGATCGTAATACCAAGTTGGGTATTATCATACTATATCGGTCGGTAAAGGCTAGCCCTAGCAATGAGAAAATTAATCATTTATTTTCGTATTACATTAATGAAATTACTCACCATATAGTGCTAGAATTACCAAAATTTTTAGTTTGAATTGTTTTTCTTTAACTTGCTATTTACCGTTAATTGAACAACAAACTCACTAAAACGCCATATTAATGGTGTCTTTAATTGATAATTTTTGTATTCAGTAAATACGCTGAATCGGAGAAAGTAATGATCCCTGAAGTAATGCTCCCTGAGTTAGGACATTTCGCCCTTATAATTGGTTTAGCTTTTGCAATATGTTTAAGCATTATTCCATTAGTAGGATTGGCAAGTCATCAAGAGCGATTAGTCGGCTATGCTAAACCCTTAACCTTTGGCATGTTTGCCTTTACAGCCATTAGTCTTATTATTCTCGGTTGGAGCTTTGTCGTTGACGATTTTTCGGTCAAATATATTGCAGGTCATTCAAATTCTCATTTACCTTATTATTTTAAAATAAGTGCAGTATGGGGGGGGCATGAAGGTTCGCTGTTGTTGTGGGTTTTCTCACTAACCGCTTGGACTGCCGCTGTTGCTAAATTCAGTAAAGGCATCGACGAAGCCTTTATTGCTAGGGTATTAGCTGTCTTGGGTATGGTAGCCGTTGGCTTTATGCTGTTTACGCTATTAACTTCTAACCCCTTTGAACGCTTATGGCCAATGGTCCCCACAGAAGGTCGCGATTTAAACCCATTACTGCAAGACATTGGCTTAATTATTCACCCGCCGATGCTTTATTTAGGTTACGTCGGTTTCTCTGTTGCTTTTGCTTTTGCTGTTGCTGCGTTAATGTGCGGCAAATTAGATGCTGCTTGGGCTCGATGGGCAAGACCTTGGACTGTTGCCGCATGGATATTTTTAACTTTAGGTATCGCTTTAGGCAGTTGGTGGGCCTACTACGAACTTGGCTGGGGCGGATGGTGGTTTTGGGATCCCGTAGAAAATGCTTCCTTTATGCCATGGTTGGTTGGTACGGCACTTATTCATTCATTAGCCGTGACTGAAAAACGTGGTACGTTCAGGAATTGGACCGTGTTATTAGCAATATTTGCTTTTAGTTTAAGCCTATTGGGTACTTTCTTAGTACGTTCAGGTGTTATCACTTCTGTACATTCATTTGCCGCAGATCCTGGTCGTGGTTTATTTATTTTATTATTACTGGCGATTGCGGTCGGTGGTTCATTAACACTTTATGCCTTTAGAGCAAGTACAGTACAAACGTTTAGTCGTTTTGCCTTGTATTCTCGTGAAACGGCACTGCTAATTTGTAACATTATCTTAGTTGTGGCAACGGTTACTGTTTTATTGGGCACCTTATATCCGTTGTTGGTTGATTCTATGGGCTTAGGAAAAATTTCTGTTGGGCCTCCGTATTTCAATGCGGTGTTTGTGCCGATCATGAGTTTGCTTTTTGTTGTCATGGGAATTGGTCCGTTAATTCGCTGGAAAAAAGCTAAGCAAGGTGAATTGCGCAAACAAATGATGAGTCCACTAGTGATCAGCGTTATTGTTGGTCTTGCTTTCCCATTTTTATACGGTGGTGAATTTGTGCCCTTGGTTAGTATGGGTATAGGCTTAGCCTGTTGGGTTTTTCTGGTCGTTCTTAAAGAATTAACGAATCAAATAAACTCGGGTAATGACAAAGGGAAATTTTCTAAGCTGACATTAAGCCAGTGGGGCATGACCTGTGCTCACATGGGGATAGCGATCACTATCGTTGGTGTAACGATAGTCTCTGTTTATGAAAGTGAAACTAACGTAAAAATGCACATTAATGAAAAAGTTCAAATTTCTGATACCGATTATGAAATCGCTTTTAAAGGTATTAAGCAAGTGAAAGGTGCTAACTACAGTGCCGAACAAGGTCAGATAGAAGTGTACAATAATGGTGATTTTGTTACGCTTTTGAAACCTGAACGTCGCACATACTTAGTACAGACCATGGGAATGACTGAAGCGGGTATTGACCCAGGTTTATTCCGTGATATTTATGTGGCATTAGGTGATCCCTTAGAAGGAAATGCTTGGGCAGTTCGTGTTCATTACAAACCCTTTGTTCGTTGGATATGGTTGGGTGCAATATTTATGTCGTTTGGTGGGTTTTTAGCGATATTAGACAAGCGCTACCGTCGTAAAAAAGTCAGTAAGACCACCAATAAAAAGTCAATAAACACAGCTAGCGCTGATGAACTAGCAACAAATAATCAGGGAAATGCGTAATGGGTAAGTTAATTCGTTTAATTCCACTGATATTGTTTATTGCTTTAGGGGCTATTTTATTTCGCGGTTTATCGCTTAATCCGACTGAACTACCTTCGGCGTTGATTGGCAAAAAATTCCCTGAGTTCAGTTTACACTCGGTATTAAACGCTGATCGAACTGTTACGACAGCTGACTTTAAACCGGGTATAAAACTGGTGAATGTTTGGGGAACTTGGTGTCCATCGTGTCGTTATGAGCACGAATACTTGAACGAATTGTCTAAAACAAATCGTTTTACTATTTATGGTTTAAATTATGATGATCAACGTGTTGATGCGGCAAAGTGGTTAACCCAGCTAGGTAATCCTTATCAATTCTCGGCCTTTGACGAAGAGGGAAAATTAAGTGTTAATTTAGGTGTATACGCAGCACCAGAAACTTTTGTGGTGGACCACAGTAATATTATTCGCAAACGTTATGCGGGTCCATTAACTCCACAAGTTTGGCAAAACGAATTTGAGCCACTTATCACTCAAATAGAAGCAGAATTTATAGCTTCGTCAACGAGCAAAGGAAGCCAGTAATGATGTTCAATAAATTGTTAGTTGCTGTATTTTTAACGACTGTTACCTTGCTGAGTTCATTTGTTCTAGCCAGCCCGGTTGATACTTATGTCTTTAAAGATAAGGTCACCGAAATTCGTTTTAATGCCCTTAATAAAGAATTACGTTGCCCTAAATGTCAGAATCAAAATTTGGCTGATTCTAATTCACCTATTGCCGCAGATCTTCGCCGTGAAGTTTATGACATGCTTCAACAAGGTAAGGCTGATATGGAAATTGTTGATTTTATGGTGTCACGCTACGGTGAGTTTGTTTTATATCGCCCTAGGGTCTCTAGCTTAACTTATCTTTTATGGTACGGCCCTGCAGGGCTATTATTTATTGGTGTGATAGTCGTCGTTATTATTCTTCGTCGAAAGCCAGTTAAAAATGCCCAACAACCATTAAGCAATGATCAAAAAAATAAGCTTGATCAAATTCTAAAGCATAAATAAGGCTGTCTCATGGAATTAATCTTTATCATTATTGTCTTTTTATTGCTGATTTTAGCAGTAGTGTGGGCACCATTTATTAAACAACACCAAAACAACATCTCGATTGATGATACTCAGCGTGACGAAACTAATGTGCGCTTATACCACGAACATAAAGCTGAGATAGAAAAAGATTTTCAGCAAAATAATATTGATGATGAGAATTACCAATATTTACTAACAGAGCTCGATAATACTTTATTGCAAGACATGGAAAATCAAGATCTTGCAGATAAAACGCCACAAGAAACGAAAGTATTAGCTATGGCTTGGCCTGTTGGCTTGTCTGTTTTTATTTTAGCTTTTAGTTTTTATCTATATGCTGAAATAGGCACTTATGAAAAATTGACAACAATGACGCCTCAAGAGCCAATGCAGCAATCGGCTAATGCGGAACAACAAACTATTAATGAATTAAAACGCTTAATGGATGTCACTAAAACCGAACCAGACAACTCAGATGCTTGGTACGCTTTAGGTCAATCTTTAGTCACCGTCGGTGAATTTGACAGTGCAGTAAAAGCTTATGACCAAGTCTTACGTATTGAAGGCCCGCAAGCCGATGTGTTTGGTGCTAAAGCCCAAGCGATTTACTATAAGAACGAGCAAAAAATTGATGCAAGGGTGCAAGGATTTATTGATCAGGCTTTAGCGATAGACCCGAGTGATCCTTCCACAAATATATTACTCGGTATGCATAGTTTTACTGCTGGTAAGTATCAAGTGGCTATTTCTCATTGGCAACGTGTTGTTGATTCAGATAAAAAGAATGTCAATAAGCAAGCATTGCTTGAAGTTATTGATGAAGCGAAAAAGCGTATAGCCCAACCCAATATGACCGACGATGCTAACAGTCAAATCGAACCAAGTATTGCTGGTCCCAAGCTAACGGTTAACGTTACATTAAGTGATGAAATACAAACCTTGCTGTCAGTGGGTGATGATAAAACGGTTTTCATTTATGCTATATCTGCAGATACTTCTCGGGGGCGTATGCCTCTTGCCGCCGTTAAATTAGTCGCGAGTGATTTACCCATAACCATAGTACTTAATGATGCAAGTGCAATGACGCCACAAGCTAAGTTGAGTGATGTCGATGTGGTACACATTTATGCAGTCGTTTCTGCTTCAGGCGGCGCTGGTATTAAATCAGGTGATTTCAAAGCTGAACTTAATAATGTGCCAGTAACGACTACAGAGCAATTAAATTTAGTCATTAGTAATATCGTTCCATAATTTAAATATAGTATGGGTTTGAGCCTTTTAACACATCAGATGAACTGATTCTTGTTTGGTGTGTTAGGGTAAGCTTACCCGTTGTCTTTTTGTCGTCATTTAAAAAATAGAGTATCGAATTCATGCCTAAATTTAGTGGACGTTTTCACGGCCGTACCAAAGAAATACATAATAAAACGGCTAAAGTTGGTGTTTTACTCACCAATCTTGGCACACCTGAAGCGCCTACTGCATCAGCTTTGAGACGCTACTTAGGCGAGTTTTTATCTGATCCTCGGGTCGTTGAAATACCTCGACTTATTTGGTTAATGATCTTGCATGGTATTATTTTAAGGGTTCGACCTAAAAAATCAGCAAAACTCTATGAAAGTATTTGGACACCATCAGGCTCACCTTTATTAGTTATTAGCCAACAGCAAAAAGACGAAGTCGCTAAAGTGCTCACTGAGAAATATGGTGATGATGTCAGAGTTGAGCTGGCAATGCGATATGGTAAGCCTACAATCGATGATGCTTTAGACAGATTACAACTTGCAGGAGTCAGTAAGATAATTACTTTACCTCTGTATCCCCAGTATGCAGGTCCAACGGTTGGTTCTACTTTCGATGCGGTCGTTAATAAAATTAAATCGTGGCGTTGGATCCCAAGTCTAAGTTTTATTAGTGGTTATCATGACAACCCTAAATACATAGCGGCCCTTGCGCAAAGTGTAAATAAGCATATTGCCGAACATGGTAAGCCGGATAAGTTAGTATTATCTTTTCATGGTATGCCTAAGTATTTCTTAGAGCAGGGTGACCCTTATTATTGTTGTTGTGCAAAGACAACGCGTTTATTAATGGAAGCGTTAGCCTTTACCGAGGATGATTTTGTGATGACCTTTCAGTCACGTTTTGGTAAAGCAGAGTGGTTACAACCTTATACCGATGTAACGCTTGTTGATCTTGCTGCTGATAATAAGCATGTCGCTATTATTAGCCCAGCATTTAGTGCTGATTGTTTAGAAACTTTAGAAGAGTTAGTGCACGAAAACCGAGATATGTTTATTGGTGCTGGTGGTGAAACGTATCATTATATTCCAGCTTTAAATACCGATGAAATGCATATTGATGCGATTGTAGATATCATTTCTGCAGAGATAACTCACTAACTAAAATAAGGCACCGTATTTTATAGCCTTGCTGATACCTTTCACGGGTGTTTCCGCTGCGCTATTTAATAACGGTGTCACTATTGTAAACCTCCCTTCATTAGCTCACTTCTTTTTATTAATTAACAAACACTATGGCTGCGCCAATAAGTTCTTTTAAAACGCGATTCATCGGCCCAGCCGTACAAATAAACTCATAGCAATAAGAACACATACTCTTGTTCAATCACTGATGCGTTTTTTGATGATCTTTAGTAATGACTTTGTTAATGGCTTTGATAGCAACGGGGTGTTTGAAGGTATGTGGGTTCTTTAAAAACGTGGTGGGTTGAATTTTAGTATAAAAAAAAGCGCAACAATTTTCATTGTTCCGCTTTTTTATTCGGATCCTAAGATCCTTTAATAACTACAATAAGTCGTTATTAAGAAGCAATTACGTTTTCAGCTTCAGGACCTTTTTGTCCTTGCTTGATAGTAAAAGTAACAGCTTGGCCGTCAGTTAGTGTACGGAAACCGTCACCAGAGATAGCGCTGAAGTGAACAAAAACGTCAGGTCCGTTATCTTGCTCGATGAAACCGAATCCTTTAGATTCGTTAAAAAATTTTACTTTACCAGTTACTGAATCAGACATGTCAACATTTCCCGTAGGTCATTAATTAAAAAATAGTAATAAGTGGATTATCCACTATGAAATATACGGAGTAAATGCTCTCTACCTATAAAAGTACAGACAGAGAAAGGTTTCCAATAACACAAACTAGTAGCGTCTGAGGTTAATCAATAATCGACCTTGTTAAATTAAGGTAAATAGTTGAAATATCCTTCTCCCGAAACGCAAAAACTCAACGCGAAAGTATGTTAGCACAATATTTTCTTGAAATCCTATAAAAATCTTAAGATTTGATGACTTTTTTATGACATAAAAAAGCCAGCTAAGATGCTGGCTTTATTAGATATTTATGATTGAGAATCATTATTATTATCAATCATAAGATAAACAACGCTTACAACGCCGAAATTTGTACTATTTGTTCAGCAAGCTTGGCTAAGGCCGATTCGGTATCAGCTAACTTGGTCTTTTCTTTGTTAATAACTTCTTCAGGAGCTTTACCAACAAACTTTTCATTGCTTAATTTCCCACGGGTTCTCTCAGCGTCTTTCTCTAGTTTATCGACCGCTTTTGTTAAACGGGCTAGCTCAGCTTCTTTATCAATTAATCCCGCCATTGGGATTAATACTGATAAATCACCAACAACAGCAGTAGCAGACAGAGGTGCATTGTCCTTGTCTGTTAATACTGTAATACTTTCAAGTTTAGCTAAGGCACTTAAAAACTGTTGATTTTCATCTAAGCGACGTTGGTCGTTAGCATTAACATTTTTAAGTAGTACCGGTAATTCTTTACTGGGTGAAATATCCATTTCGCCGCGAATATTACGTATAGCAACAATAAACTGTTTAACCCACTCTAAATCACCAATAGCCGTCTGGTCACATTGGCTTTCATCAAACTGTGGAAAGCGCTGGACCATAATACTGGCGTTTTCATTACCTTTGTTATCAGCAACAAAGTTACTTAATGGCACAACACGTTGCCAAATTGTTTCAGTGATAAATGGCATAATAGGATGCATCAAGCGTAATAAGCTTTCGAGCACAGTCACTAAGGTATGACGAGTACCACGTTGCTGTGCTTCGCTACCTTTAAACAATACTGGTTTTGTTAACTCTAAGTACCAATCACAAAATTGGTTCCAGGTGAACTCGTATAGTGCTTGTGAAGCTAAATCGAAACGAAAGGCTTCAAAAGATTCATGGACAGTTTTTACGGTTTGCTGGAATTGACCTAATATCCAACGGTCAGCTAATGAAAACTCCATTTCACCTTGTTGACCATTAACGACTTTACCGCAGTCTTGCTCTTCGGTATTCATTAACACGTAACGACTCGCATTCCATAATTTATTACAGAAATTACGGTAACCGTCTAAGCGTTTCATGTCCCAGGTAATGTCACGGCCTGTTGATGCAACTGAGGTTAAGGTAAAACGTAATGCATCAGTACCATGAGCTTCAATACCTGCTGGGTATTCTTTCTTGGTTAGCTTAGCTATTTTTGCCGCCAATTTTGGCTGCATCATGTTGCCGGTGCGTTTTTCTAATAACTCATCAAGGGCAATGCCATCAATCATATCAAGAGGATCGACAACGTTGCCTTTTGATTTACTCATCTTATCGCCATTTTCATCGCGAATTAGACCGGTAACATAGACTTTCTTGAACGGTACTTGTGGTTGGCCATTTTCATCTTTAATGAAATGCATGGTCATCATGATCATGCGGGCAACCCAGAAGAAAATAATGTCAAAGCCAGTAACAAGTACATCAGTTGAATGGAATTTTTTAAGATCTTCCATATTGCTTGGCCAGCCTAAGGTAGAAAACGTCCATAATGCTGATGAGAACCAAGTGTCGAGTACATCATCGTCTTGCTTTAAGACAAAATCTGCCGCTAACGTGTATTTAGCACGCACTTCAGCTTCGGTTCTACCGACATAAACACCTCCATCTTCATCGTACCAGGCTGGAATTCTATGTCCCCACCAAAGCTGACGAGAAATACACCAGTCTTGAATGTCACGCATCCAAGCGTTGTACATATTTTCATACTGTTTAGGCACAAATTCAATTTGACCCGTTGCTACCGCGTCAACGGCAGGGCCCACTAAAGGCGCGGTGCGAACATACCATTGGTCGGTTAATAATGGCTCAATAATCACGCCTGAACGATCACCATAAGGTGCGACCAAATCATGATCTTTTACTTCAACAAGTAAACCTAGCTCGTCAAATTTAGCGACAATGGCTTTACGGGCAACAAAACGGTCGAGCCCTGCAAATTCACTTGGTAATTCAGTGCTGTAGGCATCAGAATGCTCGCCGTTATTTTTATAAACTTCAGCACTTGCTAAAATAGCAGCATTTTTATCTAAAATATTGATTAATGGCAAATTATGACGTTTACCGACTTCATTATCGTTAAAGTCATGTGCAGGTGTGATTTTCACACAACCTGAACCTTTGGTCATATCAGCATGGTCATCGCCAACAATAGGGATTAAACGATTAACTAAAGGTAATAAAATATGTTTGCCGATCAGATCTTTATAACGGTCATCTTTAGGGTTTACCGCGACACCGGTATCACCTAAAACAGTTTCTGGTCGAGTTGTCGCTACCACTAAGTAGTCTTTACCTTCAGCGGTTTTAACGCCATTAGCCAAAGGATAGCGTAAGTACCACATGTGACCTTTTTTATCTTTGTTCTCAACTTCTAAATCAGAAATAGCGGTATGGAATTTTGGATCCCAGTTAACTAAACGTTTACCACGATAAATTAAGTCGTCTTCAAATAAGCGAACAAAAACTTCTTGCACCGCTTCAGACATGCCATCATCCATAGTAAAACGTTCGCGAGACCAATCGATAGAGTTACCCAAACGGCGCATTTGCTTGCCAATCGTGCCACCAGACTCGTCTTTCCATTCCCATACTTTATCAATAAAAGCTTCACGACCGTAATCGTGACGAGTTTTATCTTCTTCGGCAGCAATTTTACGTTCTACCACCATTTGTGTGGCAATACCCGCATGATCCATTCCGGTTTGCCATAAAGTATTTTTACCTTGCATACGCTGATAACGAATTAAGGTATCCATAATAGTTTGTTGGAACGCGTGTCCCATATGCAAACTACCGGTAACGTTTGGTGGTGGTATAGCAATGCTATAGCCATCTCCTTCACCTGTAGGGCTAAAATAACCTTGCTCTTCCCAACTTTGATAAAGAGACTGTTCGATTTCTGAAGGATTGAATGTTTTTTCCATGGGGATGACTACTTAACTTGATTAAAGTGCATTAATTGACTGTGACGGTTGTGGCGCGGTTTGATTATCCACTTGAAATCCCCATTGACGATAGCCTTTATAGCGCTCTCGAGCTTGTTGTTTTAGGGTTTCATCACTGGGTACAAAGTCAACAATGTGTGAAAATTGATTAGCAAAGTGAGGCACTGTGCTGGTTAAATTTATTAAAATAGCGCGTCGGTTAGTGGGCGGTTGCCAACTAATTTCAACGGCAGCGCCATTTTTAGGGCCTTCGCCCGGTAAATTGTGAGGAACAAAGCTGTCAGGTTCAAAGGCCCAAAGCAGTTCATCTAACTGGTGAGCTGTTTGCTGATCAGCGCAGTAAATAAATACCCGCTGATTTTGGCGATAAAAATTAGCAGCCTGCAAACAAGCATGAGCATGTGACTGTTCAGCCACCGCTTCATGCTTTGCATCTTCTTCAAGCAAATAAAACATTACTTGTGTTTGCATGTTTGCGTTGTTCCTTTTATTTCTTTTTAGTCTAGAGTTATTCGCTTTGCTCTGCGCCAGCACGATTCAATAAAAATTGAGTCAATAAGCTTACCGGACGACCAGTAGAGCCTTTATCTTTGCCACCGCTGCGCCAGGCCGTACCGGCAACATCAAGATGTGCCCAGTGGTACTTTTTAGTGAAACGCGCTAAGAAACAGGCAGCCGTAATAGTACCTGCGCCTTTGCCACCTAAATTGGTAAAATCAGCAAATGGGCTTTCTAATTGTTCTTGATATTCTTCCCATAACGGTAAACGCCATGCGCGGTCACCACTTTGTTCAGAGGCATTTAACAACTCATGTGCTAATGGGTTGTGCGTACTCAACAGGCCCGATGCATGTTTACCTAAGGCAACCACACAGGCACCGGTAAGGGTTGCTACATCGATAACAAGTTCAGGATCAAAGCGTTCAACATACGTCAGCGCGTCACATAAAACCAAGCGACCTTCTGCATCCGTATTTAATACTTCAACCGTTTGTCCTGACATCGTCGTTAAAATATCACCAGGGCGGTAAGCATCGCCACCGGGCATATTTTCACAACCGGCTAAAACACCAATAACGTTAATCGGCAACTGTAATTCTGCTAGGGCGTGCATAGCACCTAAAACACCCGCTGCGCCACCCATGTCATATTTCATTTCATCCATGGCTTCGCCAGGCTTTAAAGAAATACCACCGGCATCAAAAGTCACACCTTTACCGACTAAAACTATCGGATTAACATCATCACCAGCACCATTATATTTAATAATACTCATAATAGATTCATTACGTGAAGCTCGGCCAACGGCAAGGTATGAATTCATACCCAATTCTTCCATTTCTTTCTCGCCAACTATTTCGGTGCTGATATTGTCGTAATCATTTTCTAAAATCTTAGCTTGTTCTGCTAAATATGCTGGGTTACAGATATTTGGCGGCATATTAGCAACATTTTTACAGGTTGTTATACCTTCAGAGACAGCAAGCGCATGAGAAATAGCGCGTTCGCCCATCGGTAACTCTCGACGTGTTGGTACATTAAAAACCATTTTACGTAGAGGTCGGCGTGCTTCAACTTTACGCGTTTTTAATCCGTCAAAGCTGTATAAACAGTCTTGAGTCGCTTCAACGGCTTGGCGTACCTTCCAATAGGTATCGCGACCTTTAACATGAAGTTCTGATAAAAAGCACACAGCTTCCATCGAGCCCGTTTCATTTAACGTACTAATAGTTTTACTGATAATTTGTCGGTATTGACGTTCATCAAGTTCACGTTCTTTACCACAACCGACCAACAAAACACGTTCGCTTAAGATATTAGGCACGTGATGAAGCAGTAACATTTGCCCTGATTTACCTTCTAAATCACCGCGACGCAATAAGTTACTGATATAGCCTTCACTAATTTCGTCAAGTTGTTCAGCAATCGCTGAAAGACGGCGAGGTTCAAAAACGCCAACGACAATACAGGCGCTACGTTGCTTTTCGGGACTACCACTTTTTACGTTGAACTCCATGAGCTCTCCTAATTCGTACAAAAACAAGCTGTTTTTAAATGAAATTTACGAGTAAACTTGTTTAAATCTATAAATAATCGTTATGCTTACTTTTAAAAGTATTCAGCTACAGGCTATAATTATAGCTTGGTGCAAGCGAATTCCCCTCAGAGCAAAAATTAATATTACTTATGAAAACGACAAGTTTACTTAAAAATAGAGCAGATGTCAGAAAAAAACGATGTTTTTATAGGGAATTCTTATGATTATCTTTCGTTATTTACTTAAAGAAGTCGCTAAAACTCAATTAGCGGTTTTCTTAGTGCTGATGACCATTTTTATTAGTAATAAATTTGTTCGTATTCTTGACGATGCTGCCGAAGGAGGGATCCCCGGACACTTGGTTATGGTCTTTATTGGTTTAAAGATACCTGACTTAGCGGGAATGATTTTACCCTTAAGTTTATTTCTTGGGGTTTTATTGGCTTACGGGCGTATTTATGCCGATAGCGAAATGACAGTATTGCATGCTTGTGGTGTCAGTGAATGGTACGTAGTGCGGGTTACACTGATTTTAAGTATTGTGACTGCGATATTTACCGGAATTTTTACGCTATACCTATCACCTATGGCCTCAGAATATGAGTATCAAGTTAAAGAACAATTAGCCGCAGACTCGGGGTTAAGTTCGCTTATTGCTGGTCGTTTTCAAACGACAGGTAATGAAAAAGCCGTCATTTTTATTCACGATAAAAACCGTAATGACAACACCTTTGAAAAAGTGTTTGTTGCGCAACTTCCTGATAAAAAAGCCACGGATAAAAGTATTATTAATGCCAGTTTAGTTTATGCACAAACCGGACAAGTGATTGAGGAAGAAAGTGGCTCACAGCGTTTAGTCTTGAGTGACGGTACACGTTATCAAAACGATACTAAGAGTAAAGAATTCAAAGAAGTCTTTTTTGATAAGTATTATATCCAAATACAAGATCAAAAAGTGGCGCACAAAAATAGAAAATTAAGGGCTATTCCCACCCAAGATTTGTTTGAGGAAGATACCGCTGCTTTTAGTGCGGAAAGTCATTGGCGCATTGCTTTTCCTATTGCGTGTTTGATCATGACATTAATTGCCGTACCTTTAAGTGTTGTTAATCCTAGGCAAGGTAAATTTGCTAAAATGTTACCGGCGTTATTACTGTTTTTAGGTTATTTCTTGATGCTCACAGCGGTGCGCTCTGGCGTTGAGTCGGGCACAATACCTAAAAATTTAGGTTTATGGCCAGTACACTTATTTGTGCTTGTGTTAGGCGTAAGTCTGCTTATAAAAGATCGCAGTTTTGGGATGAAAATCAAAGCTAAGCTTCCGCTATTATTTCGCAATTTTACCCGCAAAGGAACATCATCATAATGCGTATATTAGACATGTACATTGGTCGAATTATTGCATCTACAACGCTATTAACGTTATCAATTTTTGTCAGCCTAAGTGGTATCATTAAGTTTGTTGAAGAAATGAAAACCGTGGGCAAGGGTAACTATGATATTGCGCATGCTGCTTTATTTGTGCTTTATAAAATCCCACCCGATATTGAAATGTTTTTCCCGATGTCAGCACTAATTGGTGGTTTAATCGGTATGGGAATGCTGGCAACAAACAGTGAGCTTGTGGTTATGCAAGCGGCAGGTTTGTCGCGGGTAGACATTATAAAATCAGTGATGAAGTCAGCGACTGTTCTCGTTTTTATCAGTATGGCGGTCGGAGAATGGCTAGCGCCGGTTGGTGAATTAGCCGCAAGACAGCTTAAAGCACAAGCGATATCAGGCGGAAGCTTAATTTCATCCGCTGACGGAACTTGGGCGAAAGACGGCGATTATTTTGTTCATATTGGTGAAGTAGAAGATAAAGGGAAATTAAACGATGTACAAATATACCGCTTTGATAAATCATTAAAACTGTCAAGTTGGTTATCTGCAGATAGTGCTATTTATCAAAAAGATGCCTGGCAGTTACGTGATGTTGTCGATACCCATTTAAGTGAAAACAAAATGGTTACCGAGTCTTCGCAGGTAAAAATGTGGACATCGAGTTTGACGCCTGAAAAGCTTGGCGTCGTTATGGTTACTCCCGAAGCTTTATCATTACGGGGCTTGTCTGAATACTTAAGTTATTTGGAAGAAAACAACCAAGACTCAAGTCGTTACGTTTTAGCTTTTTGGCGTAAAATCGTTCAACCACTAACCGTTGCGGTTATGCTGTTACTTGCCTTGTCTTTTGTTTTTGGACCTTTGCGTTCAGTATCGATGGGGGCAAGAATTATGATGGGAGTAGCAACAGGAATCTTGTTCTTTATTACAAACGAAGTGTTAGGGTCGTTAAGCTTAGTGTATCAGTTGCCTGCGGCTTTTGGCGCGTTAATGCCCAGCTTTATCTTTGTATCATTAGCGTTATATCTAATGAATAAACGGCCCAGTTAACTTTTGCTTGCGCGCCTTTTAGTCGATAAATGTGATTAGAGGGCATGATAATCAAATTTATCATGCCTCACTTTTATTGCCCCTTATTAGCAGGAGTACTCTACAAACGACCGCGGTTAGCGTCTAACGTTAAAACCACCACTTCTGTATCCGTTAACCTGTCTTGTAAGCTTAATTTGTTTTTACGATCAAAAATCACCGTAAAGTTACCTAAACCTAATAGCGTAGGCAGTAATCTTTTTAGGCCAGTAACCTTATTGATCAAAGTACCATCTTGGTTTTGCACACGTAAACGCCACGCTTTCATCCCTAAGGTTTGACCGGTTTTAGACCAAAACCAAATAAAGAAAAACGACACCCAAGCAAGCTTCCAAAACTCATTTGGCCACTTTAACCAAGCCGTATTGGCAATAGCATCAGAAAAGTGTTCGTACCCCTGTAAGCCGAATAAGCCAAAGTGAAAACCTAAGTACATCAATAGAAATGACATTGCGCCAGCAGTCATATATACCGCAATGGCAATTAAAAGATCATATACCCAGGAAGCTAAGCGGCGGCGAAAACCAGCACGGGGGAAATGTTGAGATGAAATGAAAGTCATAAGTCACGTGAATAATAAATTTTTAACAGTTTATCAAACACAATAGCTAAAGTATAAGAGAGATGATTATTTGTGTTTTTTATCGCTAAAATAGTATTAAAAAACGACATACAAAAATGATAGTAGCATTGAAATTTGCTACCTTTTATATGTCGTTAACGCTATTTGACTGTAGTCACTACGTTGTTATTGAGGAGCTTCTTCATATTGCTCAGTTGGCGCGTTAATCGTGTTTTTTTGCAATGTAACAGCAGTTTGTGCCAATAGTCTCCCGTTAACAGTGGTTCCAGTATTAACAGAAATCAAGGTTTTACTGAGCACGATACCTTCAAAGGATGCATAAGTGCCGAGTGCGGTATAACCTGCGACTTGCCAGAAAATATTTTTGGCTAAAGCGCCACCCGTTAAAGTAACGCGCTTGGCATTTGCCTGATTTAAATTACCTGATATTTGCATGATCCAAACATCATCCATAGTGCCATTAAAAGTAACATCTGTACTGATATTGACGTCTGAAGACCATTTGTAAACGCCAGGTGCTAGTGTTAGGCCACCAATTTCACCCGCACCAAGTTCGGTATGATCAGCAGGAACTCTGCCTGCAGCATCATTGTAGGCAATGCCCATATCACTGACTGCTAATCCTAAAAGGTAAGGTGAATTTATTGAGCAGGGCAGTGGACCAGCAGAGTCAACCGTATACATAACGCCGGTTACTTCATCACAATTGAGTAAAAGCGCAGCGCCTGTAATTGGGCTAGTGCCGACATTACCGGTAACAGCAGACGGATAAACATCAGTAATTCCAGATTTACTCAATATGGTGAAAGTACCTGCTTCGCCAAGTTCAACCGCATAGGTGCCTGCGGCCATAACATTTCCAGCAAAAATACTTCCCATAATTAAGGGGATAAGTACTTTTTTAGAATTGTTTATTAAGGTTTTCATAATATTTCTCCATATGGAATTGTCAATTTACAGTAAGTAAATTGTTACTAAGCTTTTTCCATAGTTATGTTATATCACACAAGAATGATTTTAGATTGGCATCAAATGACTTGTTTATATATTGCCCCGTGTATTTTGATTAAAATTATTTAAATTTCGATACAATAGCCGATGAAGGCAAGGTTTTTCTTGAGTGTTGCGAGCTATACATAATCGCATTGTTGGAGGGGAACAGTCACCTAAGCATTAATTAAGTCGGTGTTTAATGCTCTAAACTTTCAAATCCCTCCAAATCGACCAAATAATAAACATACACACCAACGATTGATAAAAACTATTGCTTAATAAAGTTATTTTCGTATAATGCCGAACAGATTCATTAACGCACTGGCGTTATTGATAAACAGTTTAAATTTTTGGTAGTTACTACGAAAAATATTTAAGCCGCAGTGGTGGAATTGGTAGACACGCCGGATTCAAAATCCGGTTTCGAAAGAAGTGACGGTTCAAGTCCGTCCTGCGGTACCATTATATGAAAGCCCTGATTCGAAAGAGTCGGGGCTTTTTGTTTTCCGAAAGATAATATTCGAATAGATTAGTCATGATCCGCTATAATATGCGTGTTTATTAGACAGTATTAAAAAGGTTTCAATATGGCAGCAACAGCGCATGCACTTCACATCTTGGTTAAACATAAAGAAATTGCAGAAGATATTATTAAGCAGCTAGCTAAAGGAGCTAAGTTTCAAACATTAGCTAAAAAACATTCGTCATGTCCATCGGGTAAAAAAGGGGGCGATTTAGGCGAGTTTAAACGAGGTCAAATGGTACCTCAGTTTGATAAAGTGGCTTTTAGCGGTGCAATATTAGAGCCCCATCTTGTTAAAACTAAATTTGGTTGGCATGTAATTAAAGTGCTTTACCGGACTTAATTTACAACGAGTGATTTATAATACGGCTTCTTTTCAAAATCGCGGCCAAAGAAATTTTTGTTCAAGCCCGACGGCTGTATCAAATTTAAAGCCCTGCTTTTCATTAGATGAAGCTATTTATGAAAATTTTGTCTGCAACATCAGCTAGGTCTAACAATGATAGCTGTTTTGATTATAACAGCAGGTTTACTCTATCTTTGCTATCGGTAATAAGTAAGTAATGACCTTGATAATAAAATGGTTTATCAATGATGACTAAAACTTAATAGCTAAACCAACTGAAATACTTCCATCAAGCCACAGACCATCTTCTAACAAAGCGTGGCAGATGGTTTCTTGACAAAATAACTGATTATCTTCTTCTATATAACTTGCATAACCTCGAAGCTCTGTAACAAGAGCGATATTCTTTGATAGTTCGTAGCGTGTGCCAAAAGCCATAGTGAGGGAGGGGTAAATTTCGTCTTTACTGTCAGTTTCAAAATAAGTGGCACCGATACCTAGCGAGATGGTCGTCACATAATTTTGCTGTTTAAGCTGAGTAACGCCACTGAAATGCAAGTAGGTAATATCGAAGGAGTGCTCTTGTTGATCTGAACTACTGATAAAATCATGGCTAACAGTGTTAAGTAATATTTGTCCTTGGCCATTAGGTGAATCTTGCCAAGCGATTGCTAATCCATAATTTTTATCATCAGTGACAACCAGGTCTGTGCCGTTTTGGCTATTAATTAGATCAGCACTGAACATTTGCCCGATAAAGGGAGTTATTTCTATATCTCGAGCATGACTTGTAAAAGGTAATAACAATAAAACTGAATTAATAAGAAGGATGCAAATGAGATTTGCTGACTTTAATGACGTTCGCATTTTATGACCTTTTCAATACGGATAAAAACATAAAAGAGTAAAGCTATTATTAGCTGGGTTATTAGACTATTTCAAGCTTTACAATGTTTTTGTAAGCATAGTTGCTTGGTTATTTAATGCGCTCAGTAATTTTTCAAATAACTCAATACCTATGGTTTCACCAGTGCTACCGGTTTCTTTATCAACAATTTCTAATTCAAAACGAGGTAATTTTTTAGTGATTATTGGTGCGTTTTTATGGCCTATTAAATTAAGTACTGGCGAATTTACTGTTATTTTAGCCACCTTTAATAAACGTGGCGTCGTTGTAACTTGTTGCTGATTTTTGACACTACTGTCTTTGAGGGTGAATTGATCTATATTTTTTTGCACGGTTAATAGTAGTTGTTTAAAGCTGTCACCATCTTCGCTGTAATAAATTGAAGCACTTAAACCATCGATGGTAATACTCTCGATAAGAATAATATCTTCTTTTAAGCTATCACGATCAACCACTAAATGAATGGCGGCAATACTTAGTGTTGATTTTTCATCGGTCGAAATATTTGATAACTGTGACGGGGCCAACACAAAATTGCTAATGGTTCCTGTTCCCTGATACCCATGGATTGTTACGTTTTCAACCGTTACTTTTTGTTGGCTTAGTTGCGAACCAATATTTTGAAGTTGATTTTTAATATGAAAATTTAAAGAGTCACTGGCTAAAAACCATAGCGCAGCACCACACGATAATAATAAAACAAAAATTATGGCTGCAAATTTGTTCAAGGTTTGATCCTAAGTTGTATAACAAATATTTATTATAACGTACTTTTATTATTGAATTTTAACTGGATAAAAATTTTAACTAAATTGAGTGATGATAAGCGTACTTTTTATTCAGCTTGATTAAAAAATAAACTTGGGATATAAGATGGGTGAATAACGAAAATTAATA
>NZ_JACGWC010000013.1:0-123875 GCF_014077545.1 Colwellia sp. BRX10-1
CGGAGATCTTAATTAATGGTAAAGTTACTCACTATCAAACGCTTAAATATGAAAATTGCGTATAACAAGCCATTCAAGCAGGACAAATAACAGCTGGCTATTTGCTCCTTCGTCGCTTATTTTAGCCAACTATTATTTGCCTCTTAATGGGGCGTTATCGATACAAAAACTAATCCGAAATTAACTTTAGCCTTTTAGTGCTAATGTCTTCTTTGTGGCAACTAGGGACCTTAGAACAATGATCACTGGTAGCTTTGCCCTCACCAAAAGCTAACGTCAAAAAAGTGCGCATCGTTGACGTTAGAGTTTGCTTTGCTAAGGGCAGCTCCAAGACTTAAAGCAGTCGTTAGCATCTTTGATGCCCTTATGACTTCTGCTCCGACTAAGCGGTCATTGTTGCCCATGAAAGATGGCACGGCTTACATCGTGATAATTTACGTAAGTTAATTGTGCAATGGTTTAGTAAAGTGTGGGTTATTAATAAAGATAAATTACGCGATGATTTTTGCATTAGATTACGAGCCAACTTGTGATTTATATGCCATTGAAAATGGTGCTAGTGTAATACAAGTAAAAAATACCATTCAAATATATGCCGCATTATCGGAACAGGTCAAGCATGCAAGTGATAAAGATATTATTCATAAACGCATCAACTTTTTATCTGCTTCCATAGCCCCAAGAGCATGTGGGCTGAAAAGGTTATGCAAGTGTTTTAGTAATCGTTGGATTTTCTACGCTATTTTTTAGTCAAATAGTGATATCCACCATGACCTATCATTTAGGGTTAGATAATCTTTTTTTTACCTGAGCTTAAACTGAAAGTTTAGCTAAAACCTAACCCTGAACTAGGTTTTTAGTATTTTGGGGATTTTAAATATGTGTTCTAAAGAAATACAGCCAACCCAATGGTTGGCTGTATTATTCATTTTAAATAAGACCTCTATAATAATGTATTTTAATTATTGTTTTTCTGAAGAGTTGCTGTCTTTTGAGTCATTACTCTTACTGTCTGCCGATGAACTTTTCGTATTTGTTGGGATTCTTTTGTCTTTTGACTGCTCGAAGCTGTCAAGTGTTGATGCTGTACCTTTTAGATCGCTATTTTCATCTATCAATTTAGCTTTATTCTGTTCTGAGCTCACCCCTGTACTTTTTGTCATTACATCTAAATAGCTTAAATTGTTATTACATTTTTCTATCAAGCTACTGATTTCTGATAACTCTTCCGCTTTTACGTAAAATAAGCGCTTTGCCAATTCGCTAATCTCCCTTTGCATAAAGGCTCGACCTTCGGCAGAGTAATCGTCAAATACTTCGGGCTTTTTCGTATCTAGATACGTTTTTATGACCTCTTCCGTAGGAAGAGAACCAAGAATTAAAGCCAGGATCACAAAACCATCATTTTGGCTAATATATGAATTATCTGGTTTATTTCTAGAAAGCAATAAACCAAGTAATATCCAAGCAGCATCAGCTATTTCAAGATGGTTGTTATCTTGTTTACTATCCTCTTTCTGAAAAGATGTAATACGCATAAGATCTTTATAGAAGTGCTCAAACAATGGCATAGCACGTAATTCCATCAAGCCTATACCAAAGTTTTTTGCACCTAGACTACTAATAATCTCTAATATATTAAAAAACTCGGTGTCTTTACTGACTATATTGATCAAATCTTCTCGTGTTGCTTGGTCTTGAAAATATCGTGAGGCAAAATCTTCATCACGGATCCTTGATTTATCAGAACATGGATTAGTCTTTGAAATAAGGCCTAATACAGAACGATAGACGGAATCTTTAAAAGCCTCTTCAATAGTTTCTATCAGTATTTCAAGCTTTTCTTCAAGCGTCTTTTGAAGTTGATCTGCTATGTCTTCAGGTTTTTTTGTTTGCTTTATTATCGACGTAAAAGCATTATTTAGCGTCAGTGTATTATTTACTCTGCTCACTTCCTTGGTATATAGTAATACCGCGGCACAAGCTCTTTTAGTATCAGTAATAGAGCGGGTTAATTTTGAGTTTAACTCTGAAATACGGTCGACATGTTTTTCCCAAAGGTTAACGTGCTCTCGTATAGAATCATTCTCTTGAATTTTTTTTGCGACGCCGGCGATACGAATAGCAACCAATGCCCCGGCAAAACCTAACGCCCATCCACCAAGCGCATCAAAAAGACCGGTACTCTCTTGGGTTAAATAAGGCTGTAGGAGCGATGTAGGTAAAAGTTGCCACTTTATCGTCAACCAGAAAAAAGCAAAGGTAACAGCACCAAAAAATAGTGTTAGATATATTAATTCACCAACAGGATTAAACAGCGCCCGCTTGAACATATGAAAGGTGTTTTTTTTGGGAATGCTCGTCATTATATTCCACCTTTGCCCGTCGAACTTTCACTTTGATTTAGAATATTCTCAATAGCTTGTTTTTGTGCTTCAGTTATCCCTTGCATCTTATCTTCAAGTGATTTTAACCAACGGCCTGTTTCTATTTCTTGCTTGTAGTTAGCAATTATCTCTTTGAGCTTTTTCTCGCTTTCATTGGGCTCACTTAACATCAAAGAAAATAATTCTTGATAGCTGTCTTCGGTAAATTGTAAAATGAAAGACATAATTCTATGAACTTGGCTTTTGTGTAAAACACCGTCTGCTAGAGGAATATCAATAGAAATTCTTAGTTCACCATCGCTAGGATCAAGTGACATTGACAAAAATTTGTATCTAAATTGAAACCATGCAACTGCCGAAGCAATTAAACTGTATTGGGTTTTATTTAAATCAAATTTATACAAAAAAGGCGTTAAAAAGCGCAATAGCCCTTTGTCTGAATAATCAAGCACAACATTAAAACTAGGATCACCGTTATCGTCTAGGTAATGTTCTGTGTTAAAGCCTAAAACAAACCGTTGTTTATCTTCTTGGTATTTGTATTTATAATCCTTTTCGGTAAAATATTGTTTAAGTACATGTTCTATTGACGGTTTTTCAACTTGTTCCGTTTGAGTGTTTTCTATTGAAGGAACATCAGCATTTTCAACTGTTTGGTACGCGTCAGCCACAACCGTCATTAATAGAGCATCAGCTGTTTCAGCAATGTTTTCAAATTGTGGTGTAAAATCTTCAATATTGGTTTTGGTTGCATCGTAAACCACGGCAAAACCATCAGAATCAATAATAATAACCAAGCCTGACTCTTCATCATTCGTTTGAATTTTATCTTTATTTTGAACGCGTAAAAATTTCTTAGCTAATTCAGATAGTGCATTATCGTTATATAAGTTAAAAAATAAGTGGGCTTTACTTTCACTACCAAATACAGAGATTGACAGTGGTCGCACTTTTTCTTCAGCTTGGCGAGAGATGGTGAAGGGAGATTCTGAGGTCGCAGACCAATCTTCATGTTGTTCTGCGATATCGGCTAGAAGATCAGAGTAAGTTTGTTTTAAATTCATAAATGAATCCTTTCAATAATAAAGTTATGCCATTAGTGACAACAAAATGGTGAATTCCTTTGAGGAATACCAGATGTACAATAAGTATTTCATTTTACTAATAAAAATAACAGCACTAACTTAAAGTATATGATTCTCCCCCTCATTAACAAAGTTTATCGCCGGATAACAGGCAAGTACTGTTAAACCCCCCAGTTCGTGATAGCATTAATTATGCTTGATATACACGAACAGGGAAGAACCTCGTGAGAACATTACTTTTTTTTACCAAATATATCTCACTCAACGAAAAGAGTGACAAGATAAATCGTGAACACATTTTATCTGCTTTCCAGTGCCTTATACCTTTTTCAATAGATAATAAAAACGAAATATATAAAAAATTTAATAACATGTTGTTACCGGTAGCCCCTACTGTTGAGCTGTTAACAGATAAAAACCGAAGTAATTTACGACAAGGGGTAATAAAAGAGATGATGAAACACCCTGTTATACCTTTTTCTTCACAGGTTTCATCACTACTTGATAAAATTAAACCCATAGCAGCAAGCGATAGCTGGATAAATGATATTGAGTTGTTTAGTTTACCTGATGCTCCTTCTGATTATCGTGATAACCTTAAAGCGCTTGAACAACTTAAAAAAACCTTGCAGGCCGAAGTTTATGGTCAAGAGCACGTTATAGAATATTTAATCGATAGTATGGTTAAAGGATTATGGCAACCTCAACAAAGCCGACCACAAGGCTTGTTCTTTTTTGCGGGGCCTCCAGCTTGTGGCAAAACCTTCTTAGCTGAGCGTTTTGCTCACCACCTAAAAGATGACTATCAATGTAAAGTGTTTGATATGACTCAATATACTAATAGTAACGAAAGTTTTGGCTTGGTAGGAGCAAAGAAAACTTACGATGACTCTGCACCCGGTGATCTCACCGCTTTTGTCAAAAAACACCCTAAATCTGTGATAGTGTTTGACGAATTTGAAAAAGCTCACACACAGGTATTGTTAGCGTTATTACGTATGTTATCTGCCGGTTTTATTACCGACGAATACACACAAGAAGATATTGATTTTAGGCAAACGATTGTCGTGTTTACTTCTAATTTAGGCAGTGCGGTTTATAACAAGCCAGATTATCTTAGCAGTATTAAGAACAAGCCCGAACAAGCGCGTGGTGCGATGATCACACAGTTGCGTAGCGAAATAAAAATTGAACAGGGTAGAGAAGTAAAAGCTATTCCCGCTGAATTACTGTCTAGATTATCGCAAGGTAGTATTGTTTTATTTAAAACACTTGGTGTAGCAGAGCTAATACAGGTAGTAGAAAAACAACTCGCGATTGATCTTAAACACTTCAATGAAAAAAGTCAGATCCAATTTCAACCGGTTAACGACAATACTGTTAGAGTGTTACTAACAACTTTTGCGCCATTTTTTGATATTCGTGATATTAAAGCTAATATAACCGAAAAAGTACTTGATCCGATAACAGACTTTGTTCGATTAAACCCACAAACAGAGTTTAACCAGGTATCTATAGTGCTCGATAATGATATCGCTATCTTGCTGAGGAATGAAACCTGCGAAGCACAAATTCAAGCGTTAAAAATTCGTCACGAAGTTTTATTCTTAGAGTCATCTTGTCATTTAACTGACAAAACTTTAACGCTCACCTTTTCTAAACCAAGTCGTGAGCGATTGCTACACATAGAAGATGTTGGTGAAAGTGGGGGGATTGTGCTGGATATGCCAGAGATCCAATTTGCTGATATTGCCGGTCATGACACCATTAAAGCCCGACTAAAAGAAACTATTAATATTCTCCGTCATAGTGAACAGCTCAGCCAAGCTGGCGTTTCACCACCTAAAGGTATGGTGCTTTTTGGTCCGCCTGGTACCGGAAAAACCACATTAGTTCGCGCATTAGCAAGTGAAGCCGGTTTACCTATGGTTACTTGCTCTGGCAATGAATTGTTATCGGGTAGTTTTATAAAACCTTTATTTCAACGGGTGCGTAAATATGCACCGTGTATTTTATTTATTGACGAAATTGATGCGCTGCCTAAACGAGGTGATGCCGGTCCTAAAGCTGATGCATTGATAAATCAGCTACTTAACGAAATTGATGGTTTTAATCAAGCCAGTGCACCTGTCTTTATTGTTGCCGCCACTAACCGATTAGAAAAACTTGATGATGCTTTATTGCGCTCAGGAAGACTCGACTTACATGTACATGTACCCTTTTTAGATAAAGATGCCCGTCGTTGGTTTATCAATAAATTTTTACGTTACGAGGGCTATGACGACGCTATCAACGTGGAATTAATCGTCTCGTTGACGGCCGGTTTAAGTGGTGCTGATCTAGAAAAGATTCACCGAGAATCCGTATTACGCGCATTGAGCGAAGGGAATCGTAAAATAGATCAAAGTACTTTAGTTGAAGAAGTTAATATTCTGAAATATGGTGCTAAGCGCTCACTGGACTCTTGTGAAAAAACGCTAGCAGAAACCGCTTATCATGAAGCGGGGCATGCGGTTATTTCTAAATTTTTAATGCCAGAACGAATTATTGAGCAAATTAGTGTCGTACCACGAGAGCAATCATTGGGAATGGTGGCATACAGTACAGATCAGCATATAGATTATACCAAGGAATTTTGGTTTTCTCGTACTTGTGTAGCATTAGCAGGTCGAGCAGCTCAGGTTAAGAAATTTGGTGATGAAGGGTTAGATACTGGCGCCAGTAGCGATTTAAAAAATGCCATGTGGTCGGCTTGGTCGGCTATTGCAAAATATGGTATGCATCCCGATAGCTATAATATGGACGTGACCGCATTGCAAGAATGGGGCGGAGATACATATTTTCAAGTACACACCGAAAAACTGATTCAGCAATGGGTGAAAGACGCGACCTTAAAAACCTCACAATTAGTAGAGCAGCATTGGCAGCATATTGACGCTGTAGCGAAGGCTTTGCTTGATAAGGAAGTCTTGTCTGAAATGCAATTTATGGACTTGTTAGCTAAATAATTACAATCATCGGATGGGCTTATCGAGGCCCGTTATTTAAAGTAAAAATTAAAGCTAAAACACAAACGTAAAGCTTAGAACTCGATCAGATACCTCGGGAATGACTGTGCTTAGCTTAAAATAACCTAAGTGTGAAAATTTGTCGCATTGAGTCACAACGCGATAAAAATGATAATAGGATCATTAAGTTGAGTTGCAAAAATTACGGCTTACTTGGGACTTTGTGATACTTGGTTAATTTTCTACCAATGACACGGTTTAAGCTGCGGCTAATGTAACTGTATATGTAGCTGTTAATTTTAATGTGAATTTTGCGATACCCCAGTAAACACAAGCTGTTCGCATTTTTTTTATCAACATTTATATAAGTACCAATTACCTTACCAACGACTAAGAGAAAGTTATGGGATCACTTATTAATACTAAAACAGGGTACTTATCATTAGCCACTACAACTGGACTCATAACCGTTAATGAGTGGCATAATACGAATGGCACCTTTGGAGGTCTGCTTCAGGCTCATTGTGACCGCTAGGTATAGTGATTCTACTCTCAATTTATGACCGCTTACTGTCCATCAGCTGTCGTTATGGTACTAAAACCTTAGGTCTTCAAAGTGGCATTAGTGAATATAAGAAAAATTCTTCAATCTCATTTAGTGTCTGAAAATCTAATTAGTCATGTCTATTCACACTATCATCTAATTCGGGTAATTAAACCAGCTAGCTAAACTAGATACGAGCAGATAAAAGCGTTTTTGTTTATATTATCTTTAGTGAGTAGATAGATTAAAAATGGTGGCAGAGGATGTAAGACTTTTCATCCTCTGAAAAAATTTTAGGTAGCTTTTTATCGGATAAAACGTAAAAATTTAAGTTTCCATTTTGAATAAGGTGCGAAGCGTACCGGGATATCTTTAATAAAAGGGCGTTTGAGTACTGACTTTAGATGACTAAAATTATCAAAACCGGCTTTGCCACTATATTGGCCAATACCGCTAGGGCCAGTGCCACCAAAAGGTAAGTCAGGTACAGCATTAAACATGATGACATCGTTAATACATTGACTCCCCGAACTTATTTCATTTACCCATTGTGCTACTTGCTCGTTGTTACGGCTAAAGATATAAGCAGAAAGTGGTTTTTCTCTTTGTTTGACAAATGATTTTGCTTGATCAAAATCTTCAATAGTGACAATAGGTAAAATGGCGCCAAAAATCTCTTCTGTCATTAAAGGACTATCTAAAGCGGGATTAATGATAATAGTTGGCGCGATATAGCAGCTTTCAATATCGCTTTCACCGCCAACCATAATTTTACCATCGTTAAAATAAGTGGCTATACGCTGACAATGGCGCTGGTTAATTATACGGCCATAGCTGTCGCTATTTTTTGGGTTTTCACCAAACATCGCGGTTATTTGAGCTTTCAACGCTAGTGTTAATGGCTCAACTAGGTTTTCTTTTACTAATAGATAATCAGGCGCTATGCAGGTTTGCCCTGCATTCATCCACTTGCCCCATGCAATACGCTGTGCTGTTATTGTTAAATCTGCACTTTCATCGACGTAAACAGGACTTTTGCCGCCAAGCTCTAATGTCACTGGCGTTAAGTGCTTTGCGGCTGCGGCCATGACAATACGAGCGACTTGTCCATTGCCAGTATACATAATGTGATCAAAATTCAAGGTAAGTAATGCGGTTGTTTCTGTAACGCCGCCTTCAACCACACTAACGGCGTTATTATCTAAATACTTAGGAATAAGTTGGCCAATAAGTGCAGAAATAGCAGGAGCAAGTTCTGAAGGCTTGATGATGGCACAATTACCGGCAGCAATAACGGCAATTAAAGGGGCCAATACTAATTGTAAAGGATAATTCCACGCGCCAATAATTAATACAGTACCTTGTGGCTCGGGTTTAATAAATGATTTCCCCGGTTGTACCACAATGGGGGTACTAACGCCCCTTGGTTTAGCCCATTTATTGAGGTGTTTGCACGTGTGGTCAACATCACTGGTTATGTATGATATTTCAGTGATCCAAGCTTCTAGAGTCGGTTTTGCAAGGTCATCTTGTAAAGCCTGTAAAATATCTTTTTCGTTTTCAATAACAAGTTTTTTTATGGCTTGTAGTTGCTGTTTACGCCATGAAATATCTCGAGTGACATTAGTATCAAAATACTGACTGTGTTTTGTGAGTAATGCTTGGTAGGGCATATTTAAACCTTATTGTTGTTATTGAGTCTTATAGCTTTATTGGTACGACCAGATATAGAAACAAATTTACAACATTTACAGCTCATCTACAAAACAATCAGATAATTATCTGTTAAGAGGTAAGTGCTAAACTTTTTAAGTTCATTGCATAACCAATGACTCGGCTAACGATGGCTTGAATGTTATCAGTATCTAATTGCTCAACAGGCACATTGATATTGCGGTATTCTATTTGCGTAAAAACCGTCGCAATAATATCAGCATCGATATGTGGATCATGAGCATTAAAAAATTCGCATAACTTAATAATGGGTTTTAACGAGGCCGCACGGTGTATCTCAGCTAAAGGGGCTAATTTACGGTTTACGCGTACTTCGGTAAAGAGTAATTGTTGAACAGCGAGCTCTACGGGTGAGTCTATTATTCTTTTTACTAAGTATTGGGTCGCCATTATGGCAAGTTTATTACGTAAATTTTCTTTTTCACTTATTTTACGTAAACTTGTTTTATTTACATTGGCGAGTAGTTCAACGGCAGGCTGCCAAGCTAAGCTTGTTTTTGTGGTGATTTGTGAAGAACACAAGGTAAATGCTTGATGAACTAACTCTTGTATATCTTTAAAATAATAGGTGGTAAGAGAGAGTTGAATATTTGCATGACTCGCTATGGCTCGATGAGTCGTGCCTTTTATTCCATTTTTTGCTAATACTTCAATGGCTGATTGTAATATCAGTAAACGTGTTTGTTCACCTTTGCTCCGTCTTTTTACAGTGGGGCTTTCCTTAGTAGAAAACATATTATTTTGTCGTATAATTTTAGTTAACATAAAGTTAACTTATTTTTAATGGTATTTCAATCTAGGCAAGAAAATTATCAGCATTTTTTGTTACAAAAAGTAATAGGTGAGCGCTAAAATTATAAAGTTTGTGAAGACATTAACGATAAAAAAAATGAGTCCAACACGGTTGCTGGGCTCATTTATGATGATAATACGGCTTTAAACACATTGAAACCTACATCCTTGTAGGCGATTTCTATGGCGTGTTGATAAATTAATGACTAGCGGACTGTGCTCTTAATTCGTCAGAGTCAAAGTCATCTACATTGATAGCGACTTTTCTGCCCAATTCAGCCTTGCATAACAACTCGGCTTCTACAGCATTAATAACATTAACGGCTAAGCCTTTTTTAGCAACTTCATCGAGGGCATAAAAAGGCAGATCTTCACCAATAGCCTGACAAACCTTCTTAAATATTGGTTCACAAGCAATAATGTCATCTAACGTTTGCTCAAGTTGACCTAAAACATTTTCTGGATCTCGGCTTAAATATTGACCTTGTCCTAAGCGTTCTCGAGCTTTACCAGGTGTTTGTAATATCTGTGCAACTTTATGGTCGGTAATATCAGAAGGTTTTTTCAACCATTTGCCCACTGGAAAGATCATAGCTCTTAGAAACAGTGCCACTATCTTATTAGGAAAGTTACTGATCAACGCGTCAATAGCTTGCTGTGTTTCATACAAGCTATCTTCAAGTGCCCATTGTACAAGCGGTAGGTCATCTTGCTGACGACCTTCGTCGTTAAAACGCTTTAAGGTTGCCGAAGACAAATACAAATGGCTAAGTACATCACCTAAACGCGCCGAAATTCTCTCTTTGCGCTTCAAATCGCCACCCAGTGTCAGCATCGATATGTCTGATAGCATAGCTAAGTTACTACTAAAGCGAGTGAGCAACTGATAGTAACGAGAGGTTTCGTCTCGAAAAGGTGCCTTTAAAATTCTAGCGCCAGTTAATGAAAACCAAAGGCTGCGGACAACATTGCTAATGGCAAAGCCAATATGGCCAAACAAGGCGTGATCGAATTCTTTTAATGCAATAACATCATCAGTTTGGTTTGCTGCGGCTAACTCCGCTAAAACGTAAGGATGACAACGAATAGCTCCCTGTCCGTAAATAATTAAACTACGTGTCAGAATATTTGCGCCTTCAACGGTTATTGCAATCGGAGCACCTTGATAGGCACGAGCAAGGTAGTTACCTTCGCCCATACAGATGCCTTTGCCGCCGTGAATGTCCATAGCGTCATTAACACAAACACGCATTTTTTCAGTTAAATGATATTTTATAATGGCTGAAATTACCGAAGGTTTCTCGCCTAAATCGATAGCACCTGTAGACATGGTTGTTACCGCATCCATTAAATAAGCATTGCCACCAATGCGAGCGAGGGGTTCTTCAATACCTTCCATTTTACCGATAGGGATCTTGAACTGACGACGAATTCTACTGTAAGCACCTGTAGCAAGTGCAAGTGACTTTATACCACCAGCACTATTAGAAGGAAGTGTAATAGCACGCCCAACAGACAAACACTCCATAAGCATGCGCCAGCCTTGGCCTGCCATTTCTGCGCCACCAATAATATAGTCAAGCGGCACAAAGACACCATTACCTTGTGTTGGACCATTTTGAAAAGGAACATTAAGTGGGAAATGACGACGGCCAGTGATAACACCCTCTAAGTCTGTAGGGATCAATGCACAGGTAATGCCTAAATCAACCGTTTCACCCAGTAAATGGTCAGGGTCTTTTAGTTTAAAAGCCAAACCTAGTACTGTGGCAATGGGCGCTAGCGTAATGTAACGTTTGTCCCAAGTTAATCTCATACCAAGCACTTCTTTACCTTCAAACTCACCGTGACAAATAATGCCTTCATCGGGGATCGCACCAGCATCTGAACCGGCTTCCGGACTAGTCAACGCAAAGCAGGGAATTTCATCACCAACCGCTAAACGAGGAAGGTAATGGTCTTGCTGCTCTTTTGTGCCGTAAAGTTGTAATAATTCACCTGGGCCTAAAGAATTAGGAACTCCAACGGTGCTTGCTAGTACGGCACTGACCCCTGATAATTTTTGTAAAACTCGTGACTGTGCATAGGCACAAAACTCTAAGCCGCCATATTTCTTTTTGATAATCATTGCGAAGAATTTATTATCTTTCAAAAACTGCCAAACTTCTGGTGATAAATCAGCATCGACATGAGTCGTTTGCCAATCATTGGTCATTTTACAAACTTCTTCTACGGGACCATTTAAGAAACTTTGCTCTTCAACGCTTAAGCGGGGTGTTTCATAGTTATGCAGTTTTTTCCAATCAGGGTTACCACGAAATAGCTCTGCTTCAAACCATGTAGTACCAGCGTCGATAGCCTCTTGCTCAGTTCTCGACATTTGCGGCATGATAGATCTGAACATTTTTAGTAAAGGGTGAGTAATATACTGCTTTCTAAAGTCAGATATATTCAAGGGCAATGCAATGATTGCAAATATTATCCAACTGAAAAATGACAGTGCATCAAAGATAGTACCTACCGCCATTAATGCGGCAAAACTTAAGGTAAAAGTTGAGAGCGCGGCACGAGTGTATGCCATGAAGCCGGTTAAAATAACGGCATAAATGAACCATGTAAATTGTTCCATTAATTTTCCTTTTAAAAAATAAAAACCTAAAGATAAAAATAAAGAGGTCTGACCATGTATTTAGCTTAAATCTATGTACAATAAATTACAAATATATTTATCGTTGTAACCTTATTTATAGGATAATAACGTTAATTATCTATTCGGAAATTAATTTATGTGTGAATTACTAGCAATGAGTGCGAACGTCCCCACTGACATTTGCTTTAGCTTTAGTGGTTTAATGCAGCGTGGTGGAAATACTGGGCCGCATAAGGATGGTTGGGGCATTACTTTTTATGAGGGTAAAGGCTGTCGAAGTTTTAAAGACCCTTTACCAAGTTCACAATCACCGATTGCCGAGTTAGTCACCAATTATCCAATAAAAAGTGAAGCGGTTATTTGTCATATTCGACAAGCAAACTCTGGCGGTATTTCTTTGGAGAATACTCATCCTTTTACCCGTCAAATGTGGGGAAGAAATTGGACTTATGCACATAATGGACAATTGAAGAATGTCCAGGTTGAACTGCCTGTTAAATTACACATTCCTGTAGGGGCTACCGACAGCGAACACGCGTTCTGTTGGATCTTAGACCAACTTCATTTTAAGTTTGCGGATAAAGAACCAGCAGCAACGGTACTCTTTAAATTTATCGCCGAGTTGAGTGTCAAAATAAATGCGTTGGGTGTATTTAATGTCAATATCACCAATGGCCAGTATTTATTTGCTTATTGTGCAAATAACCTACATTGGATAACACGCAGAGCACCGTTTGGTAAAGCCAGTTTGATTGATGCTGAAGTAGTTATTAATTTCACTGAAGAAACCACAGAAAATGATGTAGTTACGGTTATCGCTACTCAGCCATTAACGGATAATGAAACTTGGCACAAAATGACCAAAGGGCAGTGGCACTTATTTTGTCTGGGTGAGTCTATTGCTTCAGGGCAAGAAGTGTTGAAGGTTGAATATTAATGTTCTTCAAGTGAAGTCAATTGTGCATCAAACTGTTCAACATCAGATTTTATTTGTTGTATTTTAACCAACAAGTAATTTAACTCTGGAGCGAACCAAGCGTAGGTGATTTTTTTCTTTTCAATGACTTCTCTTTTTAATCTAACCGCTTTTATCATACCAAAAGGCAGCATTAATTCATCTTCACCATCATACTGGTAAACATAATTTTTAACTTTACCCGAATGATTCATCACCGGATACACAAAAAGTTTTTGCTCTGGATTTTTAATTAAATTTAAACGATTCTGCAAGTGATAGCTGAGTGAGTCTTGAATATTGACAGGAAAATCAATATTAACCTCTGAATTGTCTTTGAGGTTCTTCGCAATATTATTCTGAATATTGAACTGCCAAGCATATTCTTTATCAGGTCCGGTGCCGTCTCGTTGGAAATTATATTGCTGAGGTGTCACCTTATGGTGATCGAGTTTAACGAGTGATACTTCTTGACGGTTATCTGAAAATATTAACCATTCAATATCTGTTTTATAACTATATTTAGCTTGTTCAGGTGTTAAGTATTCTAACGTTCTTGTCGCACTACCTAAAATATCAGCAGAACGTATCAAATTATATTTAGCAGTAAAAGGCTGAATAACATGTTGCTCTGCTTGAGTGGTTTTTGCTTCATTGGCGAAAACTAAACTACTCTGTGAGGCTAATACTAGAGCAATACAACATAATTTATTCAGCATTTAATTACCTATCATTTAATATTTTATTTATTCACTCGCATAGCCAGAAGCAGGGAGCGCTTTACCTTCAAAAAGTACAGTATCATTGTGCATAGAAATGCGCTGATTACAACACCATTTTACCACTAAGGGGTAAATTCTATGTTCCTGTTCGTGAACTCTTAGCGCAAGTTCCTCAGCGGTATCACCGGCAAAAATAGGTACTTTCGCTTGTAATATTACTGGGCCACCATCAAGTTCTTCTGTAACATAATGTACACTAACACCATGGTCAGTATCACCGGCATCAATCGCCCGTTGATGGGTATGTAGACCTTGATACTTAGGTAATAAAGAGGGATGAATATTGATTAACTTACCTTGGTAGTGTTGCACAAACTCAGGTGTTAATATTCTCATAAAACCAGCCAGAACAACAACATCAGCTTGGTATAAATCAATTTGCTTGATCAACGCTTGGTCGTAAATTTCTCTACTGCTAAAATCTTTATGAGAAAGTACGCAATGGGCTATGCCAGCGTTTTTAGCGCGAGTTAAGCCGAATACATCGGCTTTATTTGAAATAACCCCAACCACTTTTCCTGGATAATCTGCAGCTTTACAGGCGTCTATAATCGCCTGTAAATTAGTGCCGCCACCAGAGATTAGCACAACAATATTGCTGGTTAAATTATTGTCTTGCATGTTACTTGATGGCATAGAATTAACCTTTATTAATCACAACTTGTTCAGCGCCTGCTTGCATATCAGCGATTTCACCAATGTGCCACGCATTCTCACCGTGAGCCGATAAAATTTCAATACTTTTTGCAAGGTCAGCAGCAGGTACAACAATGATCATCCCAACACCGCAGTTGAAGGTACGGTACATTTCGTGGGTAGTAATGTTGCCATTATCTTGCAACCAGTTAAAGATCGCTGGCCACTCCCAGCTGTTACCGTCAATAATGGCTTGAGCGCTTTCTGGTAATACACGAGGAATATTTTCCCAAAAACCACCACCCGTGATATGTGATAAGGCATGGATGTCAACTTGCTTATGTAATTCTAAAACAGATTTAACATAAATTTTAGTCGGCTCAATTAAATGATCACCGATTGACTTACCATTTAATAATTCGTTGGTATCAGTCTTATTAACTTCTAATACTTTACGAATTAATGAAAAGCCGTTTGAATGCGCGCCAGAAGAAGCTAAGGCAATTAATTGGTCGCCTGATGCTACTTTTGTACCGTCAATTAAACGGGATTTTTCAGCGATACCGACACAAAAACCAGCGATGTCGTAATCACCCTTGTGATACATACCTGGCATTTCAGCGGTTTCGCCGCCAACTAAAGCACAGTTTGATAATACACAACCATCAGCAATACCAGCAACAACTGCCGAAGCAACATCTACATCAAGTTTGTCTGTCGCGTAATAATCTAAAAAGAACAAAGGTTCAGCACCCTGAACGATTAAATCATTGACACACATAGCCACTAAATCAATACCTACGGTATCGTGCTTGTTTAAATCAATTGCTAAGCGTAGTTTTGTACCTACGCCATCTGTTCCCGCAACCATTACAGGTTCTTTATAACCGGTTGGTAATTGGCATACTGAGCCAAAACCACCTAAGCCACTCATCACTTCAGGACGAGTTGTACGTTTTACTGCACCTTTAATGTTTTCTACTAGGGCGTTACCTGCATCTATATCAACGCCAGCATCTTTATAGCTTAGAGACTGTTTTTGTTCGCTCACGGGGGAAACCTCAATTAATTAGCATAAGAACTTTAATGGCGCATTCTACCAGCGCAATGGCGTGGTGAAAATCTTTATAATAAATTATTTTTTATTAGTGTTTAAAATGATTAACACTATGATAAGATCTTATACATAAAAATAATCAACTTAAAAAATATGCTTAGATATCTTATTGTATTAGTTGTTGTTTTAAGTAATTTCTTTGCTTCAATGACCGCTTTGGCTGTTGAAGTTAAAAACTTATACAACGCAAAGGTTATCGTTAACTCACAAACCGACTCAGAGCGAAAGCTCGCCTTGCAACAAGCAATGAGCGCGGTGGTGCTTAAAGTGGGGGGACAACAAGCGCTGTTGTCCAACTCAACCATAAAAAGTGGCCTTAGAAATGTCAGTGGCTATGTTGTAAAATACCGTTATCAACGTAATGCTGAGCAGACTGAGCTTTTAGTTACTTTTGACGAAAGCAAAATTAATCAGTTGTTTGAAGATGCCAACGCTCCAATTTGGGGAAGTTTACGGCCACAAATTTTATTGTGGCTCGTTGAAGAGAATGGTTTACGCCGTACAACTATTTCTAATGCAAGCCACTCGTCTTTTTCCAATAATGCAACACCACAAGTGAGTTACAATTTACCTAATAGTGTCGAACAATTTTCAGCGTTAAGGGGCTTACCTATTTTAATGCCCTTAATGGATTTAACCGATGTAAATACCATCTCTACTTTTGATGTTTGGGGACGCTTTGCCAAACAAGTACAAATGGCATCACTGCGCTATAATCCAGAATCTATAATAATAATTCGTTTATCAAACAGTAGTTTATTACCTCAACAAGAAAGTGATGAACAGGTTGATGATTGTTTTTTATGCCAAAAAGAACGTCAACAATACGCACTAGACTGGAGTTTTATCGCCGATGCCCAAGGCTACAATCGCGATACAATCACCGGACAAATCTTTGGTGAAATCAGCTACGGTGACGCTCCTGACCAGTTATTAAAAACTGCGCTTTCTCTTATTAGTGATATAATTTATCAAAAATATGCTTTAAATAGTGATATTGATAACAATTATATTATTGATGTTGCCAATATATCATCACTAAAAAGCTTTATTGAATTAGAGCGATTTCTTGAACAATTATCATCAGTTAAATCGGTAAAATTACTCAGCGCTTCGGGGAAAAATCGCCGTTTTGAATTGGTTTTAAAAAGTTCAGGACAAGCCTTTCTCGCTTCATTAAAGCTGAATAAGCAATTAGACCTTTTTGATGACCCGCTTGCCGAAAAAGTGGTCGGTGCTGTCCCTGTTTTTTATTGGAAACCCTAGTGAAAGTCACTTCTCAATTAACCTTGTCAGTTCAATTACCCGATGATGAAACGTTTTCAAGTTTCCAAAGTATTGCTAATTATTCGGCAACTGAGCAGTTAAAGTCATTTATTAAAGCCAGTCAACATTCGGTAGAGTCTGCGCACGTCAATAGTTTTTACTTATTCGGCTTGTCAGGTGTTGGTAAATCACATTTACTTCATGCCAGTTGTACTTTTGCTGAGAAATTAGGTCTATCATCCGTTTGTTTATCTTTTTCTGAATTAAAACAGTTGTCGGTTGAAGTACTTGATGGTTTAGAAAATATTGATTTGATTTGCTTAGATGATGTGCAATTAATTGCTGGGGACAAGCTTTGGCAACAAGCGGTCTTTGATTTATTTAACCGTGTTATTGAGCATAATAAACGCTTGATTATTACTGGAGATCAAAGTGTTTCACAATTGAAACTTGGCTTAGCCGATTTAGTCTCTCGATTATCTTGGGGAATGACAGAGCAAATCAAACCCCTAGATGATGAAGAAAAGTTAATCGCCTTAAAATTTAGAGCGCAACAACGAGGTTTATTATTAAGTGATGAAGTGGCTAAATACTTACTGAGTCACTTATCACGTGAAATGAGTCACTTGATCTTAGCTTTAGCCGAGCTTGACGAAGCATCAATAAGAGAACAACGAAAAATCACCATCCCATTTATTAAAGCTATTTTATTTTAAAGGGCTGGGCTTTTCATAAAACTCATACTGAATAAAGCGTCTATCTTTGGGTTGAGCAGAAACGTTTTGCAATCCTGCTTGCTCTTTGTTAACGGGGCTTATATTTAAGTTATTAGCCCAACTTTCACCAGCGTTCATCATGATTGGACTCGGTAAATTATTTACTAAGTTTTCAATGTCACTTACTTCCGGCAATATATGACTTACGGCATATAATACTCGAGGTTTAATATTTTCATCGCCAATACGGCCGCGCTGTCCCCAATTAACGATATAATTTTCATTCGCAATTTTAGGGGCGTTAGTTATAGCGACATCTCGACTAATATCAAAGCGAGTTTTCATCATAAAACCATCAAAAAGCATAGCGTAATCTTCGCGAATACTTGAGTAATTATAAAACTGAGGCGCAGCTTCGCCACTAAAAAACGTTTTAATATCGCTGGGTTGATAAGCGTTTTGTGTTTTTGATGCGTCAACCCCCTGAAAACGTACCTGAGCTAAGGCGTACATTTCCTCACCCAGTAAGGGAAGGGTGTTGTTTAGCTGATCAGATTTAAAGCCACTATTATCTGCTATCTGTTGTGCGGCTGATAATATTGTTTGGTCTGGGTTTAAAGCTGACCAACTAGTGCTCGGGAAAATGTCGTTGGCATGGGCAAGTTCGTGGTACATCAAAGACGTTAAACTGTATAAAACATCGTTAGGTTGGCGAGTAACCCTGTCATTGTCAGATATAAAAGTAGTGGTGTAATTATTATTTTTTACATAACGCCAAGGCATAGCAAAATTAAGATCTCCACCAAAGGACGCTCTATAGTCAGGTGCTTGATTTATGGTATCTCGCTCATCAGGGGTCAACCAAAAATAATTAGCATCTAAGTGAATCGCGCCACTGACCACCCAGTAATATGAGGGTCTAATGTCATAAGAAATTACAATGGCAGTATTTGCTCTTAGTAAATTTTTGAAATCATTGTAGGGGTCATAATTTTCAAGGAATTCTCGAAATCTTTTTCCCATCCAATAATGAGAAACGATCACTCGGTCCATTATGTCATCAACCGTTGGTGTGGTCGTATCATGTGCAATTAATGGTAAGGTATTAAATGCACATGTTCGCGCAAAGTTAATTTTATTACTATAAACACAATCGACGAGTACATCGGCATAAGACGAGTTTGCAACAAAGGGGAATACCCGTGCTAAACGCTCAGTATAAGCGGTATTATCTGAAGTTGGGACAGGTTCAGCATTTTCAATAAGTACCGCTACTTTGTCAGAATAGCTCCCTGAGGATACGGTGAATTCTACTACCGTATCCCTAGTAACTTCCGGCGCATTAAAGAATACTGCATAATCACCCTGGGTATTTTCAGCCGTAAAATTGACCTCTGGACCGGCAGTTTGTTGCCAAACTAAACTATCGCTTAAAAGCTTATTTGTTAACGAAGCGCGCAATGACACTTTACTACCTTCTAGAGCAGCATGACCCAGACGCGCAGAAATCTCTCCTTGTTCATTGGTTACACTAAGAGAGTGGTTAAGTGACTCTCTGCTACCATCTTCTAGTGTAAATGAAACATTAAAACTATATGCGCCTGCGGTGTTAGGTGTGAAAGCGATAACCTTGCTGGTGTAGGCCAAGAACACCACTGGCTCGCCAGTCGTCTGCGTCCAAATAATGTCAGTCACCTTACTCGAGGGAGCGAGTAAAACTAATTCGACCGCCTGAGAAATTTTCACTTCATCGTCGACGGTGATAATTTTAGTGACCTCACCATTATTGTTACAAGCAAATAAAATAGGTATTAGCAGTAATATATGCAGAATGTTTTTCATTTTCAGCCCTTAACTATAATGGTGGTTACGTTATAAAAGTCTTATTGAAGCGTTACGCTTTATCTTTAGCTTTTCTAATACTCAAGCCTAGTTCTTGACCTCTATATTTCGCGTAATAACTGCCACCAATAAACATCATTATTGCAAATATAAGCTCTAATGATGCCCAAACTACATCTGCTGGAGATACCCACAGCGTGGTTAAACTGTGTAGGAAATAAATCATAACGACAAAGCTCGACCAAGCATAGGTATAAGGATTACCTGCCAGCAAACCTTTTAGAGGAAATAACAGTGGTACTGTGAATAAGCATAAGCTTAATATCGGCGACAAACCTTGTGAAGGGTTTAAATAGATTAGCCAAAGCGGCATAAAAAATAATAAAGAAAAATAGCCAATTAAGGTTATTTTTTTAAATGTTGATGTTGAAAATCTTTGTGGCTTGGTCATGAAAGGTATCCTGCTGGTTAGCAAATTGTTTCACTAACTTGTTGAATTAAATTTTAAATTGAAATTAAAAGAGTGTTAAAACGTTTTCAGGAGGTCGGCCAATGATGGCTTTCGTTTGCGTAGTAACAATTGGTCGCTCAATAAGTTTTGGGGTGTTCACCATAGCTTCAATGAGTTGCTTGTCAGTTGCTTGAGCTAATGCTTGTTCTTTAAATTCACTTTCTTTAGTGCGCATCATTTGAATAGGGGAAACATTTAAACGTGATAAAAGTGACTGGATAGTGCTTTCATCCAGTGGTTTTTTTAAATATTCTACAATGCAAACCTCTTGGTTGTTTTCTTCAATCAACGCCAAGGTTTGGCGGCTTTTAGAACAGCGAGGGTTATGATAAATCGTTAACATGGTTAGATCTCAATGGGTGCTAAAATTAAATAATTTTACGGGTTAATCGATAGAGTAGGCCGTTATAGCACCTATTCTAAACGTTTCTGTAATATGGATTATAGTCTTTTAAGTTTTTGTTCTTGATCTTGAAATTGCAATATTCGTGCTTTGATACGTTTTTCGACTAACGGTTGATTATCTGTAAAATTGTAGCCTGTTTGCAATTCGTCGACCGCACGAGAGTATGCCCCTAAAAGTGCAAAGATTTCGCCTTTTGTCGCATGCATCAGTGCTTTTTTATCTTGTTTTTCATAGACAGTCGTTAATATATCATAAGCGATAAAATTACCTGGTTTAACTAACAGGTAGTCTTGTAAAAGTACTTCAGCTTCTGAATATTGACTGTTTTCAACGAGAGCGTTGGCAAAGTTTAAGGTAACAACTTGGTTATTTGGCATCAATAAATTAAGGGCACTGAGCATAGTCAGCGCTTTATTTACTTCTTTTGTTTTAATATAAACATCGGTTAGTGCATCTGCATAGAATAGATTGTTTTTATCTTCAATGAGCAATCTCTCAAGTATTTTTTTAGCCGCTTGATACTCTTTATTTTCAAATAATGATAAAGCTAAGCCATAGTCAACAGCGGCTCTATAAGTGTAGTTTTGTTTTTTTATACTATCTTCAAAAGTTGCAATGTTTTCCAGGGCCGTTGATTCGTAACGCGCTTGAATACGCGCTTTTGCGAGCGCAAAGTTTAAACTAGGAGCTGAAGGACGACTTTCTAAACCATGAGCACGGACACGCGCTTCGGCAATGCGAGATTCAGGTACTGGATGAGTTAATAGCATTGCTGGTGGCTTTGAAGTATAACGATATTTTACTGCCATTTTTCCAAAAAAATCGGGGGCACCTTGCGGATCAAAACCGCTTTGTGCGAGTAGGGCAATGCCAACACGATCGGCTTCTTGCTCATTGCCACGGGTAAAATTAATACTTGATTGTTTTGACGCCGCCATTGTTGTGGTTAATGCAGCCATACCAACAGATGGGTTAACTAATGCCAGTAATACCCCTGAAATCAATGCTGCAGTGGCTAGTGGTTGATTTCTGCTTTGAGCCTCAAGCCTTCGGGCTAAGTGACGTTGGGTTACATGAGATATTTCATGACCGATTACTGAGGCTAGTTCGCTCTCTGTATCAGCGAGGGTAATTAAGCCACTATGAATACCAACATGGCCCCCAAAAAAGGCAAAGGCATTGATTTCTTTATTTCTAATGATAAAAAATTCGAAGCTGTAATTAACATCTTGGGCATTCTTGACTAAACGGTTGCCTAAATCGTTAATATATTCAATTAAAACAGGGTCATTGACCAACGGCTGAGAAGCGCGAATTTGACGCATCATTGCGTTACCTATCTGGCGTTCTTTATCAACAGATAGAACGCTAAATCCAGCCGTGCCAATTTCAGGAAGTTTGTTTTTATTATTTTCTTGGGAAAAGCCGTATGGGCTAGCAACTAATGTTGTTAATGCGCAGGTAAATAATAATGATTTTATTTTAAGCTTATGTTTATAAGGCAAATTAATTATTCCGTATTTATATCCGGTGTATCAAGTAAATCAGCTATCGTGAAATTTGGTTTTCCTCGATATAACTCTTTACAAAAATCTGCAATGGAATAACCCACTACATCGACTATTTCAAATGATTGGCTCAGTTGAGCTATTAGCTCTTGCACACGTTTATGTGAGTACTTTATTAACGCTAAATCTGCTGGATCACCACTTTTAAAAGTAAAAACGATAAAGGAAATTAAACTACTGATCCTAAATAGCATTTGCATGTTTTCGGGTGACCATTGCACAAATGGACATAAGGCACTTTGTGATAATGGTGTATAGAGTCGTTCACCTTTGACTATCGGATAACAGTGAAGTTCATAATTTTGTTCATCATAGCAATGGCGTAAGGCTATTTTTGGCTTTTGGGTAACGTTAATAGTGCCATCGTTATCAGCCGTCGCCTCTAAAAAGGCATAATTCCAATTACGTTTATCAAATAATTGTTTATAGGCACTATCAAAACCATGCGTTAAAATCCCGTCCATATCACTAATTGAAGATGCCGCCATATGATAGATAGCAGGTACATCACCCCAATTAAGTTTCTTTTTATGAGCAGTAATTTCTTTTAAACTAGCTGTTATCGGTAACTCTTTCATTTCACCTCAGTACTTATTTGCCAACAAATCAAAATAAATAATACAATAACATTGTAATCAATTGTCGCAAATTAGATAATCAAACAAAAGGTTTGTTTACTGTTATTGGTGACAATTATTGTTATCTGATGATTTTTTAAGTGGTATGTAGTGATGATCTATGAATATGATGCCAGTTCGGAAAAATGTCCTGTGCCATTAGTACAATTGCGATTATTGTTAAAAAAAATGTCGAATGCTGATTTTTGTTTACTGAGAATATCTGACCAAGGCTCTATCAAGGATATTCCTAAACTATTAACGAAACAAGGTTACCACTATAAAGAGTCTTGGCTTGAAAAAGACACCCTTGAACTTTTTATTAGTAAAGCCCCTCAACCCCTTTCATCCAACAGGTAAGTTATATAAATGGTTTCATTATTTTCTCAATGGTATAAACGTAAGTTTTCTGATCCAAACGCAGTAACTTTAATGGTTATTCTTTTGTGCGCCTTTCTTTTTGTCTTTTTATTTAATAACTTACTTATGCCGGTCTTTGTTGCTATTGCGATCGCTTTTTTATTAGATTTACCTGTCCATCGTCTAGTCCGTCTTGGCTTATCAAGAACATTTGCCGTGGGTATCGTTGTAGCGGGGTTTATCGGCATTTCTTTAGTCGGTATTCTTGGGCTAATGCCCGTTATTTGGCAACAAAGTAGCAATTTATTACAAGAAGTACCGCAAATGGTGTCTCAGGGACAAACCTATTTGTTGACGCTTCCCGAGTTGTATCCTGATTTAATTAATGCCGGACAAATAGAAACATTAATTTCTGCCGTCAATGATAAGTTAATTGAATGGGGACAAGTTGCCTTAAAAGCGTCTCTTAATTCTATTTCTGATATTGTTGCTTTGATGATTTACTTAATTTTAGTGCCGTTAATGGTGTTCTTCTTTCTAAAAGATAAAAAAGTATTAATTTCAAATTTTACCTCATTTCTTCCTAAAGAACGTTTAATGGCGACGAAAGTAGGCGATGAGATGTATCAACAAATCATGAATTATATTCGTGGTAAGGTGATTGAAATCCTTATTGTTGGTGCTGCATCGACCATAGCCTTTATCGTCCTCGGCCTAAATTATGCGGTATTACTTGGTGTTTTAGTGGGGTTGTCGGTACTTGTGCCATATGTAGGCGCTACTATCGTCACTTTTCCTGTCTTGTTGGTGGCTTTATTTCAATTTGGCACAGGTAGCGAATTCGGTTATGTAATGATAGCTTACGGTATTATTCAAGCTATTGATGGCAATATTATTGTGCCATTATTATTTTCAGAGGCGGTAAATCTCCATCCAGTAACGATTATTGTTGCTGTTATTTTATTTGGCGGCATGTGGGGTTTCTGGGGAATATTCTTTGCTATTCCCCTAGCAACTTTAGTTAAGGCCGTTTTAAATGCTTGGCCATCAAATAGTGACTTTCCTGAACAGGGTACCGCTTAAAGAGGTGCTCTAAGGTAAACTTTACCCTGAGTCTTTTTGATACTGCTCGATAATTTCTTCAATGGTCGTGATACCAAACATAACTTTATTGATAAAAGATTCAGCACTGTGGATTAAGTTAAAATTAGGATGTTGTGACCAAATAGTCTGTAGTTTATCGTCAAGAATGATAGCCGCTTTTTCTGATTCATTGCGAATGGGATTATTACTTTTGATACTTTCACCTGATTTTGCTGCACTTTCAAAAAAAATGACCGCATCGTAACGTGCCAACTCATCAGCAAGCGTGGTATCCATCGCTTGGAAAAACTCATCATCATTGCCTGGCCAATAAGCTAGGCCGTCTAAAGAGCCTCGGTCACATAAAATAATACTGTGCTCAAAAGTCGCTCGCTGAATATCTTCTAAATTTTTTTGTAAATTAAAAATAGCAGTTTGTTGTATTTTTAGTACATGATTATTATTTGAACGAGCAATGCCGCCACTGAAAATCATCGTTGCTGCTTCGGGGACGGTCGCTATTTTCCCTGAAAATTCACGGCGAATAAGATCAACGGCTGTGGTTTTACCGCCACCAGGGCCGCCAGTAAGTACGATACGTTTTTTTACATGAGTAATATTCATCAGCATTTATTATAAGGATATTTTCATTACTGTAGCTTGCGTTAAAATAGGCTTCAAGCTTAATTGTAAATATCGCCAAATAACTCTACTTGGGTCAAGTAAATGCGTAAATCTAGTTCTACTTGGTGATAATCTGCTTGCATATGCTGACAAAGTTTATAGAAATTTTTGTTATGATCTTTTTCTTTTAAATGGGCAAGTTCGTGAACAACGATCATTTGCAAAAATGTTTCGGGCGTTTTTTTAAATAAAGCGCCAATGCGTATTTCATTTTTACTTTTGAGCTTACTACCTTGCACCCTTGATACATAAGTGTGCAAGCCTAATGCGTTATTAATAACATGAATTTTATCGTCGTACTTTATCTGGCTTAATGGTTCAGACTTCTTTAAGTACTGATTTTTAATATCCATTACATAGCTGCGCAGGGCTTTATCGTTATATATTTGATGGGTAACAGGGTATTTTGCCAACAAATAGGCAGATAACTTCTTGGCCGTTATCATTGCTTGTACTTTATGTTGAATATCTAAAGAATAGGCTGAAAGGTATTTTAAAGGAGCAGGCATTATAGCATTCTATTTATGCGGCTAGCCTAAAACAAATAAGCTAACCGTTACGGTTAATTTTTAGTCGTTAGTGTTTAAAACGTCTAAAACAACTTCATGGTGGTTTTTTGTCTTGAATTTATTAAATACGTGGCTAATTTTGCCATCTAAGCCAATTAAAAAACTTAAACGATGGATGCCGTCGTATTCTTTTCCCATGAACTTCTTTAATCCCCATACGCCAAAGGCGTCAGCAACACTGTGATCAACATCTGACAATAACGTGAAGTTTAATGCATCGCGCAGACAAAACTTAACTAACTTCTTCGGTTCGTCGGGACTAATGCCAAAGACTATTGTATTTAATTGTTCAAGTTCGCTTTTACTGTCTCTTAGGCCTTGTGCTTGCACAGTACACCCTGGGGTCATGGCTTTAGGGTAGAAATAGACCAGTACTTGTTTTTTACCAATATAATCAGCTAAAGCGACTTTATCGCTATTTTCATCAAGTAAAGTAAATAGTGGTGCGGTTTCGCCAACAGTTATTGTTTTCATGGGTATCCTGCTTGTATGTAGTTTATATAAGGTTTGAATTCACTTTTTTAATGCAGCCTTGCACATCAACTTGTTCGCATAGTTCAAAGTAATCGCTTTCTAGCTGTGCAATACTTGTGTCTTCGGTTAAGGCTATTAAAATGGTCGCGCGCATTTGATTAGTGACGGGGTCAATTTCTGATTTTAACGATGATAAGTCAATATTGCGGGTGGCAAAAAATGCGGTCACCGCTTTTAATAAACCAGGTTGGTCGATACCGGCATAATCAACTTGATAATGATGGGTGAACTCTCTTTTTTTATAACCAGAGGTTCTTTTCATCATGGTGGTTAATTCAAGCTTGACTGCCACGGCAGGTAACTTATTTTCAATTTGATTAATCGCTTTCGCACTACCATTTAATAACATAATCAAAGAAAACTCTAGGCCAAATATCGCCATTCTACTGTCAATAATATTACAGCCGCATTTACTCGCCAGCTTAGTGAGCTCACTTACACTTCCTGTTCTGTCTGCGCCCATTGCTGTGAGTACTAAATATTGAGACATAGTTAGCCTAAGTAGTTTAAAAAAGTGGCTATTGTAACGTATTTAAAGCAGATAAAAACCGCTATTAAAGCGAGAATATATTTATTTGTTATTTTTCGAGTTGAATTCTTGTGTTTGTAAAAACAGCCAAGTACCATGGTGCCCATTAATTTGTCTGATAGTATACTTGTATATGCTGATCAATAAAATCTATAGATAATATTGGAACTTAATACAGATAATTTACTCAAAGAGCAGATTAAAGTTTTCGTTGTCTACATTTAATCTACATTTAATGGTTTCAAAGTTAACTTTTATGGTCAGTTCAATATAAGAACCAACTTTTAAAGATTCAGATTGTATCCTCAGGAGTGTTAATGAATCGTCGTATATTTTATTTTTCCTTGTTAAGTCTTGCAGTAACAGGTTGTGGCAGTGTTAATAACAAAAGCGCTATGGGCGATTTTGAATACGCCAAAGTTAAAGAAGCTAAACAAATAGGTGTTCCTACAGGTTTGAATAAGCCTGAAGTTAATGCAAAGTTTTTTATCTCAGACGCCATCAATAATAAAGGGCCAATTGGCCAAGATGTTGATGTTAGAGCGCCTTCATTGGTTCTTCCTGTCGCTTCATCTTCACGTGTTGTTCCAGGTACAATGAACGCTAAGATTTGGTTTGACCAAATATTAGAAGATACCGATTTGAAAGACTTCATCACTGAAGCACTGCGTGAGCAACTCGCGAGTGATGGTGTAGAGTTAACGGCTATCGGTACTGATGATAATGTATTTGAGTCGGCTTGGTACCATGAAGAAGACGTTTCTGGTTATTGGTTATTTAAAACGGTAGATAGCAGTGAGAGCATGCGCTTTAACTATCAGTTTGAAAGTAAACCTCATGGTCGAAGTGTCGCTTTAAGTGTTAAATTAATTGATTACATGCGTACCGACAAGAACGGCGCAAGTAAAACAATGGACATCATTGACAAACAACGCGCAGAAATGGCGATGCTTAATGAGGTTGTTGCTCAGGTTGATTTTAAATATCGATTGCAGCAACGTGAAAACCGTTTAATGCGAGCTAATCAAAAATTTGTCACTATTGGTGAAAACGCTCAAGCAGAGCCAGCATATATTGCTGAAATTGATATTGAAATGCTTTGGTCAAATATGCCATTGTTTTTTACAGATTATGGCTTTGAGATAACAGATCTTAATGAAAGTAAGAAAATATACTTTGTTGATTTTGCGAAGCCTGAAAATAGCTTATGGTCAGTTATATGGGGAGATGACGTTCCTGTTATTGATCTTGACCAAGCTAAGTACCAATTTGTACTTAACGACGAACAAGGTAAAACCTCGGTAACCATCTATGATGCTGATGGTAATCCTTTACCCGTTGAAGTACTAGAACGTATTTTTCCAGTAATGGAAAGAGGCTTATCTTTTAGAGATGCTTTTTAACTTGCTTTAATCGTGCTTATTTAAAATAAAACGCCGCTAAATTTTTTAGCGGCGTTTTTTTTACAAGTCAATTATCTACAGTGTATCTTAATGGTATTTGAAATTATAAAGGTAGTTGTTCAAGTCAGTCTTTATCAAGACTTAATCTTTCTTAAAATAGACTGCTTGGCTATTTCATCGATTTAAATGGCTATTTCGCTTTTTTTCTTTTGACTCTATCGGTTCAGCTGAAACGATAGTTGGCATTTTATGGGCTTTGTTATGACTGCGCGGCAGTGTTTCTTCTAAATCATTTAAGCCTTGCTTTCGTAAAGGTGTATTAGCATTTTGTTGAACAACACTAAAATTACCAATTATTAAGGCGAAAGCTGCAATAATAATAACGATGACTAACCAATTATCCATAGTGAATACTCCCAACATTTTGAATATATTGCTGATAAATAGTTGATAGGTTCTGAAGAATCTCTTTTTTCCCCAAGATATCTGAGCTTAAAAGAACCGAATTAAGCAGGTTCTCAGTTAATAACCTTTCTCCATGTTGCGCTATTGGCCAATAAGATAAATGCCAAGGCTCTATAGCGACTCCACCGCGAAATTTATCGTAAGGAAAGTAAAAGCCAAAGCGACTAGCATGTTGAGTTAGCCATTGGTTTAATGGATAAAAAGGCCCCCCAACAGCAAACTCCCATGGTTCTAACTGTAGCTTTTCATCGTCAGCTAATAAATTTTTAGCATAGATATCGATATCGCATCCCCAATGATGTCGACTTGCCCCAGGAAGTGCCGAAAAGTATAAAATAGCCTGAACAATTTCTTGCTCTGTTATTTTATTAATATCTAGGGTTGCCCCTTGCATATCTTTAATCGCGAGCTGACCTGAAAACTTTCGGTTCCAAATAGTTAATTGTCGAGTGAAGTCTCTATAACCACTGGCAATTTTCAGTTCAAAGCCAGCCAACTTTGCTTCATCAGACATAGCTTGCCATGCAGTTAACGCTTGGCGATGAATTCCTGTCTGGTCATCTAACCAAGTAATATGGCTATTGTCGTGGCCAGTTAATTGTCTGTTAGTTAATATTTCAATCATTAAAGTTAAGCTGTGGTTGTTGGGTCAGTGAGTGCATTAACCAGTGTATGGTAATAAATATCAGTAAGTAAAATTAAATCATTACAGCTGACACTCTCGTTGACTTGATGAATAGTGGCATTGCACGGCCCAAGTTCAATCACTTGTGCACCCGTAGGGGCAATAAAACGGCCATCTGAAGTGCCACCAGATGTTGATAATTCAGCATCAATATTGGTGACTGTCTTTATAGCTTTTACGGCAGAGTCAAGCAAAGCGCCAGGTTCAGTAATAAACGGCTTACCATTAAATGTCCATTTAATTTCATAGGTTAATTGATGTTTAATAAGGACCGCATCAATTTTATCGATAATATTTTGAAAATTTAATTCGGTACTAAAACGTAAATTAAACCATGCGGTTAAATGACCAGGTACAACATTAGTTGCGCCAGTACCCGATTCGATGTTTGATAACTGAAAACTCGTTTTAGGAAAATAAGCATTACCGTTATCCCAGTGCATTTGACTAAGTTCGGCTAAAGCAGGCATAGCTAGATGGATAGGGTTTTTTACATGATCAGGGTAGGCAACATGGCCTTGTTTACCGTGAATGATTAGCTCACCAGAGATAGAACCCCGGCGACCATTTTTAACGATATCACCGACCCTATTTGAGCTGGTTGGCTCACCAACAATACAATAGTTGATTTTCTCATGACGAGCTTCAAGTGTATCGATAACACGCGTGGTGCCATTGATAAAAGGCCCTTCTTCATCACTGGTAATAAGGTAAGCTATTGAACCCTTATGGTCGGGATGATCATTTACAAAGCGTGCTGTAGCAATGAGCATTGCGGCTAAACTGCCTTTCATATCTGCAGCACCGCGCCCGTACAACATGCCATCAATAATGGTTGGCTCAAAAGGGGGAGTATGCCAAAGCGCTAAGTTACCAGCGGGAACAACATCAGTGTGACCGGCAAAGCAAAATACTGGCTCAGTTGTGCCGCGTCTCGACCATAGATTGGTCGTATCTTCGAAAACCATGGTTTCATTGTTAAATCCCAAAACGCCTAGACGCTCTGACATCATTTTTTGACAACCAAAATCTTCAGGGGTTACTGACGGGCGGGCAATTAAGTCTTTCGCTAACATGATAACGTCATGTTCTGCCTTTAATTTACTCATGATAAAAATAGTGCTTGATATACTGGCTCTTTAAAACCCACTTCAAAGGCGTTGTTATGAGCGATTAAAGGTCTTTTGAGTAAGGTCGGTTGAGCCAAAACTGCTTGGAAAATAACATCATCAGTTAAATTGCTCTTAATCGCTTCGGGTAGGTTTCTAAAAGTGGTACTACGTTTATTGAGTAAAACTTCCCAAGAGCTGTTGCTGACAAATTCATTGAGTAACTCAGGCGTTAATGGTTGTTTCTTAAAATCAAAAAAAGTGTACTCAATATCTTGTTTATCAAGCCATTTCGTTGCTTTTTTAACCGTGTCGCAATTATTTATGCCGTAAATAGTGGTCATGAACATCCCTAAAACTAAATTATTTGGTAATCGTTAGATATCAATGCAGTGGTTGCAAGAGATACATTATTTGATTTTACTAAAATATAATCAGTATCAAAAGTAGATATAGCAAAAATACTGATTTTTTCTTTGGCTAAAATTGTTGATATTTTCGATAAAATACCCGTTAGCGTAAAATCCAATGGGCCGACAACTTCAAGTGCTTGCCAGTCTTTTTCAATTTCATCACTAACAATGTGGATACTTTGAGGTAATACAATGGATGTTTCTTCATAGGTTTTTGCAATAAAAAAAATTGGCGCATCAAACACAGCTTTTGGTATTTCGATATCGCTGGCTAAACTATGAATAGCAAACGTTTCTTCAAGTAATTTGAGGGTAAGAGTGCTCATTGAACGTGACCATTAGGAAAAAGGTCACTATAGCGTTTACTGGCTAATTGTTAAAGCAAGGATAGTTATCTTAAAGAGATTAAGTATCGTCAATGCCTTGCTTTAGCAATGAACAGCAGATATTAATAAGATAAAGCAAGTTTACTTGATCTTGTCTCGCGACTCCCCATCGCTTGATAATAGATAAATAATATGATGTTTATTTAGATTTTATTGTATTTTATGGCAATAATAACTTGTTATTTATAAAAACAGCATCAAACGTGGAAAAGTTAATGTATTCTTGCTGGTTAACCTGTTAAATCCTCATCAATAGTTATTAATGATATCCACAAAAGCTGTGGGTATCATTGTGGGTAACTATTGCTTTAATGGTTATCTTTATGTTTTTAAAGGTTAATTTTAGCTGGTTGTTTTTTGTCTAGTGGGTAAAAATTGATTGAATTATAAATAGTTATTAAAATAGTCAACTGTATATAAAAGCAGTCTCAAGCCAATAAAAATATAAGCTAAAAGGTTAATAAACTAACCTTTTAGCTGAGTAAACTATACTTTTGCTTGAATGGCTGTTAAGGCAATTGTATAGACGATATCATCGACTAAAGCACCACGGGAAAGGTCGTTAACCGGTTTTCGCATGCCTTGTAACATTGGCCCAATACTGACTAAGTGTGCAGAACGTTGTACCGCTTTGTAGGTGGTATTACCGGTATTTAAATCAGGAAAAATGAAGACATTGGCTTTACCCGCAACAGGGCTGTTAGGCGCTTTTTTCTTGGCAACATTTTCCATAATGGCGGCATCATATTGCAGCGGTCCATCGATGATCAAATCAGGTCGCTTTGCTTGCGCGAGTTTGGTTGCTTTTGCTACTTTTTCTACATCGGCACCAACCCCCGAACTGCCCGTGCTGTAACTTATCATGGCTACCTTAGGGTCAATGCCAAACTTTATTGCTGAGTCGGCTGATTGTATCGCTATTTCAGAGAGTTGTTCCGCAGTTGGCTCAGGGTTTATTGCACAATCACCATATACTAGAACTTGCTCAGGTAATAACATAAAGAAAACAGATGAAACTAATGAACTTCCTTCAGCCGTTTTAATTAATTGCAGGGCAGGGCGAATCGTATTTGCAGTGGTATTAATAGCTCCAGAGACTAAACCGTCCACTTCACCGAGTTGCAACATCATTGTTGCTAAGACCACGTTGTCTTGTAGTTCTTGTTTTGCGACCACTTCGGTTAATCCTTTATGTTTTCTCAACTCCACTAAAGGAGCAATGTAGTGGTCTCGAATTAAGTTGGGGTCGGTAATTAATAGTCCTTCTGGTAATTGAATACCTTGTTGCTCTGCAATCAATAAAATACTTTCTTTATCGCCCAGTAACTGACAACGAGCAATGCCACGTTCAACACATATTGCAGCAGCCTTTATGGTTCTGATATCTGTGCCTTCTGGCAAAACAATGAGTTTATTTGCACTACGAGCAAGTTCTGTGAGCTTATGCCTAAATGCTGGTGGAGACATTTGGCTACTTTGTGCTACATTTTCAGACAGTTGCTGTAACCAATTCGCAGACAAGTTATCAGCGATATATTCTCTTACTTTTTCATGACGTTGAATATCATCTGCAGGGGTTTCTGGGTTGTAGTTCATTAAATGACGAGACGTTTGCCAAGTATCCCAAGGCACAGAAAGCACCGGTAGGCCAGCGTCTAAAGCTTGTTGACAAAGTGTCATCACTTGTTCGTTGGGTTTATAGCCGTTAGTCAATAATAATGCGCCCACTTTTGTACCATTTAAAGCCGATAAACAGGTGGCGATAATAATGTCGGTTCTGTCTCCAGGAGTAACAATTAATCGACTTGGTTGTAAATGGCTCATTAAATTGCCAACGCTGCGTGCACAAAAACTAATACTGCGGATACGGCGATGCGACATATCACCTGCATTTAACACTTCAGCATTGAGATAATTGCAAATATCCATGACCCGTGGCGCGATTAAGTCCATTTCCCATAAGACAGTACCTAACAAGTCAAAATGACGATTTTTAAATATCGATAAATTAATTAGCGTAGCAAGATCGAACTCACTATTAAAATCACTTTCACGAGGCAGTAATCCATACTCATCTTTGTCGGGACTATTAATCTTATTAATAATACAACCAATAAGGCGTTTGTTTTTTATTCCGCCAAAAGTTTCCGCACTAACTTCTAAACGGTCCTCAAACTCTTCAGCGCTATCGTTATCGGGCGCTGCCACCAAGACAATATCTGCTGACAGGGCTTGAGCAACATCTCGGTTGATTCTGCCCGCGTAAGGTTGGCGTGTCGTTGGTATCAGTCCTTCAATAATCACCACATCATGTTGTTTTTCAAATTGATTAAAATCTCCAACAATCTTTTCTAAAACAATATTATGCTTGCCATCGCCCATTTGTTGTTCAACATAAGCTAATGATACCGAAGTCCCTAAATTTGGAGTATTGAGCTTACTTTGAACCGTATTATTTTTGTGAGCTAATAAACGACGAGCGGGTTGACTTATTGGTTTAAAATGGCCGACATTTATACCTTTTTGCTGACACGCATGAAGTAAGCCTTGCACAACACTGCTAAGTCCAACGCCAAAACCTACTGGGATCAACATGATTCTATGTGACATGACTTTATTCCTTAGTTGAGCTGTTATTAAATAAAAGTTGTGATGTTTGCTCGGCAATAACCCACTCTTCATTTGTTGGAATGACTAAAATAGGACGAGAGTTTTCTGTACCGATATTACCTGCCTTGCCAAAGCAGCAGGCATTATTCTTATCCGTTGCAACAAAGAAATTAAGTAGGCTCAATTGATCAATAATATTGGCTCTAATTAGCGTCGAATTTTCGCCAATACCGCCGGTAAATATTAAGGCATCGATTGATGTTAAGCTGGCAGTAAAAGAAGCAACGGACTTTGCAACACGGTAGCAAAATATATCTAATGCTAACTTTGCTCGTGGATTTTTATCCTTTAACCAAGCTTCTTCTATTTCACGACAATCGTTGCTTAACCCCGAAACCCCTAATAGGCCGCTTTCTTTATGTAACAAATGGCTCACTTGCGCTGTGGTATAGCCGAGTTGATTGATTAGGTGAAAAATAATACCCGCATCAACATCGCCGCTGCGTGTGCCCATCATCACTCCTTCGAGCGGTGTTAAACCTAAGCTAGTATCTACACTCTTACCATTTTTAATCGCAGTAACACTGCAACCATTGCCTAAGTGAGCACTGATAAAATTACTTTCATTAATGGATTTATCGAGTGTTTTAGCCGCTTGTTGTGCAACAAAATAATGGCTTGTACCATGAAAACCATAGCGTCGAATACCATGCTCTTGATAGAGAGCGTAGGGGATACCATAAATGTAAGCTTTTTCTGGCATCGTTTGGTGAAAAGCTGTGTCAAAAACGGCAACTTGCGGCACATCAGTAAAAACCGTTTCCGCGGCGTTAATACCCATCAAATTTGCTGGGTTGTGTAATGGGGCAAGCTGAGACAAGTTACTGATGGTGTTTTTTACTTCATCAGTAATTAACGTTGGCATACAATAGTGTTCACCACCATGGACAACGCGGTGGCCTATGGCACATATTTGTAAATTTAATTGTTGTGAAACTAAGCTGTCAACTAAAGCCATTATCGCTGTTCGATGATCAAATGGATGAGGTATAGCCGTGTGCTTTTTTTGTCCCTTAACGTTAATCTTGATGCTTGCTTGTTCGGACAATAAGCGCTCAGCGAGTCCTGATAGTAATGTTTCGCCGTTTTCTGGTTTAATTAAAGAAAATTTTAAGGATGAACTACCGCAATTTAACACTAAAATTAGATTTTTTTTCATGGTTTTATTTAATGCTCATTTATTAGGTGGTTAATTGTTTTATTACAATACGTTAATTGGAATGATTATAGACCAAATATAGCGTTAAAATATTGATATGAACTAAGGAAGTTAACTTTAGGGAGACTTCATTAAAACTAGTTACAACTTTGTGCTATCTTTTAAATAACAGTTGTTATAGTGTGTCGTTTATGAATATGAGTGCAGTAGAACTAATTAAGCTAGGTCGAGAATATATGCGACTTTGGCCGCAGCGAGCAGAGTTAGGCAATTATTTTGCCGAGTATCAAGCTGTTCAAATTTGCCGTTTGGCTTTTCGCTATTTACCGGGTATTGCGTTGTTTTCTTTTATTATGCAACTTTACCTAGGATCGATAACATTATTACCACAAGCGTTAGTTTATAGCTTATTTATTTTAAGTATTCCGCTACAGGCATTGTTAATGCTTGGCGTTAAAGCCGATAAGTTTTTGCCGCTGGCACTCGCCTCTTGGTACAAAGAAAGTGTTGCTAGAGTCAACGAAGCGGGTGGTTCGATAAAGTTATCACTGCACAAGCCACGTTTTATTGATTTAGCAAAACTACTTAACATCAGTCATCAGTCACAAAATTCTAAACTCTAACCGCTTAACAATTGAGTTAAACGTTAATTGACCGTGTTTTTATAAAGCCGTATCAAAAAATCAGCTTGGCAAGTGAAACTATTTCTTGTTCTTAAATCGTTAAGTAAGGTTTCAGTCGTTTTAAAGGCAAAAGGGGTCATTGCTAATAAGTTAATAATATCTTCACCTTCAGCAAATCTCATCTCATAGTTCACTTCTTTTTGTGCAATCAATGTTAAATTTTCAATAGGACTTTTAGTCATATCATGTTGTTGCGCTGTTCGGTATATTAATGCTTTTAGTTCAATTAAATGATTTTTTGCCGGCGTTACTGTGACTAAATAGCCATTATTAGCTAATACCCGAGTGAATTCTTCTTCAAGAATTGGTGCGTAAATAGAGTTGATCCAAGAAAAGTAGTTTTCACTAAAAGGTAACTGCGACAAGGTGGCAACACTAAATTGACAATCTTTATATTTTTTAGCGGCATTTTTAACCGCATTTTTTGCAATGTCAATACCATAAACACGGTTGGTAGGCCTTACATACTGTTGAGTATAAAAACCTTCACCACAGCCAGCATCAAATACCGGCTTTGTTAAATCACCATATTGTTGATATAGAGATTGTAATTCATCAGCGAGCGGTTGATAAAAGCCTTTATCTAGAAATTGACGACGTGCGTTAACCATGGCTTTGTTATCACCAGGGTCCTTTGAATGTTTATGTTGAACGGGCAATAAGTTTACATAACCTTCTTTTGCTTCATCAAAGCTATGGTTGTTCTGACAACGATAGCTTTGGTTAGCTAACACTAATGATTTTTTACAAATGGGGCAAACGTATTGAGCAAGGAACATAGTATTTACTCAACAGCTACTTAAAAGTAGACCAAATCGGCGCGTGATCTGAAGGTTTTTCAATAGCACGTAGTTCGTAATCAATATCGGCTTCGATACACGTTGCCGCCATCTTGTGCGTTGCCAAAACCACATCGATGCGTAAACCACGATTATCAACAAAACCTTTAGAACGATAGTCAAACCAAGAATAACGTTCCGCTTTTGTTGGATGCAATTCTCTAAACGTATCTTTAAATCCCCAAGCCATTAAAGTTGCAAGCCATTCTCTTTCTTCTGGTTGAAAACTACACTTACCAGTCTTTAACCAACGCTTTTGGTTAGGCTCACCAATACCAATATCTAAATCAGCAGGTGAAATATTAATATCGCCGATAATGACTACGTGCTCATCTGGGGTATGGTTATCATTTAAATAGGTCATCAAGTCTTTATAAAATTGACGCTTATAGGGATATTTTGTTTCATGAGCGATGTTATCGCCTTGCGGGAAATAACCGTTTAATACCGTTACTTTTTCACCTTGTTCATTGGTGGTCTCAATCATCACCATACGTTTTTGAGACTCTTCAGTATCGCTAGCAAAGCCCATTTTAACAATATTGGCTGCTTTTTTACATAACATAGCCACACCATAATGTGCTTTTTGACCATGAAAATAAACGTGATAACCCATAGCTTCAACAGCTTCAACGGGAAAAGCATCATTATGAACTTTGATTTCTTGTAAGCCAATAATATCAGGCTGGTGCTTATCAATGATGGCTTGAAGTTGGTGTAAACGCGCACGAAGGCCGTTAATGTTAAAGCTAATGATTTTCATAAAAGACTCGATATTGATTTTTTCCACATGCTACCAGAAGTTATCAGAGAAGGTTATTATTAATTGCTAGTGAAGTGAATTAGGTACTTATTAACATCAACTTTTTAATAGACAGGTAAATGTGTAAATAAATAGAAATTAAACTCAACTAAATTAAAGGATTGCCGATATAAGCTTTAGAGAAAATAATAAAGTTGAAGTACATTGCTTACAGAGTCAGTTGACAGTCAAATTCTGGTACACGAATTACAATTAGGTGAACAACTTAATGTAAGTGTGCACAGCGCTCGACGAGCTGACTTTTCACTCTTATTGGCAATGCTAAGTGATGACGTACCTAGCCATAGTCAATTTTCTTTGCCAAAAACTGTCGTTGACACTAAAACGACTAATGATGCAAGCTTACGTAAAGAGTTTGACCTTCCTGATAAAGCACCTTTATCTCTGAATGAAAATCACAGCACAGCAATATTTGATCAAGCAGAACTTATTCAGCAGAATAACCTAGCAGAATTACGTTTATCAAATGCTTTGTTGCCTAAACCGCTTGCTTTTCGAGATGATAAAAAGCATATCAGACAAGAAGTATTAAATAATACCTCGCTGTACTGCCAGAAAAAATTTAATCATACAAAGAATAATACGCCGCAAGACACCGACAGTTCAAGATTATCATTCGATACTAAAGGTTGGCTTAACGCCGTGCATAACACTATCGTTAAAGCGCCGTTACTTGATGCTATAGCATAAGGTTATTGCATTAGCATGCCAATAAAATCGTGCGTTTGTGTTAACGTTATTTGTGATTAACTTTTTCAGTTTACTGGCGACAGCATTGTCTAAATTTTTATTGCTATGACAAAAGCATCGCTGGTTTCTTTTGCAGGAGACTTGATTGTTAATTGTTGAGTTTACTTGCTACAGCATTGTCTAAATTTTTATTGCTATGACAAAAGCATCGCTGGTTTCTTTTGGGAAGAACTTGATTGTTAATTGTTGAATTTACCGGCCACAGCATTGTTTAAATTTTTTATTACTATCGCAAAAGCAAGCTTGGTTTCTTTTTGGTGCTATCAGCGCTTCATTGTTACTGACTTCACCATCTAAATATCGCCATTGCCCCTTTTCAACAACAAAGCGTGATGTTTCCTTCATCAGAAAATACTCACCTTGATGTTGGTAATAAGCCGAAAAGCAAACCGTCGGTAAGTGTTGCTCTTTATTGTCAGCGTTTACAGCATTTTGATCATTAAGCTCGGTATAATCACTGGCAGCATTAATGGTTAGTTTTAACCATTTGGTTTCTTTGGCCCATGCTGATATATCAGCGATTGATTGTAAAGCTCTGCTAGCTTGAGCATAAGTCTGATAAATATAATCAGCAGCCTCTGTTGCATAGGCGCTATAGCGAGAACGCATCAATTGCTCTGGTGATTGTGCACAGGTCTCTTGATTTATTAATAAGCAGCAGCATTGCTGAAAACTAATATTTGAACCACATGGGCATTGCATAAAGTCGACATTATTTTAGAAAAGTAGTTGATCTATTTTAGCAGAGCAAAATTTTATTTTCTGTTTTAATAACGGCAAAATCGCTTCAAACTCAATTAATGTAACAATAAAGAAGAATCCGAAAGAGTGACGTAATTTTTTAGTCGTTGCTGGTTTAAACGTTTTTGAGTTTGCTTGGTTAAAATAATGCATTGAGTTTGTCCTTTTTCTGCGAATTGAGTGAGTTGGCTTAATTGTGATTTATCTAAGGTGGCATTACACAAAATAACAGCCGAACAGTGACCTTTTTCTAAAGCATCTTTAATGGTATTTAGTGAGATATTACGTTGATGAAGATTAACTTTTAAGATTCTTTTAGGGTCTATTTTTCCTTGATCAGACAATTGCTGAAGCGGCTTCTCTTCAGGGTTTATCATCAGGATCCATTTGTTATCTAAATCATGATTTTTGAAGATTTCAGTATACTGCTGAGATAGTTCTATGGCATTAGCAATACTTCTAACATCACACCATTTGTGTTTTTTGATAGCCATAGTTGTAGTTTTTAACGCTAAGGTGTTGGTATTAATGTGATTTATTGAATTCATTTTTAAAACCTCGATATACTGTATGTATGTACAGTATATCGTTTTTGGTGTTTATTCAAGCACTTTTTATGATTAATATTAATTGATCCTACTGAAGGATCTAATGTAATAAACGCCAGTAAATGAGGGGAATAGCACCAACAGTATTGAAGATACCACTAGTATTTGTTGGCCCAATGCTATGCTAGGGGATTTTAGCGATAAACAATTGTTAGCTCTTAAGCTTTCCTTAATAAAAGTTTGTTATTTTCATTCACTGAATATTTAAGGTAAATATCCCCCTATGAATAAACAGGTCATTTGATGAATAACCGCTATTAACGTTCATTTTTTTATGGCGAATATTTCTGTAATAACCGACAATAACTTTGAGATAAAACACCTTGAGTCGTTCATACCTATGGCATTGTTAAGTCTTATCTTCACTGTTGATGGTTTTCGACCGTCAAGTATTAATAACCGGCCTTGGAAAAGGCTAGATAATATAAAAACCGTTAATAGTCATTTTAAATTGTTATAGGAAAAATATGCGCATATTGTTAGTTGAAGACGATATCCCCCTGGCTTTGGGATTGCAGCAGTCACTTCGTCATGAAGGCTTTGTTGTTAACCATGTTGATAATGGTAAAACGGCAATTTCAGCATTGTCTGTGTCAGATCAAGACTTAGTTATTCTTGATCTGGGTTTACCTGATATTGACGGATTGGAAGTGCTAAAGCGTACTCGTGATCGTAAGCTAGGTATTCCTGTTATTATTTTAACCGCAAGAGACGCGCTTGAAGATAAAGTTAAAGGCTTAGATTTTGGTGCAGATGATTACCTGGTAAAGCCTTTTGAAATTAGCGAATTGTTAGCACGCCTTCGCGTGATTGAACGGCGTTTAGGCACGGCAAAGTCGGCATTGATTATTTGCTCAGACGTGGCAATTGATACCGCAGCACATAAAATCCTTATTAAAGATGAAGAATTAAAAACGTCAAAAAAAGAGTACATGGTATTAAAAGCATTGATGGAAAATGCCGGTCGAATCCAATCTCGGGAACAAATTGAATCGCGTTTATATGAATGGGGAGAAGAAGTGGCCAGTAATGCTGTTGAGGTACATATACACAACTTAAGAAAAAAATTGCCAGAACAATTTATAAAAACAGTCAGAGGCGTTGGTTATACGGTTAATAAAACCTAATGTCGATTCGTCGCTACTTAGTCCTTATTTTACTATCCATCATCACTTTGATGACATTTTTTGCTGCCATACAGGGCTATAAAGCCAGTATGGAACAAGCAACTAGCTTATTTGATGAGCAATTAGTTATCGTCGGTAAAACCTTGTTAGCGACCTCTGCGACTCTTTCTGACAAGGGTGCCGAAAATCGATTAAGTGCAGCAACAGTGGTCCCTTCTAACCATATTGCTTATCAAGTCTTTAGCAATAATACTTTATTACTACGCACAGATAATGCTCCTGAACAGTCAATTACTGAGTTACCTGCAGGGTTTACGGACCTTAATTTTATTGGACAGCGTTGGCGAGTATATATAGAAACATCAACAAACGAACAGGCGCAAAGAAGTCAATTAAGAGTGCTGGTTGCCCAACCGCTTGAACAAAGATTTTCACTGGCTGAACAAGTTATATTATCTGCTGTGACTCCTATTATTTTAGTTATCCCTTTGATTGCCTTGTTTATTTTTATGGCGATTCGTCAAGGCTTAAAGCCGTTAACTGTTTTGCGCCGAGAATTGTCAGAAAAGAAAATTAATGACTTATCAAAGCTTTCTAGTGAGACATCAACAAAAGAACTACAACCGGTTATTCAGACACTAAATCTGTTATTTGAACGCTTGTCGGCAGCTTTTTCAAGGGAACGTTATTTTGCTTCTGACGCCGCTCATGAATTAAGAACGCCGTTAAGTGTGCTCAAAATTAATGTTCACAATTTACAAATAACCCAAAGTGAAAACCTTGACAGCACCGGGCAGGCTTCGTTAATGCAATTAGGTCAAAGTGTTGACCGAATGGCTCATGTTGTCGATCAAATATTAACGTTAAATCGTACTAATCCTGATCAACTCACCATGGCAGTCACTAAGCTTGAATTACAAGGATTGTTGCAACAAGTGATCAGCGACTTATACCCTGAAATATTGCAGCATCAGCATGATATTTCGTTAGAAAGTGAAGCCCAAATTATTTATGCTAATGAATTTGCTTTATTGACCTTAGTGAAAAATTTAATTGGTAATGCCTGTAAATATACTCCTAAAGGCGGGCATATTTTGGTAAAAACGTTGATTGATGAAGACAGTTTCACCCTGATTGTTGAAGATTCTGGCCCCGGTATTGACTCCAGCGAATACCAGCGAGTTTTCGATCGTTTTTATCGTGTGGGTGGAGATAGCCATCACTCTACTGTGGTAGGATGTGGCTTAGGTTTAGCGATTGTTCAGCATATTGTTAAATTACATCATGCGAGTATTATTTTAGCAAAATCGACGAAATTAGGTGGCCTTAGCGTGTCAGTAAGGTTTCCACAAAAGACTCAAGCGATTGACTTACATTTACATCAGTTTGAACAAGAATGGGAGGACAATAAGTGAAAGCACCTGCTATTTTTATAAAAAAAACCAGCATTATTAGCCTCTTTATCTCTTTAATCTTTAGCCCAAGTGTCTGGGCTGAACGAGCTGAGTATGTCGTAGAATTGAAAGATCATTTGTTTTTTCCTGCGGTTATAAAAATTCCACCAAACAAAAAAGTTAAACTTGTTATTTATAATCGAGATACAACCCCTGAAGAGTTTGACAGTTTTGACTTAAATCGAGAAAAGGTTATTTTCCCCCATAAAAGAGCGGTGATTTTTATTGGTCCATTACCCGAAGGAAAATATAACTTTTTTGGTGAGTTTAATCCTAATAGTGCCAAAGGGACCATTATCGTTACCCCGTTGCCTGAGCGTAAAAAAGCAAGTAAAGCTACTGTTCAAAACATAACAGGAGGTGCTTAATGTTAATTAATACCGTGCTTTTGTTTTTGAGTAACAGTTTAGTTATTTTTATGGTGTTAGCCTTGTTGTTATCGATTAAAAATAAGTTTCAACTCTGTGGTCTTACCCTTATAAGTGGTGCGCTATTGGGTATTTTGTTTATGTTACTACTTTGGATTTATATCGATGTGATCAGCCAAATGTTTGATGATACCGGGCTTGAATGGTTCTATGCGAGTATACATGTTCTTGTATATATTCTAATTTTACATTTTATTCATCGCTCCCATATCAGCGTTAGTACCGCCAATAACAGTCAGCTATCTTGGTATGCTGGCGCAATACTCGCGTTAGTTATTATGCTACAGGGTACTAACTTCCTCATTTACTTTATTGGATATTGGTCGCAAACCGATATGGTTAATTCACTTTTTATTGGCGTTGTTTTAGGAACAGGAATTTGTATTAGTATCAGTATACTATTGTACTTTTTTTGCTTGTTTCTCAATGAGCGTTTGTATGGTCGAAGCACCGAAATTATTTTTGTTTTCTTTGCTTGTGGTTTATTTAATAAAACCAGCGATTTATTACTACAAATTGATTTTTTACCCAGTAGTCGTATGATTTTTGATGTTAATTTTATTGTTAGAGAAAAGTCTGAATTAGGACATTTTTTGAAAGCTTTATTTGGTTACGATGCAAGCCCAACCCTATTACAAATTGGACTTTATCTTTGCGCTTTATTTATCGCACTTTATTGGTGTCAGTTTCCCCAAAAACTTTGGCGGATCCCTCGCTTTAAGCAGGTTGTATCATGAAAAAAATATTTTATGTTTTAACGTTACTCTTGTACAACCTTTACAGCGTTATTGCTTTTGCTGATGGGGTAGTGGTGGATAAAGTGTATCATCCGTACGTGTTACCCAATGAAAAAGAAGTTGAATGGCGGTTACTGTCTCACCAAACGGAAAAGACCAATGACTTAGCGCAGCGCTTTGCCTACGGGCAGTCTGTACTTGACAACCTGATGGTAGAGTTTTATATCGTTGGCGAACGCGATATTGATGGAAATTTTGGTTTATCTGCTTACGAAATAGAAACCCGTTGGATGCTAACGGAGCAAGGTCAGTATTGGGCGGATTGGGGCATGCTTTTTGAATTTGAAAAAGAACATAATAAAGACAGTTGGGAAGTGACTTCAGGCTTGCTGTTTGAGAAAGAAATAGGGCGGACCAGTTTAAGTATTAATGCATTTTTGATTTACGAGTGGGGAAATGACATTAAAAATGAAATAGAAATGGAGTTTCGCGCTCAGTATCGTTATCGCTGGCTACCGCAATTTCAACCCGCAATTGAGTTATATTCAGGTGAAGATTATGTCGGTATTGGTCCAGCTTTCATGGGAATTCAACGCTTTGACCGACAAAAGCAGTTGAAATGGGAACTCGCCTTTATCACTGGACTGAATGGCGAAAGCAAAGATCATATTTTGCGCGCGGCTATTGAGTTTGAATTTTAATGAACCGCATTTTACCACTAAATAGACGCCACTCAGCGACCTTCTTATGGCTATGTTGTTGTTGTTTCTTATTGCTTTTTTCGCTGGGGCTAAGTTGGCAAGTCAATAAAAGTGTTAATTTTTTTTATAAGTTTTGGTACTCACCATTAAATATTGAACAAACGATAAAAACTTATGCACCACAGAATACACAAGGTAAACAGGACTTTGCCCAGACAAGTCGTGAGCAACATTTACAAAGCTTTAACGAAATAGTTGATGAAATTCATAATAACGGCGAGGGTCTGGCAAGGTTAAGTTATCTCAATAACGATAACCAGCGTCGCGCTTTACTGACCAAACCTGAGGTCGTACATTTACAAGATGTCAGTGTTTTAATTAACCAATTACGTACAATATCAGTGATTAATGTCTTATTACTACTGATTACGATTGCTGGTGTATCTCGTTTCAAACAGCCAAAGCCAGCTAAAAAAGAGCGCTATATGGCGGTAATTATTCCCACTTTTTTATTTATAGCTGTGTTTTCACTGTTTGGTTTTACCGATGTCTTTTACTATCTGCATACGGTGGTCTTTCCTGATAATCATCAATGGTTTTTTTATTATCAAGAGTCATTAATGAGTAGCCTAATGAAAGCACCCGACTTATTTGCTGCAATAGCATTGTCGCTCAGTGTTATCGCAGCGGGGATTTATATGTTAATTTATCGATTATTAATGACAAAAATCTTTAGCAGCTAATCGTGTTCGTCGGTGCGTTGACAGGTTATATATGGAATAAATGATGATGAGCATTGAAGTGAATTGTTTGAAAGTCAGTAACTAAAAGCAAGTTTTGGCGAGCATAAAATCATCAATGTTCAGACGATTACCGCTGGTGGTAAGGCGGGTTATATTTCAGCCAAGCAACTGTTTATATAACAGTGTACTGGGCTGAAATAGTAGTACTAGGGGTTAATTGATTCTAATTCTTTAATACGGCTTTGACTCACTAAAATATAACACTTCTTGTAGGCAGAAGCCGCACCCGTTCCCGGTGAAATAGCAAGGTACTGCCATCGACAGTCATTTTCTCTAAAGGTAATAAAATTACGTTGTGAGCGTTTAAACATGTTTAATGCCGCTTTTCTTCCGGTTACAGAGGCAAACTCTTCAAGGATGAACACTTGATTGTTTATCCATGTTTGTAACTCTCTATCTACCGCTTGTTTAACTATGTCTAGACAGCCTGATAAGCCTGAGGTTGTTTTTTGGGTCAGCTCACATTCATCAATAGACTTTTTTGCGTAGCTAACATTGGATAAAAAACAAAGGGCTAAGGTTAAACAATAGAAAGAAGTTTTGCTCATGATACTTTTCATTATATTTATAAGTTTATAGTTAATCATCGGATCATAGGTAAAGTAATAATAGCTCAACTTTATGCGGGTAGTACTTTTTTATAAGGTTTTACGGTCACTTTTTTATAAACACCCGCGCCAATATAAGGGTCTTTATCTGCCCATACTTGGGCTTGCGTTAAACTATCAAATTCAGCAACGATAAGCGAACCTGTAAAGCCTGCATCACCAGGGTTTTCATTATCGATTGCGGGACAAGGACCTGCCATTAATAATCGCCCTTGGTCTTGTAATTCTCGTAAACGTGCTAAATGTTGCTCACGTACTGACATTCTTAAAGCTAAACTATTTTCTACGTCTTCTGAATAAATAAGATAAAACATGTCGTTTCCATAAAGTTTGAGGATTATATATAGGTTAAGTGATTACTTTTTTTCTTCAATTGGTCTGTCACTTTCTTCATCATCATCGGGTAAATGTTTTGATAATAATAAAATTGAGGCGATTGAAAAAACAAACATTAAGCCGGTTAAACCGAATACTTTAAAGTTGACCCAAGTGTCTTGGTCAAAATTAAAAGCGACGTATAAATTTAATATCGCGCAAAATGTGAAAAAGAGCGCCCAAGCTAAGTTTAATTTACGCCAAATATTCTCAGGTAAAGTTAATGACTCATCGAGGAAGTCTTTGATGATGTTTTTATTAAAAATCTTATCACTGACCATAAGTGCGATTGCAAACAATAAATTGATGATGGTGACTTTCCATTTGAGAAAAGTATCGTCATGTAAAAATATTGTTAGCCCACCAAACACCGCAATAAGGACAAAAAATATTAAGGTACGTTTAGGGATGGGTTCTTTTTTGTAAAGATAGTAAATTATTTGCGCGGCGCCAAGGATAATTAAAGCGCCAGTTGCCCAATATATATCAACAAATTTATAAACAATAAAAAAAACAACGAGGGGGAGATATTCAAACAGAGCGTGCATAGTATTAAATCTCCAACCAACCTTCGTTTATAAGTGAGTTAATTCTACTCAATGCTTAAGCATTAGCCAAACAATTATTTGGCTAATGTGAACTAATAACGTGAAATACAAGCGAAAACGTTACAAATTATTAACTGAAAGGATTAACTTTTTTAATTAAAATTAACTAACCCTTCATTAATCCGAACGGGTCATCGATAGAATATGATGGTTCAGTAAACCATTTTGCTCCATGCTCACTCATATAAAAATGATCTTCTAGGCGAACACCAAATTCGTCTGGCACCACTAACATCGGTTCATTAGAGAAACACATACCTACCGACAAGGGGGTTTTATCACTGCGAACTAGATAAGGCCATTCATGAATATCTAAACCTATGCCGTGGCCGGTTCTGTGGGGACAACCCGGTGTTTGATAATCAGGTCCCATTGCTTGGCTGGCTAAATAATCGCGAGCGGCAATATCAACATCACCACAAGGTACGCCAAGTATTGCTGCGTTAAATGCACTTGCTTGGGCATTTTTTTCAATCAACCACATTTGACGCTGACGTGGGTTAGCTTCACCAAAAACATAGGTTCTGGTGATATCTGAATTGTATCCTTCTAACTGACAACCGGTATCAATAAGCACTATATCGTTAATGTCTAAAGTTTTTGGGTTTTTTACCCCGTGTGGAAAAGATGAATCTTCACCAAAGAGCACAATACAAAAGTAAGATCCTGCAGCGGCGCCAACCTTTATGTGGGCTTGATTGATAAAGTCAGTAACTTCTTGCGTACTGATCCCCTGATATAATATTTTAGCGACGGCTTGATGTACTGCCATCGTCATATTTTTAGCCTGTTGTAGCAACGCTATTTCAGCTAACGATTTTTCACTACGACAACCAGCCGTAATTGCTTTTGCATTGATCAGTTGGTAATTGTTTGGGCTACTGTCGGCACATTGTTTAATACCATCAGCAATGAAGAATGCGGTTGACTCGTCAAGCGCAATATTGCCTGAGTCAATCCCCATATTTTTTAAGGTTTCAATAAATAATTGATAAGGATTTTCATGTTCTTGCCAACCATTAACTTTACCTTTAATGGTCATATACTGACGTAAGGTATTGACCTCAAAGAAGGGGGTAATGTATTGAATTTCGCCTTGCTGTGGGATTATTGCCCCAACCATACGTTCACTGGCATACCATTTTGTGCCCGTAAAATAATAGAGGTTAGTGCCAGCATCTAAGTAAGTTGCCTCAATATTATTATCTTTCATTAATTGCTGAGCTTTAGCGATACGTAACTGAAACTCGTTTGAAGAAATAGGCTCAACATCGCCGGTCATATTGTTAAGTTTGGCTAGCTCTGTTTGTGCATCAGAGCCTCCTACACCTATAGTCATTTTTTGTGTCATTAGCGTCCCAAAAGTAATGTATATTATTTCGTTATTATGACATGAATTGTTTATTTTATACAATATACATTGCTAAAGTGGCTATTTTTACATGTTATAAAAGCCAAGTTATCGCGCTATTAATATTTAAGGAATATTGGGTCTGCTGATAGATTAAGTGCCTGTAAGTAAAGCTCAGGGTTATTGTCTTGAAAAAACTTTACCCGAGCAACCGCTTGCGGTAGATCTTGATTTGCCGCATGAATAAGCCAGGCAAGTCCAAGGCCATGATCTTCTTCTGTGCCTTCAGCTAAGAAAAAAGCACGGCCCATCGCGCCCATCGCTTTTGCATGACCAAGCTTTGCCGCTTGTTCAAACAATTGAAACGCTTGTTCAACATCGCCAGACTGTCTTTTTATGAGAGCTTTATCAAACAAGTCGTTATCACTTTCGCTTAAGGGCGAAGTCGTTATGTCGGGCTCATTATTTAACTCATTTTGCCGTTGCTGTTTAAAGGGGTCATCAACAGCTTTGTTATGGTGAGTTTCTAAGTATAAGTCTTCAATAAGCTCGCTGTTTTCATCTTCGTCGTCTGAAAAAATATCTTTAATGTCTATGTCTTTTCTTTTTTCAGTTAACAAACAACTCATCACTGCATCATAGCGACTATTAAGTTGCTCTATGGTTTGTTGTTGTTTACTGATTTGTTTTTTGTAATAGCTTGCATCTTCAGTTAATTGTTTGATATGAGCATTTTGTTGGTCAAGATGTTTTTGATGAGACTGCTTTAAGTTATCAATGTTTGATTGATTAGCGAGATCAATTCTTAATTGTTGGCTATGACTATATTTTTCGAATCGCTCTAATACACCTTGAACACTCTGCTCGTAGTTAGTTTTCATTTTTTCAAACCAACGAAATATTTGGCTGGGCACTTTTTGATTATCTTCTGGCATAGCTGTTCTCAAAACATATCCTTTTTTTAACCATAATAATTGTAAACAGGGAAAGCAATATATTCATTACGAAAGCTCACTTTATTTATGTTTATTTAAAAAAAAAGCAATAAATTTATGCTAAACACCTAAAAAATGGCGGGTTTCTATTAAAATAAACTTGCAGTTAATTTTTTATGGTTTATCTTTATTGCTAAGAATTCTATTTTTATACGAATTTATAAGGGATTAAATGTTCATATTACCGGCTCTGCTAACCATTGCTCAAGTGGATGACTGTAAAAATCAGTTACTCGATGAAATTGCTAAAAATGATGTTATAACTTTTGACGACAGCGCTGTTACCCATATAGATACCGTTGGTGTGCAATTATTATTAGCGGCGGTAACCTACATCGCAGCACAAAATAAAGTACTCAATTGGAATTCTACCTCCCGTGTTATTCAAGAAAGCGTTAAGCAATTAGGGCTTAATGAAGCCATTTTAAATCAATATCTAAATGCTTAGAATCAATTTTTTAGTGAGATATCCTCTAAATATTATTAAGCTTTTGCTGTTTATATTTACCTTAAAAAGGAAATACCTATGACCAAAATTTTGGTTGTTGATGATTCTAACTCTATTCGCGATATGGTTAGTTTTACATTAAAAAGTGCCGGTTATGAAACCGTTGAAGCAAGAGACGGACAAGAAGGTTTGAGCAAAGCTCAGGGTGGGGCGTTTGACTTAGTGATCTCTGACGTAAATATGCCGATTATGGATGGTATTACTTTATGCGAAGAGTTACGTAAGTTACCCCCTTTTAAGTTTACTCCTATTTTGATGCTAACGACCGAAAGTTCTGGTGATATGAAAATGCGTGGCAAAGCAGCTGGTGCTACCGGATGGTTAGTTAAACCTTTTAATCCTGAAAAATTATTAGCAACCATTAAACGGGTTGTTAGGTAGCTATTATGAGCGTAGATCTCACACAGTTTATTCCAAGCTTTTTAGAAGAAAGTTTTGAAGGTCTCGAATTAATGGAGTCGAGCTTGCTAAATTTAGAGCAAGGTGATGATGAAACGATTAATTCAATATTTCGTGCTGCCCATTCCATTAAAGGAGGTGCTGGTACTTTTGGCTTTAATCATGTCACAGAGTTCACCCACTTGGTTGAAACACTTCTTGATGAAATGCGTGATGGCAGGCGTAATATTGAACAAGATGACGTTGAATTATTATTAGAGTCTGTTGACTGTATGCGCTTGTTAATTGAGGCAATAAGAGATGAACAAGAGTGTGATAGTGAAAAAATAGCTGAAAACTCAACGCGCTTAGAGGAAACATTAGCCTCAAGTGGCAATGGGAATACTGAAGCACTACTTATAAATGTTGATGACACCACAGACAATAACAATGATATAACAAGGTGGCAGATAAAATTTATACCAGAGCATCATTTAGTGCAAACCGGTAATGATCCTCTACTCCTCTTTAATGCCTTGGCTGATTTAGGAGAAATTTCTTTAGTGGCTGATGCTAAAGACCTACCAGCATTAAGTGATATTGATGCCGAAGAACTCTATTTAAGTTGGCAGTTAACATTGTGCTCAAATGCCAGTGAAGCGGATATAAAAGAAGTCTTTGAATGGGTTGAAGATGAATGTGAATTAATTATTACCAAAGAAGATCACATCCCAGAAGTCAACGTTGAAGAGGTGATTGAAGCCAATACCCTTGACGAGTCAAGCCAAGATGAAGCGGCTAATATAACAACGCCAATCGAAGACAGCTTTCCTGAGCCTACGCCAAAAAACACCCCAGATAAGCCGGCAGGTAAGTCTAAAAATGATCTCGGCTCTATTCGAGTCGGTGTTGATAAAGTTGACAGTTTAATTAACCTGGTTGGTGAATTAGTAATTACTCAATCTATGCTGTCTGAGTTAGGCAATGATTTTGACTTATCAAAAGTTGAGCGCCTAAATGCGGGGTTGGAGCAGTTACTGCAAAATACTAAAGAATTACAAGAAAGTGTTATGCGAATTCGCATGCTACCGATTAGTTTCGTTTTTAATCGTTTTCCAAGGTTAGTACATGACCTGTCTAAAAAAACAGGAAAAGAAATTGAGCTTATTCTTAAAGGTGAGCAAACAGAACTCGATAAAACTGTTATGGAACAAATTGGCGATCCGCTGGTACATTTAGTGCGTAATGCCGTTGATCATGGTATTGAGTCTGCACAAGTTAGACTCGCTAATGGTAAGCCTGAAAAGGGTTCTATTGTGCTTAATGCCTTTCATCAAGGTGGCAGTATTTGTATTGAAATTAGTGATGATGGTGGCGGCATTGACCGCCAAGCTGTTTTTAATAAGGCACTTGAAAAAGGCCTCGTTGATGAAAAAACCACCTTGTCTGATAGCCAAGTTTTTGATTTACTTTTTGAACCTGGATTTTCTACTGCTAAAGAAGTCAGTGATATTTCTGGTCGTGGCGTCGGTATGGATGTGGTAAAAAAGAATATTCAATCATTAGGTGGACGAATACAAGTCGAGTCTGAACAAGGCAAGGGGAGTACCTTTCGGGTAAACCTACCCCTTACCTTAGCGATACTTGATGGTCAGTTAGTTCGGGTGGGTAAGGAAGTTTATATCATTCCTTTAATTACTATTGTTGAATCTCTGCAGCCACAAAAAGAGCTTATTAATCGTGTTTCAGGTGACATGCTGCTTTATCGACTCAGGGAAGATAATGTACCGGTTATCCCTATTTATCAGTTATTTAATATTCCTTGTGAATTTGAACATATCGAAAGTTGTTTGTTGGTTGTGGTTGAAGCAGACGGACAAAAAATTGGTTTAATGGTTGATGATTTACTTGCCCAGCAGCAAGTCGTCATTAAGAGCTTAAATGATAATTATCAACAAGTTCAAGGTGTCTCAGGAGCCACTATTTTGGGTGACGGTTCTGTGGCTATGATTCTTGATGTACCAGGTATTATTGAAATGGCGTTAACAAAAGCACAAATAAATCAACACCACCAGTCAAGTGTTCAATCTCAAATTACCCAGTCAATATCGACAGGAGTGAACACTTAATGGATATTCAAATGTTAGCAGCAGAGGTGCCAGTTGAGGGAGAGTATTCCTTAGAGGGCATCGACTTTATAACCAGTGGTGACCAATACCTCACTTTTTTATTAGCCGATGAACAATATGCGGTTGATATTTTATGTGTCGAAGAAATACGTAGTTGGGAAAACCCAACCCGCATCCCTAATTCACCTTGTTATATTAAAGGGGTTATAAATATGCGCGGTATTATTGTACCGATAGTTGATCTACGAATGAAATTTAATATCGGTAGTGCTATTTATTGTGAAACAACGGTAGTGATTGTTTTAACTGTGGAAACCGAAGACAAAACGCGCACTATAGGTTTTGTGGTTGACGCCGTCTCAGATGTGCTCAATGTAGAAGCTAGCGATATAAAACCTGCCCCAGCATTTGGTGGCTATGTACCACAAAATTACTTACAAGGTTTAGTAAATGTTGGCGAAAATGTTGTCATTTTACTCAATGTTAACGTTTTACAAGAAATTGAAAAACATCAGTTAATATAAATAAAGGAAGATACCATGGAACAAGAGCAAGAATATCTCACCTTTATGTTAAATGGCGAAGAGTATGGTGTTGATATTTTATGCGTACAAGAAATACGCGTGTGGAGTTCAGTTACTGAGTTACCGAACAAGCCAAATTATATCAAAGGGGTCATTAACTTACGTGGCATTATTGTACCTATCATAGATTTACGCCAACGTTTTGGTCAACAACCGCTCGTATATAATGAGCAAACAGTGACCATTATTTTACGAAAGCCAAATAGTCAAAAAAACATGGTAGTCGGTATTGTGGTCGACGCCGTGTCAGAAGTGTACAAGTTTGACAAAAAATCAATACGGGTCCCTCCTACTTTTGGTAATAAAATAGATCGTTGTTTTTTACAGGGCTTAGTGTCAATTGACGACAGGCTTATTATTTTACTTGATAGTCATAGTTTATTAGATCAGGACGAACTCTACGACGTAGACAATCACCTAAAAAGTTCACAGCAAAACACATAGAAAGCAGCGTTAATTGTTGATAGTTATTGAATAAACGACAATCTCAATAAATAAGAGCATTAATATAATGACAGGTAAACAGATCAATTTAGTTCAGCAAAGTTGGCAAAAAATACTGACACTTTCACCCAATGTTGGCGATTTGTTTTATCAACAATTATTTGTATTACGACCGGAATTAGCAGCATTATTAAAAAATGATAAGCAAGATAAAATCCGGGCTAATAAAGACTTTATCTGTTTATTAAGCCATGAAATAAATTTATTACAGCCAATTGAACTGACTAAAGAAAAAATTAATACATCAGTCACTATTAATGATGTTAAAAATTATCAAGCAGATGTTGAAAATGCCTTGTTGCTAGCATTAACAATGATACTAGATAAAGAGTTAAAAATTGCGCTCAAAAGAGCTTGGATCTCGACAATTAAACGTTTAGTAGGAAGCATTGTTATTGAGTTAGTGCTTAATTCTATAAAAATAAAAGATAACATTCAATCGATAGGGAAGAATACTACCATGGGTAAAGATACCGAAATTTCAGTTGAGCAGGCTAAAGAATTGCAATTTGCAGACATGTTAGCTCAGATAGAAGCGCTGAATAAAGTTCAAGCGCTAATTGAGTTTAATATGGACGGTACTATTATTACCGCCAATGAAAACTTCTTATCGACCTTAGGTTATAGCTTAGAAGAAGTGCAAGGTAAGCATCACAGTATGTTTGTCGAACATAGTTTTAAAATAAGTGAAGAATATCAAAATTTTTGGGAAAGCTTGAATCGTGGTGAGTTTGAATCAAAAACTTATAAACGCATTGCTAAAGGCGGCAGAGAAGTTTGGATACAGGCGTCTTATACCCCTATTCTTAATACAGAGGGTGTTCCTTATAAAGTGATGAAATTTGCAACGGACATTACTGAACAAAAATTAGCCAACGCAAACTTTTTAGGTCAGATCGAAGCGATAAGTAAAGCGCAAGCTGTGATTGAATTTAATATGGACGGCACAATTATCACCGCGAATGAAAACTTTTTATCAACGCTCGGCTATACCCTAGAAGAAGTAAAAGGCCAGCATCACAGCATGTTTATTGAGCCAGAGCTCAAAGGGAGTGTTGAATATAAACTCTTTTGGGAAAGCTTAAATCGCGGTGAATACGACTCAAAAGAATATAAACGCATCGGTAAAGGTGGTAAAGAAGTTTGGATACAAGCTTCTTACAATCCTATATTAGACTTAAATGATAAACCTTTTAAAGTGGTGAAATTCGCCTCAGATGTCACCAAACAAAAATTAATAAGTGCTGATTATTCTGGACAAATTGCCGCGATAAGCAAATCTCAAGCGGTGATTGAATTTAATATGGACGGTACTATTATTACCGCCAATGACAATTTTTTATCGGCGTTAGGTTATACACTTAGTGAAATACAGGGGCAACACCATAGCTTATTTGTTGAGCCTGCTCATAAGTCGACTATTGAATATCAACAATTTTGGCAAAAACTGAATCGCGGTGAATTCGACAGTGGCGAATATTTACGCATAGGCAAAGGCGGAAAAGAAGTTTGGATTCAAGCGTCTTACAACCCTATTTTAGATTTAAATGGCAAGACCATGAAAGTCGTTAAATATGCCGCAGATATCACCGGAAGAAAGCAAGCTATTGCTCAAATTAAAGAAACGTTAATGACCTTATCCGACGGTGATTTAACGCAATACATTGAAACAGAGTTGGTAGGTGAATTTAATATTATTGGCACTTCTATTAATGAATTTATTGATGTATTGAGTAATATGGTTGGTGATATTCGCAGCGCGTCAACCAATGTTTTTGATTCGGCTCGTGAACTTGCTGAAGGAAACAATGAACTTAGCCACAGAACAGAATCTCAAGCCTCTAGCCTTGAAGAAACAGCTTCTGCTATGGAAGAACTAACCAGTACTGTGCAGCAAAATGCAGAGAATGCATCTGAAGCGAGTAAGTTGTCAGCTTCGGTCATGGACAAAGCAACTAATGGTGGCGCAGTAGTAAAAAATGCTATCACGGCGATGAGTGATATTAATAAGTCGAGTAAAAAAATAGCTGACATTATTAGTGTTATTGATGAAATTGCCTTTCAAACCAACTTGTTGGCCTTAAATGCTGCAGTTGAAGCGGCAAGAGCGGGTGAACAAGGTCGTGGTTTTGCGGTGGTTGCTGCAGAAGTTCGCAACTTAGCGCAACGTTCAGCCGGTGCTGCTAAAGAGATTAAAGGTTTAATAAACGACAGTGTTGAAGCGGTAGGTCAAGGGACTAAGTTAGTTGATGAAACCGGTCAAACTTTTACTGAATTGGTTAATGCTATTGAAGAAGTCAGTAAAATGATCAGCGATATTGACAGTGCGGGTAAAGAGCAATCGGCCGGTATTGGCGAAGTCAGTGCAGCCGTTAGCCAAATGGACGAAATGACTCAACAAAATGCTGCATTAGTCGAAGAAGCGGCAGCGTCGAGTAAGTCAATGGAAGAACAGTCACAAGCACTCCTTGATCAAGTTGCCTTCTTTAATAATGGCGAAGATGATGAACAAGAGATTCAAACCCCCGTTCGTCGCTCACAACAAACAAGTAGAAGACCAGCAAGTAGACAGCCCGCGAGTAGACAACCTGCAAGTAGACAACCAACAAGAGCCGCGAGCAGACAACCAACCAGACCAGCGCCCAGAGCAAGGGTGACTAGAACCAAAACTGAATCTGATCAAGAGTGGGAAGAGTTCTAGGGCAAACTATTAATGACAGAGCGTGATAAAGCGTTTCAATTAAGTGGCGATAACTTTGATTATCTTTGTCAATTTGTTTATGACACAGCTGGTATTGTACTCAATGCCAGTAAAAAAGAGATGGTGTACCGTCGTCTTACTCGTATTATTCGTGAGCGTAAACTTCCCTCCTTTACGGCTTATTGCAACTTATTAAAGGCAGATACAGAAAAAGAGCAAGATTACTTTATCAATGCGATTACCACGAATTTAACCAGTTTTTTTCGTGAGCAACATCATTTTGATTATATGACGCAAGATGAACTACCTAAATTACTCGGTAATCGCCTATCGCATGATAAACGTCTGAGAATTTGGTCGTCTGCAAGCTCCACTGGAGAAGAACCTTACAGTATTGCTATTACGGTGCTCGAAGCAATGAAAAGCCAATTAAGTCAATGGGATGTAAAAATATTAGCAACAGATATTGACAGTAATGTGTTAGCTGTTGCTAAAGAAGGGACTTATGATGAACGCCGCATAGAAGATGTTCCCAGGAAGTTTAAGGAAAAATATTTTACCAAAGGCATTGGCATTAACGAAAGTAAAGTAAAGGTAGGTAAACAGTTACAAGCACTTATTACCTTTAAAAAATTGAATCTATTACATGAATGGCCAATGAAAGGGCCATTTGACATCATTTTTTGTCGAAATGTGATTATATATTTTGACAAAAAAACGCAGCAAGAATTATTTGCCCGGTATTATGAAATGTTAGCACCAGGCGGTTTGCTTATTTTAGGGCATAGTGAAAATTTAGGTCAATATCAACAACATTTTGAAAGTGTCGGACGTACCATTTTTAGAAAAGCATTTTAGCCGTTCTATAATAAGTGAACAAATAATCATGGTTTTAAATCGACAAGATAATATTTATGTTAAGCAATGCTTAAAACAATGTTTAGCAGAGTTTGCCCATATAAATCATTACTGGGATGCAAAAAGACAACAAGTTATCGCTAAAATTCTTCCGGGTGAGTTTTATATGACTCGAGAAAATGTTGCTATAGCGACCACGTTAGGGTCTTGTATTTCAGCCTGTATTTGGGATGAACATAGCGGAATAGGTGGCATGAATCATTTTATGCTGCCGCTAACCGATAAAGAAGCCCATGAAGTTGATTGGGGACAACGTGGTATGGCATCTGATGCAACGCGTTATGGCAACTTTGCAATGGAACACCTCATTAATATGATATTGAAAAATGGTGGTCGAAAAGTAAATTTACGCGCTAAGGTATTTGGTGGCGGTAAAGTCTTAAAACATATGTCTGATATTGGCGAAAGAAATATTAGCTTTGTGATGAAATATCTTGCAGATGAAGGGATACCCGTTGAAGGTTCAGATTTAGGTTCTTTTTTTCCTCGCAAAATTTTGTTTGAACCGCTAAGTGGCCGAGCTTTTGTTAAAACGATTGATAATTTACATAATGATACTATTGCGCGCCGTGAAAGTGCTTACAGAAACCGTATAGACCAAACACCTGTAGAAGGTGATGTAGAATTATTTTAGTGATTATTAAAATCCATATAAACCAAGCACATGCTGAGCTTGTGACGTAGAATTATTTTATTGATAACAATTAACCAATGAAAGTGTTGAATATTAAAACCGTATAGACCAAACACCTGTAGAGGGTGATGTAGAATTATTTTAGCGATAATAATCAACCGATGAAAGTGTTGAATAGTAAAACCGTATAGACCAAACACCTGTAGAAGGTGAAGTAGAATTTTCTTAGCGCTATTTATTAGCCACTATCGAGCTTAGGATGTTAGTTATATGAAGCCAATTAAAGTATTAATTATTGACGATTCCTCGGTTATTCGAGCGGTTGTTAATGAGGTTTTAAAAGATGATCCTGAAATTGAAGTAGTTGGCGAAGCTAAAGACCCTATGATCGCTCGAGAGCAAATCAAAAAGCTAAATCCTGACGTACTGACTTTAGATATTGAAATGCCAAAGATGGATGGTATTACCTTTTTGAAAAACTTAATGCGACTGCATCCTATGCCGGTAGTGATGCTATCAACATTAACGACTAAAGGGGCTGATATCACCCTACAAGCTTTAGAAATAGGAGCTGTTGATTTTATTGCAAAACCTAGTTTTGAAGCCTTGATTGCTAATAAGTCTACCTTTCAAGAGACTTTATTGAGAAAAATAAAATTTGCCGCAATGGTTGATAATAAAAATTTTCGACTTAACAGCACGTTATCAAAACCTCTAGCGACTGGTCTACTACCCTTTAAAGGTTGCCAGCGCTCGAATCATTTAGTGGCTATTGGCGCTTCAACAGGAGGCACTGAAGCAATTAAAGCGATTATTACCGCTTTGCCAAGTAATTCTCCAGCTGTGGTTATCACCTTACATATTCCAAAAACATTCAGTGCGAGATATGCACAACGGATGAACGAAATTTGTGCCGTTGATGTGCAAGAAGCAAGGCATGGCCAAAAGATTAAAGCGGGTAATGTTTATATTGCGCCAGGTAATCTTCATCTAAAAGTAGAAAGTAAAGGTGGAGCACTTTTTTGTATTTTAGAAGACTCACCTGATGTTAACCGCCACAAGCCTGCCGTTGACATTTTGTTTAATTCCTTACTACCACTTGCTAACAATGTTCAAGCGGTATTATTAACCGGCATGGGACAAGATGGAGCCAAAGGTTTATTAAATTTAAAAAATGCTGGCGCTATGACTATTATCCAAGATAAGGCAAGTAGTTTAATTTGGGGTATGCCAGGCAGTGCTCATGCATTAAATGCTCAGGTAAAAGAGTGCTCATTAGTTAATATACCTAAGGAAATTTTAGCTCATGCTGCACTGGCTCGACAGAGTAAAAAAGAGGTGTTTTATGAAAAATAAAGCCATGCTGTTATTAAAGACTGGGCTGGTGATTGTTGGCGTAATACTGATGGACCTTTTATTTTTTCAACTGAGTTACTTATCAATTACGCTGACATTATTACTGTCGTTTGTCTTGATTATCTTATATAAAAATAATCATGCTTTGCTAACATTATCTAGTGCAAGTGATGTTGAGGGGCGCAATGGGCTTAATGTAAACAACAATGAAAAAGAAATAAAAATAACCCTGACAAAAATTGTTAGCTTACTTAGCCAGCAAATAGCCATCGTTGATACAGAAGTTGACCGGGCCAGTATCTTAATTCAAGAGGCTACGACTGGGATTGCAGATAGTTTCAAGTCTTTAAAAAGCTTAACGGATGAACAACAAGTCATGCTTAATGTTGCTATTGGTAATCATCGAGGTGCTGTTGATGAAAACGGTACCACGATAGAGTCTTTTGTTCACGACTCCAGTGAGACTTTAGATGATTTTTTACAGGTGATTATGACCACTAGCAAGCAAAGTTTAGCCGCCGTGTCATTTAGCGATGAAATGAGTAAACAGCTCGACGGTATTTTTAGCTTATTGGGACAAGTAGAAAGTTTAGCGAGCCAAACTAATTTATTAGCCCTTAATGCCGCTATAGAAGCAGCGAGAGCCGGAGATGCCGGTAGAGGTTTTGCTGTAGTGGCCAATGAAGTCAGGGCGTTATCAGTTAATTCTACCGAGCTCAATGATAATATTCGTGAAGAAATATCATTGGCACAAATTATCATTGAAAAGCTAAGAAACTCAATTCAAGTTATGGCTTCAGCTGATATGACCGCAACACTTGAGGCTAAAAGTCGAGTCAGTCTTATGGTTGAGCATGTGGGTGAATCTTCTTCACAAACCAATGCCATTGTTGAAGAGCTTGCTGGATTATCACCAAAAATTGCTGAAACAGTCGCTACAGGCATTCGCTCGCTACAATTTGAAGACTTAACGTGTCAAGCCCTTGCAACCCTTAAACATAATACTGAAACTATTACGGCTCTCAATCAAGTTTTAATGGAATTTGAAATCAATAATAGTAATACTCCACAAGCATTACAAAAATTACAGCATCAATGTCAATCGCTTATCGAACAATCTCATCATCAAAATGAGCAGCGCAGCGTATCTCAGTCATCTATGGATGAGGGTGTTGTTGAGTTGTTTTAATTATAAATTATTAGGAACGACTATGAATGTTATAAAGCAAGTATCAGAAGATAAAAAAAATATAGAAATTAGTATTGAAGGTCGGTTTGATTTCTCACTGCATCAACACTTTCGAGATGCCTATATTAACTGTAAAGAAAAAAACTCGATGTTTACTATCTGTTTATCAAAAGCGACTTATATGGATAGCTCTGCTTTAGGCATGATTTTATTACTTAAAGATCATGCTGAAAACTATTCAGGAAAAGTTGTGATTAGTAAGCCAAGCGATTCAGTGAATAAAATTTTAGAAATCGCGCAATTTCACCGTTTACTCACCATAGAATTATAGGTTATAGCCGTGTTAGCTGGAAAAAATGATGTTAAATTAGCTTTAGTTGTTGACGACTCTGCCATGCAATGCAAAGTCTTAAGCGTCTTATTAAAAGAGCAAGGTTATCGTGTTTTTACAGCTAATGATGGTGCTCGTGGCGTGGCAATGTATGTTAAATATAAGCCTGACTTAGTGTTAATGGACATTAATATGCCCATTATGAACGGCTATGAAGCAGCAAGAGAAATTAAAAGTTTATCGCAAGATAATAGCTTGTGCCCACTGATTTTTATTACCAGTATGGATACAGATGAAGCCTTTATTGAGTGTGTTGATGCTGGCGGTGACGGTATATTGGTCAGGCCGTTTTCACCCAAAGTTTTTAAAGCTAAAATAAAGTCAATCCAACGAATCAGTGATTTATACGCACAAGTTAAGATTTTACAACAAGAACAACAAAAAGATGCCGAGCTTGCTGAACAGTTAATGTCGGGCGTTATTGAGGCAAGAAACTTCTCGCTTGACCGCATTGGCATTATTAAAAAACCCGCCGCGTTATTTAGTGGTGATATACAACTAACGGCTTTATCTCCTAATGGTGACGTTAATGTTATGTTGGGAGATTTTACTGGCCATGGACTGCGTTCATCTATTGGTGCTATTCCCTTAGCGGAAACCTTTAGAGCAATGACCAAAAAAGGTTTTTTGTTATTTGAAATTATTAATCAAATTAATCATCAACTTTATGATTTACTGCCTGCAGATTTATTTCTTGCGGCGGGGTTTGCCAGTATCTCTAGCCATGATAAATCTGTTTATGTTTTTAATGCGGGCTTACCCGATGCTTACTTGTTTTCTGAACAAGGAAAAATAAAACATCAAATATCGTCAAGTCACCCACCGATAGGTGTGCTTCCAAAGCTTTTACCCGATAGTAAATTAACCGTATTTGGTATTGAAGAAACCGATCGGATGATCTTAATCAGTGATGGTATTGTCGAGGCGAGAAATGAACACGGGGAAATGTTTGATTTTGACCGATTCGAACAGGCGGCAAAGCATGGCGTAATCACGCATAAGGTTAGTGAATGTGTGCTTAACGCGGTTAATGACTTTTGCCAAGCTATGCCACAAGAAGATGATATTTCATTGATTGACATTCCTTGCGGAGGTTGGGAGCACGTGCTGGTCGCCAGTCATGGCATTACCAATATTTCAGCTAAGCAACTTGACGATATCTATTTGGCAACAGAGCCAGCATGGCACTGGCAACTAACCTTAAGTGGTAAGCGCTTAGCCTCTATAAACCCAATTCCTATGGCTATGAATCAAATAAATGATATAGAAGGTCATGCAGAGCATTGGCAAAGTTTATACAGCATACTCACTGAGTTATTTATTAATTCACTTGACCATGGTGTCTTAGGCTTAAGCTCTAAGTTAAAAGCCAGTGCAGATGGTTTCTCTCAATATTATAAAGAACGAGAATTGCGTTTGAAAAATTTAGCGCATGGCTTTATCGAATTACAAATATGCCATTACCCCTTTCCAAATGGCGGTCGAATTATGATTAAAATACAAGATAGTGGGCAAGGATTTGATATAAAAAAATACTATGAGCAACGAGTGAACAAGCCAGCAAATAAACTCGAGCTTAGCGGTCGTGGTATTGAGTTAGTTGAGCAGCTGTGTGACAGCTTAGACTTCCAAGATAATGGTAATGTTGTCGAAGCATCATATGTTTGGGCATCGTAAACATCAATATTTTAATTTATGGCCCATGTAATAAGGCATTAATGTGAACATTTTAGTTGTGGATGATAATAAGTTTATCAGAGAAGTTGTTAGTGCGATGATCATTGACAGCGGCCATATTGCCGTCGTTGCTAATGGTCATGTGCAGGCGATGGCAGCATTAAAGAAAGAAAACATTGATTTAGTGCTTATGGATATAGAAATGCCCGAGGTTGACGGTTTTGCGCTAACAAAAATGATAAGAAAAGAATACCCCAAATGGTTCCCTATTATCTTTCTTAGCTCCAACGACAGCGAAGAGTATTTAACTCAAGGTATTGATGCGGGTGCTGACGATTACTTAACAAAGCCGATAAAACAAGTGATTTTGAGCGCAAAATTAAGAGCGATGGAACGTATTACCAAAATGAAAGGAGCGCTTGAACGCGCCAATAAACAACTAGAAATACTCAGTAGTATTGACCCGCTAACGCAGATACTTAACCGAAGAGGGTTAGAAGAAGTCCTCGCTAGTGCTTGGCAAATTAATGAGCGACAACAAGGGGAATTATCAATATTGATGATAGATATTGACTTTTTTAAGCCTTATAACGATAACTATGGTCACCCACAAGGCGATAAGTGTTTAGTTCAGGTTGCTAATACGCTTAATGAAACGCTTAATCGAGCCACTGACTCATTAGCTCGTTATGGGGGAGAGGAATTTATTGTTGTGTTGCCTTTTACGCCAGTCGAGGGCGCTAGATTTAAAGCAAAAGAATTAAGCTTAGCGCTATTAAGCCAAAAAATAAAACACGAATATTCATCAATATTTCCTTATGTGACGGTAAGTATTGGTATTGCAACAACAAGCGCTGCCGATCACGTAGCCAATGCAAGTGAATTAATAAAACAAGCTGATATCGCTTTATATCAAGCAAAAGACCAAGGGCGTAATCGTTCTAGTGTTTTTCAAAAAAGTGCTTAACAACTGCCTTTACTAAGGTTGAAATCTCATAAAAAAAGGAATTATTATGCCTAAACCCCGTTTGTTAATTATTGATGATGACAAAGATTACCTTGAACTGCTTCATGAAGCATTAACCGAAAGTTTTGAAGTAACGTGCGCGACTAATATTAAAGATGCGGATAAGTTAGTCAGCGACAATCAACTTTTTGACATCGCCTTAGTTGATGAAAATATTGGCGAAGACAAAGGGTCACAATGGATAAAACGTAACGTTGAACAACATACCGTCGCAACCTCTTTTGTCTTGTATTCTGGCCTAGCCACCGAAGATGCTGTACTTAAAGGTTTAGAGTGTGGTGCCGATGATTTCCTTGCAAAACCTATTTCTTTATTAGCTTTGGATAAAAAGCTAAAAAAACTTATTTCTTATCAAGATAAAATTCATAGCTTTGAAACAGAAATTAGTTCAAAAGATCGAGTTATTAATATTTCAATGGCACAAGCGGCTAAATATGGCAGCTGTATGCAGCTAACATCTCGACTTAATCATTGTTTTACTTTAGAAAAAATTAGAGATGAAGTGTTTTCATTTCTTTATACAATGAACTTAGATGGCTGTATTGCTTTTTACCCGATCAATGAAAAATCACTTTTCTTTAGTTCTAAAAATGGCTTTTGTTCTCCGGTAGAAATCGATGTAATGAAACTGTTAAGGGTTAAACCTCGCTTATATCGCTTTAGTTCTAGAACTATTTTTAACCACCCACTGTGCTCAATCCTTATTTTAAATTTAGTAGATGGCGCTATTGATACTGATATATATATTGATGCACTCGCCTCTGTTATTGAATGCATCGGTGCTCGTATTGCTTTTATTACCTATAAAAATTCACTGGTGCAAGTACAAAGTAAAATTCAGCAAGCTGTTTCTACTACCAAAAATATGATTGCCATATCTAAGCACCATCAACAGGAAGTGATGAATGAGATAGTCACTAACATAGGTATGAGCTTCCATGTCCTAGAGATGTCAGATGAACAAGAACAATATCTGACCAACTTGGTTCATGGTGCTTTAAAAAAACACTCACAAGATGATATAAATTTTCTTGAAGTTACCGATTTACTTGATGGCGCCTTAGCCAGTGTTGATGAACTTGAAGTCCTTAATCAACAACAAGAAGAGGAAGTAGTTGATTTTGATGATGAAGATGAACTATTTTGAACGCTACCTCTAACGATTTAACGGTATCGATCAATAGTATTCCTTTTTCGGTTATTCAATTAGATCATCAAGGGATTATTACCGGTTGTAATCGTTGGGCAGAAAGTTTTTCTGGTTATTGTTTAGCAGAAATTAAAGGGCAACCGCTAGAAATGCTCTTGCCCAAGGAATTTGCTAATTCGCATCTAAAGTTTTGTCATAACTTCCAACGTGGATCAGGTGTTAGAGATGTTGTCTTATTGAGTAAATCAGATGAGATGCTCAATTGTACAATAAAAACAAGTGAAGTTGCTGGCGGTTATACCGTCTACCTTTCGGATTCATTGTTAAACGATAGCTCTGACGATAAAACGATTAATGAGCGGGAAAAGCTAGCAGAAAAAATAGAATCTGCAGCGTTATCAAAACACACCCATAAAATATTAAACACCATAGAAGAAGCTTTTTGGGAGTGGAATATTATTGAAGGAACGCTACTTTATTCCGCACAATTTATGGCTATGTTGGATTATTCTGCAGAAGCATTCTTAGGCCCACTTTCTTTTGGTCAAAAATGGTTAAAAGAAGAAGATTTAGCCCGCCTTAACCAAGAAGCCAAAGCGCATTGTCTTGGTGAAATACCCAGTATAAATTTAACGCTGTCAATGACTACAGAGCAAGGTGCTACGAAGTGGGTAACTGTTTTTGGTAAAATTATCGAATACAGGGCAGAGCGTGCTTATAAAATGTTTGGCTCAGTTAAAGATATCACCGCGCAACATCAATTAGTCGAAAAGCTAAAAGAAAGAAATAATTATCTGTTGCTAGCGGAAAGTTTAAATAAATCAGGGCATTGGCGTCTAGATTGTATTGATAATACCTTATATTGGTCAACTGAGCTTTATAAAATTCATGGTGTAGACGCCACTAATTACCAACCAAAGGTAGTTTCGGCCTTAGACTTTTACCTGGTAGAAGAACAGGTTAAGGTACGAAATTATTTAGATAATGCCATTGTTAATAAACAAGGCTTCTACTTTAAAAGTGCTATAAGAAATAAACAGGGCAATAAAGTGAAAGTGGAGTGTTTTGGTGAGGTTGAACTCAATACTGCGGGTGACGTTGTTGGTGTTTTCGGCGTATTTAAAGATATTAGCCAATCAGAAACTATTTTTGAAAAATTAAAACTGCTCGCTATGGTCAATTATACAATAAAGGTACCGGTTTTCTTTATTGATGACAAAGATAATGTCGTTTATCAAGATCTAACACCAAAAACTGCCCACAGTAGCGCCGTGCTTTTTAATTATATTAATTTCAGTATTACCGACTATCTTGCGTTTAAACGAAAAGCAAAAAAGTGTGGTCAACTTAAAGAAACTCATATTAGTTTTGATCAATACAATAGTGTTTTTGATTTATCGGTAACCTATGAAGCCGATGAAGGAATATTTATTTGGATTGTTGAAAACGTTACTGAGCAATTTCGTAAAGACCAACAACAACTTATTAGTAATCGACTCGCTTTACTGGGTAATACTTTTGGCAATGTTTCACATGACATCAATAATGTACTGGGCGTCGCTTTAGGCGCTACCGAAATGTTAGAGATTAAGTTCGCCCAAGGTGAACGTGATATTTCAAGGTATATTGAGCGGGTCAAGAATGCGATAGATAAAGGTAAAAGCGTTACCGAGCGTTTATTAGCTTTTACGCGTAAACCTACCATCAAAGTGGTTCGGTTTGACCCGATACAGGATATTATTGATAACCAATATCTTTTTAAGCAATTGTTACTTCCTACCATAGACTTTAGCATTCATACCAATGAACTATGCTGTAAAATAAAGTTTCCTCAAGGTGAATTTATTAATATATTGCTTAACTTAGTGTTAAATTCTCAGGATGCGATCCGCGAAAGAGGCTTAATTGGACAGATAGAAATATCAGCCAACATTAATGAACAGCAAAATTTAGAAATTCATGTCAAAGATAGTGGTGTGGGTATTGAGCAAGGTAATTTGACTAAAGTGTTTGATCCCTTTTACAGCAGTAAATCAGTTAATAAGGGCAACGGTATTGGATTAGCTAATGTTTATAGCACAATATATAAGCATAATGGTCATATACGAGTTTCAGGACATGGCAGTTTGGGTGGGGCGCACTTTACCTTAGTCTTTAAGTGCCAGATTTTAAAAAATCCCCCAAAGAAAAGTCCCTTAACGCTTAAAAGCCAATTAAATATAAAGGGAAAGCGCGTACTTATTTTAGATGATGAGATAAGTATTGCTGAGTTTGTTTCCTTGTATTTAGAAAACGAAGGCGTTAAAACTGAACATACCAACAATAAAATGGGTTTAATGAACATTTTAGCGACTGAGCAACCTTTTGATATTTTTATTACCGATATGATATTACCCGATATTTCAGGTCGAGAGGCTGTGGAATTAGTGAAAGCAAAGTTTCCTAATATTCGAATCTTTTCAATTAGTGGTTATATTGCTGAGGAAGATAAACAATGGCATTACCCCGTTTTAAGAAAACCGTTTAATTCAAAAGAATTGGCCAGCTTTTTAATTGAAAATAATTAAATTACAGCTCGAATATATATGATAATTGTTAGCCGCTGAGCAAGTTATTATTACTAATTTGGTGATGTTTTATCGGTAAATGCTCAGTAATATCCTAAGGTTTAGTTATCAGTGTTATTGTTGTTGATCTACCACAATTGCATATAAGCGTTGGTTCTAGTATGTTATTTGATAGCCAATTGAATATTTAGTCTTTTCTCAAAAATATTGTTTCAGACTCTATTTTTATCGGCGTATGAATAGATTCACCAAAAGAGAAGTAGCACTTATCAAAAACAATCATTTACAAGATAATAATGGCGCATCTAAAGAACATCATCATACTGCGCAGCCATTAACTAAAGCCAGTAAAAGCTTCTCTATCGGAAAAGTTTTTAGCTCATTAGCTTTTAAAATTCCATTTGCTGGCTTTTCTTTATCACTCCTTATTGCTTTTGCGGTTGGCACTGTATTTTATATTGAAAGCCAGCAGTTGGTTAAAGAGCAGGCGTTTGATGAACTCAATATTAAAAGTAAAATTGTAAAACCATTAATAGCCTATTTCTATCGAGAAAGTGCCAACGACTCAATCTTCCTCAGTAAGACCGCGTCAATACAAGGTGTTATGGAGTCTATCAAATCTGATGATGAACAAAACCTGTTATGGCGGAAAAAATTACAGGGGATATTCAAAGAATTTATCAAAAACCAACCTATTTATAAAAATATAAGTTATTTAACAACAGAGAAACATGTTCGCAGTATTGTCAGTGTTGACCATGAAAATGACCAAGTGAAGGTCACTCCTTTTGAGCAATCTAGTCAAAATATAGCGCTTGATTCATTAAAAGCGGCATTATTAGTCAAAAAAGGTGAAGTGTATTTTTCAGAGATATATTATCAAAAAAATACTCAGGGCAAGCCTTTACAGAGTTCTTTATTTATCGCTACCCCTATTTATACGGCTGATAACGAACTTTTTGGCTCAATAACAATAGAAGTTGATTTTTCTTTATTTATTGAACGGCTTAAGGAAAATGCTTTAGAAAAAGTTACTTTTTATCTTGCTAATTCAGCGGGTGATTTTATTTATTTTCCAGCCGATCAAAAAGTTGATAAAAACAATATCAAGGTGATTGAAAAGTTTCCGTCGCTGAGTGTTATTTTTTCCTCAATACTCACTAGCGATAAGCTAGTGCAAGATAAAGAGATAGATGTTGATAATAAATTAGCCTATTACTCTACTGTTCAGTTTGCCGAATTTGGCCAAGAAAATCCATTACACTTAGTTATTGAAAATAAAAGTAATATTTATCTGCAATCATTAGAAAGTATGAAAAACCGGGCAATATTATTTAGCTTTATCTTAGCCATATTAAGTCTAGTGTTTTGTATTATGGCGTCTAAGCGGATAACACGTGCTTTGTTGTTGATGACTAAAGGTGTTGCCCAATATGAAGAGCAGGGTGTTATCGGTAAGTTACCGGTGCAAGAAAATGATGAAATTGGCGCTTTAGCAAGAAGTTTTAAAAATTTATTAATGCAAATAGAGCAAAAGTCGATTGTCCAAAAAAGTGAAACAATACGTGCAGAAGATGCGTTAGCAAAGCTTTATTCTATTTTAAACTCAATTGCTGATGGTGTTATAAATATTGACGGGAAAGGTAATATTCTCGCTTTTAATCATGCGGCTGAAAAAATATTTGGCTATCAAACCAATGAGGTCCTTGGTAAAAACGCACTATTTCTAGTGCCCGTAGATAATACTATTAACCCAGTGGACGAATTTAAACGTTTTTTACAACATACTTCAAGTGAAGTAAAAGGCCGCACCCTTGAACTGACAGCATTAAGAAAAAATGGCGAAAAGTTCTTTATGCATTTAAGTGTCAGTAAAATAAATATTTCTGGTGATGTTGTTTTTACCGGATTAATACGTGATATCACTGAAAACAAGTTGTTGGCAGCAGAAAGTATCCGCAGTATTGAAGAAGCTAAAGATATGGCATGGCGTTTAAATTTTGCCTTGTCAGCCCCAAGAATAGGCGTTTGGGACTATGATATTCAAACAGGTCTAAGTCTTTGGGACAGTCGAATGTATGAATTATTTGGCTATGATAAAGATTCAACAGTACCTACAGAAAAAATTTGGCGAACTGCTATACACATAGACGATCTTAAATTTGTCGAAGAACAATTTATCCGTGAAGTTAAGAAAGGCATAGTAATTAATTTTGAATATCGTATCACTTTGCCTGATGGAACTATTCGATATATTGAAACACATAGTCAAATGGTTAATCATAAAGATCAAAAAAACTTCAGAGTGGTGGGAACTCATCGTGATATAACCGAGCAAAAAAACTTAGGTACTTTAAAACAGGACGCTTTAGATATGGCAGAGCACGCTCTGTTGCTGCGCTCGCAGTTTCTTGCAAGTATGAGTCATGAAATACGTACCCCGATGAATGGCGTCTTAGGGATGTTAGGTTTACTTCAGCAAAGTAATATCGATAAACAACAAGCTCATCATTTGCAATTAGCCAGTTCAAGTGCTCAATCTTTATTATCTTTGATTAATGATATTTTGGACTTTTCAAAAATAGAGGCAGGAAAACTAGAACTTGAAATACTTGATTTTGATATTCGAAGTCAGCTTGGCGACTTTGCTGAGTCGATGGCGATAAAAGCGCAGGAAAAAGGCTTGGAATTGATACTGGATGTTTGCGGTGTTGAACAATCTTTAGTTAAGGGTGACCCTAGTCGTTTACGGCAAATACTGTCAAATTTAGTCAGTAATTCAATAAAATTTACCGAGACCGGTGAAGTACTCATTAAAGCCTCGATTAAGAAACATCAACATCAGTTGCAATTAACATGCAGCATATCAGATACGGGTATTGGTATTCCTGAAAATAAAATGATTACATTGTTTGATTCTTTTACCCAAGTAGACGCCTCTACTACACGAAAATATGGAGGTACAGGCTTAGGTTTGGCCATTGTTAAACAATTAGCCCAACTGATGTCAGGGGATATTAGCGTAACAAGTGCCGAAGGTCAGGGCAGTGTGTTTACTTTTACCATACTACTTAACGAAAGTGATAATTCTCAAACAGTCATGCCTCAGGTAGACATAAAAGGTAAGCAAATACTAATAGTTGATGATAACGCGACAAATTTGGCGGTATTAAAAGGACAGTTAGCTATTTGGGGGGCAGAGGTTACGCAAGCAAAGGATGGCGCTTGTGCTATCGAGCAGGTGGATAATCACCCGGTTGATTTTTTTGATGCGGCAATTCTTGATATGCAAATGCCTGGCATGGACGGCGTTACTTTAGGTGAGCGCTTGAAGGGTCATCGACATACACAAAAAACTAAACTTATTATGATGACGTCAATGAGTGATCGAGGAGATGCTAACTTTTTTGAACAACTCGGCTTTTCTGCGTATTTCCCCAAGCCAGCAACCACCGCAGATTTATTTGCTACGTTAAGTCTTGTTTTAGACGAAGAAGGCACTTTGAATGTCAATAAACCCTTTGTTACCCAACATAACGTGCATAAGTTAAAACATTCAAATGCTAATCGCGTCATTGCCAAAAACACCCGCATCTTATTGGTTGAAGATAACCGTATTAACCAAGTGGTCATTTTAGGTGTACTAGCCAATATTGGTTTGTCAGCTGATGTTGCTGGTAATGGTATCGAAGCCCTGGCTGCTTTAGATTCTTCACCAGACGATGCTCCCTACCAAATCATTATTATGGACTGTCAAATGCCTGAAATGGACGGCTACGATGCAACAAAAGCAATAAGGGCAGGAAAGGCTGGTGTTGTTCATCGTAACATTCCAATTATTGCCATGACTGCCAATGCGATGAAAGGTGATAAAGAAAAATGTTTAGCGGCAGGCATGAGTGATTACGCGACTAAACCGGTAGATACCGATATTTTACTTAAAAAAATATCGGCATGGGTTGGGCTAGATAGCTTTGAAACCGTGTCTGATGATAACAGTAACGAGATTGCAGAGCCCCTAACCCAGACTAGCCATGGTGATAACTCCAAAAGTAGTCATTCAAAGACAAATGAAGATATCATTTGGGATAAAACAGGTTTTTTAAAGCGTATTAGAAATAATGACAAATTAAGTAAACAGCTTATCAGTTTATTTATTGAGGATATGCCTGCGCTTAAAAATGAGTTAGCTATCGCTATGGAAAATAAATTATTTGATGATATTATAGCTTTAGCACATAAAGTTAGTGGTTCGTCAAAAAATTTAGGTGGCATTAATCTTGGAAAATTAACGCGACAAATTGAACAATCGGCTAGAATAAAAAATAGTGTTGAATTGTTATCGCTTCAAAATGATTTATCAAGGGAATATGATTTGTTAATTAATATCTTACAAAAACACCTAACAGCTAAAGATGACGAATAAGCCTTCCAATGGGAATAAACTATGAATACAAAGAAAAAATATAACATTCTCGCTGTTGATGACGCTAAAGATACGCTCATGCTATTAGAGTTTGATTTAGGTGAAGAAGGTTATAATGTGTTTACCGCCGAATCTGGAGAAAAAGCCTTAGAGGTTTTAGAAGAGCAAGCGATAGACCTCATTTTATTAGATATGTATATGCCGGGTATCTCAGGCTTAGAGATGTTACACAAATTAAAAAATCACCCTATTATTTTCAATACGCCAGTCATTATGTTATCGGCTTCAGATGATGAAGATCAAATTGTTGCTGCTCTAGAATTTGGCGCAGATGACTACGTAACTAAACCTTATATTCCGAAAGTGTTATTGGCTAGAATACGAACCTCGCTGCGGCTTTTAGAGAAAACTTTAGAGCTAGAGTCTCTAGCTAATACAGACTTCTTAACCGGTATTCGTAACAGAGGCGCTTTTGAAGACTTAGCGGGTAAAGCGATTAGCCAAGCAAAACGCACTAATAAACCACTTGCTGTGGCAATGCTCGATATAGATTTTTTTAAAGCGGTTAACGATAATTACGGTCATGATACCGGTGATAAAGTCCTAGTTGAATTTGCTGATATCATCTGCGATTGTTTTCGAGATAATGATATTATTGGTCGAGTTGGTGGCGAAGAATTTGCGATATGTATGGCAAATACCTCTGCAGAGAATGCGCTTGTTGCCTGCGAACGCTTAAGAGAAAGAGTAGAACATAGTAAAATATATATTGATGATACCAAAGATGAAAAGGTGTCTGTAACAGTCAGTATCGGCTTATCATTAGGCAAGGGCGATGAGATGAACTTAGAAGGCTTATTAAAAGAAGCTGATCTTTGCTTATATGAAGCAAAACACAGTGGCCGAAATCAAGTGAAGGTGCATCAAGAATCAAATACGGTTGCCGCTGAGGGTATTATCGATGAGTTACCGGTGACCAGTGAAGACGAATATCCAGGTATTGATGCTGAAATAGGTATTGGTAATGTCCTTGGAGATGAAGACCTTTTTGCTGAAATACTGGTGATGTTTTATGAAGACCATTCAAAAGACAGTGAAAAGATTCAACAAGCGATCAGTACTGATGATCAAACTGCTTGTAAACACTTAGTACATACCTTAAAAGGTGTTTCTTGCTCAGTAGGAGCTATGCAACTGTTTGAATTGACTAAAGCGCTAGATGAAGCGGTAAGTATTGAAGATACTGCGCGTTATCAACAATTGTATCAACCGGTTGCCGCAGAGTTAACTAAGGTTTTAGACGGTATAGAAGTTAGGTTAAGCGCGCAATTATAAGTATAAGTATAAGATTAATAGATGTTGATGATGAGTGACGGGTATATTTGTCGCTCAACATCTATACGCGTTGATTCTCCAATCTTTAAAGACCCGTTAATAATCCTAGTATTAGTTATTCAACGATAAGTTTGATGTCACTCTTTGGCACACAACAGCAAGAGAGCACTTCTCCATCGCCAATAAAAGCGAGTGGCTCTCCTTGAGGGTAGCTAATTTCGCCTTCAACTAAGGTTACTCGACACGCCCCACAAAAACCGTCACGACAGTGATAATGCACTTCCACATTAGCCTTTTCTAAACACTCTAGTAAACTTTTATCGTTGGCTTGAAAGGTAATGGTTTTATTATCGACAAAAATACGATGAGCTTTCTTACTTTCAGACAATTTTTGCGGGCACATAGCCATATCATTAGCACTTTTCATTTAAAAAGGCTTAAACGCAAAATGTGCTAATGATGTGATAAGAAAGCATGATAATCGCTTCTTTATCTGGAGGTTAAAACCATTAAAGGTCAAAGCCATCAAAATCATCACTTGATACAGAAGAGTCGACTTGACCAACTAAGTAACTCGATATCTCTGTTTCTTGTGGAGCGACCTGAACATTGTCTGATACTAAGTAAGCATTCATCCATGGTAATGGGTTACTTTTTATATCAAAGGGTGCATCAAAACCAATAGCCGTTAAGCGTTGATTACTAATGTACTCAATATATTGATTTAATATTGCCGCATTCAAGCCAATCATTGAACCGTCTTTGAATAGGTACTGAGCCCATTCTTTTTCTTGTTCAACAACATCAAGAAATATCTGTAATCCTTGCTCTTTCATTTCTTGAGAAATGATTTTCATTTCAGGATCATCTCTACCGGATAACCAGTTATTTAAAATATGTTGAGTACCGGTTAAATGCAAAGCTTCATCTCGAGCAATAAGCTTAATAATTTTTGCGTTACCTTCTAATAACTCACGCTCGGCAAAAGCAAATGAACAGGCAAAGCTGACATAAAAGCGAATGGCTTCTAAAGCGTTGACCGAACAAACAGCCAAGTATAAGCGCTCTTTAAGCTTGCGAGTTGATACTTCAATCATTTCACCATCGACTTCATAGGTACCGTCACCTTGTGACTGGAGTAGTTGTGTGGTGATGATCACGGCATCAAAGTATTTAGAAATACTGGATGCACGCTTTAAAATAGCTGGGTTAACAACGATGTCGTCAAATATTTCACTTGGATCTGAAAACAAGTTTCTCAAAATATGCGTGTAAGAGCGAGAATGAATGGTTTCACTGAAAGCCCAGGTTTCTATCCAAGTTTCTACTTCTGGTAATGAAACCAGCGGTAAAAACATCGCATTCACCGAGCGTGCTGCCATAGAATCAAGCAAAGTTTGATATTTTAGGTTGGAAATGAAAATATGCTTTTCTGAAGGCGTTAAACTTTGCCAATCAGATCTGTCTTTTGATACATCAATTTCTTCAGGACGCCAAAAAAACGATAACTGTTTTTCAATAAGTTTTTCAAAGGCGATAAAACGTTGTTGGTCATATCGTGAGACATTGACACTGTTACCTAAAAACATTGGCTCGAGTAGCGCATTATTAGGAACTTGATTAAACGTGGTGTAGGACATCTATTACTCCTTGATAACACGCATGGAAGTCACAGCCTGTTATCGAAATTTTGTTTTTAAAAATTATAGGTATGACTGATTATGCTCAAAGCTCCATTGTTAAAAAACAATGAAGCTTTTTTTTGTGCGCACAATTAAATTTTACATGCGCCGCCTTCACAGTCTTCTTCTTCTAATCCGAGCATATTCTCAGACGCACCATCACGGGTGTTATGGTAATACATGGTTTTAACGCCTAATTTATAAGCGGTTAAAATATCCTTTAAGATTTGCTTCACCGGTACTTTTCCGCCTTCAAAGCGTGCAGGGTCGTAGTTAGTATTTGCAGAGATGGTTTGGTCAATAAACTTCTGCATGATACCCACTAGCTGCAAGTAACCTTCGTTATTTGGAATATTCCAAAGTAACTCATAGTTACCCTTTAATCTTTGATATTCAGGTACAACCTGTTTTAAAACACCATCTTTACTAGCCTTTATACTGATTAAACCTCTTGGTGGTTCAATTCCATTTGTAGCATTTGAAATTTGTGATGAAGTTTCAGATGGCATTAACGCGGAAACCGTTGAATTTCTTACGCCATGTGTCTTGATACTCTCTCGCAAAGTTTCCCAGTCAAGATGAAGGGGTTCACCGGTAATGTCGTCAATGGTCTTTTTATAAGTATCAATCGGTAAAATACCTTGTGATAAACGTGTCTCATTAAATTTAGGACAAGCGCCTTTTTCTTTTGCTAATTCATTTGATGCTTTCAATAAATTAAATTGAATGGCTTCAAAGGTACGGTGAGTTAAATTGTTAGCACTGCCATTTGAATAATACACGCCGTTTTTAGCTAAGTAATAAGCATAGTTTATTACGCCTATACCTAATGTTCTTCTGCCTATAGTGGCATTGTAAGCAGCTGGCATCGGGTAGTTTTGATAATCAAGTAAACTATCAAGCGCTCGAACTGCAAGGTCTGATAAACCTTCTAATTCATCTAAGCTTTCTATTGCGCCTAAGTTAAAGGCTGACAAAGTACAAAGGGCAATTTCGCCATTTGGATCATTAATATCATTCATTGGTTGTGTCGGTAGCGCAATCTCTAAACACAAATTACTTTGGCGTATTGGTGCTTGTTTCGGATCGAATGGGCTGTGCGTATTACAGTGATCAACATTCTGTAAATAAATTCGACCTGTGCTGGCACGCTCTTGAGCAAATAAGGTGAATAACTCAATAGCTTTAATGCATTTTTTACGAATTGAATCATCAGCTTCATATTTTACATACAAGGCTTCAAATTTCTCTTGGTCTTCAAAAAAAGCATCATAAAGGCCAGGAACATCGCTCGGGCTAAAGAGAGTAATAGACTCTCCTTTGATTAAGCGTGTGTACATAAGCTTATTGAATTGCACGCCATAATCTAAATGACGGACACGATTTTCTTCAACACCTCGGTTATTTTTAAGGACCAGTAAGCTTTCAACTTCTAAATGCCAAAGTGGGTAGAATAACGTAGCTGCGCCGCCTCGAACTCCCCCTTGTGAACAACTTTTAACAGCCGTTTGAAAATGCTTGAAAAACGGAATACAACCGGTATGAAAGGCTTCACCATTACGTATCGAACTACCTAAAGCGCGAATACGGCCAGCATTGATGCCAATGCCTGCTCGTTGTGAAACATATTTAACAATAGAGCTAGAAGCCGCGTTTATTGAGTCTAAACTGTCACCACATTCAATTAATACACAAGATGAAAATTGACGAGTAGGCGTACGTACCCCTGCCATAATAGGTGTAGGTAACGATATTTTGAAGGTTGAAATCGCGTGATAAAAACCTTCAACATATTTTAAACGTGTTTCAACAGGATATTTAGCAAATAAACAAGCGGCCACTAAGATATATAAAAACTGAGCACTTTCGTAAATTTCACCCGTTACCCGGTTTTGGACAAGGTATTTACCTTCTAATTGTTTGACTGCGGCGTAACTAAAGTCTAAATCGCGAGGATGAACAAGAAATTTTTCCATTTGTTCAAACTCTGCTTCGCTGTAATCAGCTAGAAGATGTTCATCATATTTACCATTTTCTACCATACTAACAACATGGGTAAATAATTTAGGCGGCTCAAATTGGCCGTAGGCTTTTTTACGTAGATGAAAAATAGCCAAACGTGCTGATAAATACTGATAATCAGGTGTCTCTTCTGAAATAAGATCAGCGGCGGCTTTAATGATAGTTTCATGAATGTCAGCAGTCTTGATACCGTCGTAGAATTGAATATGAGATTTCAACTCAACTTGTGACACCGAAACGTTATCAAGGCCTTCAGCAGCCCAAGTGATAACTTGATGAATTTTTTCTAAATCGATGAGTTCTTTTTTGCCGTTACGCTTACTTACAAAAAGATTATTAGTCATGAAGAGCCTGTCATTTATTAATTATGCTGGTCGCTTTATTTACCTAACGTTGTCAACTAAAGAAAACGTTAAGTGAACACTTATCAGTATTATATTTCCCTAAAATGTAAATTAGCACAAAAAAACATCTGAACAACAAATACACTATATATAGGGGTTTTCTAAAAACTGATCACAAGATAATGAGGTTTGGCTGTTTTTGCAAGTGATAAAAAGCATAGTTTTTAATAACTTTCTTTAGAGTAAAAGTTCAGTTAGTAACGACTAACTTAGTAGTGCTTTTTATTTTTGATATTACAAAAACGCAACGTTTATTTTAATTAATTTTTGTGGGTAATTTATTTTTAAATAAAATTACCCGTTTATTGGTTGTTTTTGTCAGCTAAAACTTAATTTCCAATAAAAACAACACGTTGCTTTTTTTTAAGCAGGAAGGGCACTAAATGAACAATAATGCTGATATAGACTGTTTAGGTTAAGCGTTACGATGACAACTTGTATAAAGTTTATCCGCTAGTTATTAGTAGATCATAAGAGCGGTTGGTCCACACAAAAATATATACATTAATAAGTGGGGTTATTGCTTTTTTATTATACTTTGGCTGGTGAAATACTCTTTTAAGAAGTTAAGTAATAAGCGCAGCTTTTTGGAATTGGCTGTACCAGGCGGGAATACACCAAAGACATTAATGTCGCTAAAAGCATAATCATCTAGCACTGTTTCTAAAGTGCCTGCTTTTATTTTTGGCCAAGCATCGTAAATAGGAATACGGCCCAGACCATGTCCTGCTTCAACAAAGGCAGTACGTGCGGCGGCATTATTGGTACTAATACTGCCTTTTGTGGTGACACTGAACGAACGACTGCCCTTAGTCAAGGTTAACACTCCAGAGGTTAATTTATAAATAACCCATTGGTGGTCGCTTAAATCAGCCGGTTTAGTGGGGCGGCCAAATTGCAGAAAATATTCAGGTGCGCCACAAAGGCATGTTTGTAGCGTCGCCAGTTTAGTTGCTTGTAAACCAGAGTCAGGTAAGGGGGCACCGCGAATCGCTAAATCGATACCTTCTTTCATAATATTAACGACCTCATCAGTTAACATCACATCGAGTGCTATTTTGGGGTAAATTTTTTTAAATTCGTTCAGCGCCGGCACAACGGTCTGCAAACCAACATTTACCGGGCACGTTATTTTAAGTAAGCCGATAGGTTCATTTTTGAAATTTTCAATTTGCTGATTAGCGGCACTGGCTTGCTCAGCAATAACTCGACAGCGTTCATAATAGGCTTGACCCGCTTCGGTCAGGTTAATCGCACGTGTTGAACGATTAAGTAACTTTACCTCGAGCTGCGCTTCAAGCTTCTTCAAATGATAACTTACTACTGCTCTTGATAGTCCTAAATGTTTAGCGGCTGCACTTAAGCTACCTTGTTCAATGACTTGAGCGAATACAACCATACTTTTGAGTTGTTCAAATGAGATATCCATAACAGCACCTATTGAGGTAATAACCAGTTAATCATTTACTTTGCTAATCATTGTATCAATTATTGATACAATGATGTCAGTTTTATCTGCATTGTTCATTTTTGTTCTTAGGCATATACTAGCTACATTGAATAAACGAACACCTAAACTCACTTATATAACCAAACGGATGAATGATAATGACTAAACAAATATTAATGGTACTTACTTCACATGATGAGCTTGGTAACACAGGCCAAAAAACCGGTTTTTGGGTTGAAGAATTTGCCGCCCCTTATTATGCTTTTATCGATGCTGGTGTCGAAGTTACTTTAGCAACACCTAAGGGTGGACAAGCACCAATAGACCCAACCAGCACACTTGAAGACTTTCAAACAGCTGCGACAGACCGTTACGATGCAGATAGCGAAGCACAAGCTAAAATCGCTAATACGCTAATATTAGCTTCTGTTAATGAAGCTGACTTTGATGCAGTGTTTTATCCTGGTGGTCATGGTCCATTATGGGATCTTACCGACAATACTGACTCAATTACCTTGATTGAAAACTTTCTTAACGCCGGAAAAGCTGTTGCAACAGTTTGTCATGCAAGCGCTGCCTTGTTAAATGTAAAACAACCTTCTGGTGATTTTGCTGTTAAAGGCAAAGCCGTAACCGGTTTTACTAACAGTGAAGAAGAAGCGGTTCAACTAACTGAAGTTGTGCCATTTTTAGTAGAAGATGAATTGATTAAACGTGGCGGCGAATACCAAAAGGCTCAAGATTGGCATGCCTTTGCAATTCAAGATGGCCTCATTATTACCGGTCAAAACCCAGCTAGCTCGGCATTAGCCGCTGAAAAATTATTAACTCACCTTTCAGCATAGTTACTTAGAACAGACAACTCGATTAGCTAACCTGTTTAGCTAATCGATTTAACGCTTTACCTTTAAGGACATATAAATGTTAAATTTTAATTTTCAAAACCCAACTAAAATTAATTTTGGGCCGGGAGAAATTCAAACCATTTCAAAAGAAATACCATTAGATGCAAGAGTACTCATTGTTTACGGTGGAGGTTCAATCAAAGGTAATGGTGTTTATAAGCAAGTTATTGATGCGCTTAAAGAGCACACTTACTTTGAATTTTCAGGCATTGAACCTAACCCAACTTACGACACTTTAATGAAAGCGCAAACGATCATCAAAGCTGAAAATATTGATTATTTACTTGCTGTTGGCGGTGGCTCTGTTGTTGATGGCGCTAAATTTATTGCCGCTGCGGCATTATTTGAAGGTGATGACCCTTGGGATATTCTTGCCAAACAGCAAGCGTTCACTAAAGCTTTACCCATTGGCGCGGTGTTAACTTTACCTGCCACTGGCTCAGAAAGTAATGGTAATTCAGTGGTAACACGAGACGGTAATAAGCTCCCTTTTTCTAGTCCTTTAGTGCGTCCATTATTTGCGGTGTTAGACCCAAGTGTGACCTTCTCATTATCAGATCGTCAAATTGGTAATGGTGTTGTTGATGCTTTTATTCATACCATTGAACAGTACTTAACTTACAGCGTTAATGGCAAAGTACAAGACAGGTTCAGTGAAGGTTTATTACAAACCTTAATTGAAGAAGGACCTAAAGCCTTAGCCCCGGCAACTAAAGATGATTTAGACGTTAGAGCAAATATTATGTGGTCGGCCACTATGGCACTAAACGGTCTTATTGGTGCTGGAGTACCACAAGATTGGTCAACACATATGATAGGCCATGAATTAACAGGTGCCTTTGGTATTGACCACGCTCGAACCTTATCTATTGTGTTACCTGCCGTGATGAAAGTACGTCGTGAGCAAAAGCGTGAAAAATTACTTCAATATGCAACACGTGTTTGGCAGATAACTGAAGGTGATGATAATGCACGTATTGATCAAGCTATCCGTTTAACAGAAGAGTTTTTTGAAAAGATGCAGGTACCAACGCGCTTATCTCACGTTGATCTTGGTAGCGCTGATATTGATTCCCTTGTCGAACGATTAGAGCAACATGGCATGACAGCACTAGGTGAAAACAGTGATATTACTCTAGCAATAAGCCGAGAGATTTTAACGCAAGCTTTGTAAAGATAAAATAAAAATGAGTGGCTTGTTTAATTGACACGCTGCCCTTATTCATAAAAGGTCGATATATTTCTCTTATATTGGCCTTTTTTAATCCCAACACACTTAGCGCTTTTACTGGCTCTTTACAGGAGTAACTCTTATGACTCAAACAACAGATATCAATCGCCAAATGGTGCTAGCATCAAGACCCGTTGGCGCGCCAAAAGCAGAAAACTTCAATCTCGTTACTAGTAATAAACCCATCCCTCAAGCTAACGAAGTATTACTTCGTACGGTTTTTCTTTCACTCGACCCTTATATGCGAGGGCGAATGAATGATGCTAAGTCTTATGCCGATCCCGTCGCTTTAAATGCAGTGATGGTGGGTGGAAGTGTTTGTCGAGTAGAAGAGTCAAATCACAATGATTACACAAAAGGTGATTGGGTTGTCGCTTTTGGTGGCTGGCAGGATTATAGCGTTATTCATGGTAGTGAATTGCTCAAGCTTGATAATGATATGGTTAACCCGTCTCATGCCTTAGGTGTTTTGGGTATGCCTGGGCTAACGGCTTACATGGGTTTATTGGATATCGGTCAACCAAAAGCAGGTGAAACGGTAGTCGTTGCTGCGGCAACAGGAGCGGTTGGAAGTTTAGTGGGTCAAATAGCTAAATTAAAAGGCTGTAAAGTGATCGGTATTGCTGGCGGTGAGACTAAATGTACCTATGCAGTTGACAGTTTAGGGTTTGATCATTGTCTTGATCATAAAAGTGATGATTTAGCTGAGCAATTAGCGGCCGTTTGTTCATCAGGGATTGATGTCTATTTTGAAAACGTTGGCGGTAAAGTCTTTGACGCTGTTATGCCACTATTAAATAGCTGTGCCCGTATTCCTTTGTGTGGCTTAATTTCTCAGTACAATGCGACAGAATTACCTAGTGGGCCTGACAGACTTTCTTCATTGATGGGAACATTACTTGTTAAGCGTATAAAAATGCAAGGCTTTATTGTCTTTGATGATTATGGTCATCGTTATAACGAGTTTAGCGAGCAAATGGTAAAATGGTTAATAGCAGGTGAGATTAACTATAAAGAGCATTTAATTGCCGGGCTAGAAAATACAGTAAATGCTTTTATTGGTTTATTAGAAGGTGAGAATTTTGGTAAGTTAATTGTGCGAGTAGGCCCTGACAATATTGACTAACAGTTAACCAAGCTCTACTTTATTATGGGTGTTTTATTAAGAAAGAAGCCACTGTTGAGTGGCTTTTTTATGTGTTGGTTATAGCAAGTTAAGGACCTATATCACTGGATTTAAACCGTTACTTTATTCACGTTTGGCTTAACATTATTACAGTAATGATAAGATATCTAAGGGGGTTTCAGCGTGATAGTCCGCTTGCCAGTTTTTACAATCTTCACCAGCGATAATATAGCCCCATTTTGCAATGACGGTAGTAGCTTGAGCACTATTGCCGGCTTCAATATCACGCAAAGCGTCTCCGACATACAAACATAGCTCACTTGGCACTGATATTTGTTCACAAGCTTTGAGAATAGGCTCTGGGTGTGGTTTTCGGTTGGTGAAAGTATCACCACCAACCAGTGATAAACATTTTTCGAATTCACTATAATAAGGCAATAATAGTCTTGTTAAACCTTCTGGCTTATTCGTGACAACACCCCAAGGAATGTTTCGTTCATTCAACGTCAACAGTAATTGAGCTACGCCAGGATAAAGACAGGTATGTACCGCAATGTTTTCTTGGTAATAAGCGAGAAATTCCGCACGTAACACTTCGTAATCATAGTTTTTTAAAGCTTGTGCAAAACCCAGTGTTAATAACCCTAATGCGCCATCAGAAGCGATTGGACGATAATCTTCACGGGCTACTTCTGCTAAGTTATATTTTCGTAAAACGTAGTTAAGTGCAGCACCTAAATCATTGGCGGTATCTAATAAGGTACCGTCAAGATCAAATAATACCCCTGAAATTTTAGTATTTTGCAATGTACTTTCCCTTATTTATATTTTTTGACAACAAAGAATATAATTCACATCTAGTGATGAAATAAGTTTGTGATTCTCTGTCAGCGGGTTGTAATGAATGCCTGCGGCATCAATGCATTTGAGATCAAATGATTCAGCCCAGCCAATTAAGGTCGATGGACGAATAAAACTTTTGTGGTCGTGTGTACCGTCAGGGACTATTTTAAGGACTTTTTCGGCGGCAACAATAGCCAATAAATATGACTTTATTGATTTGTTTAAGGTTGAAAAGAAGACATAACCGCCGGGTTTTACCATTTGAGCGCAAGCTTCTATAATTGAAGCGGGATCGGGTACGTGCTCAAGCATTTCCATACAAGTGACAACATCAAATTTTTCGGGTTGCTCAATCGCTTTGTCTTCGGCAGGTATTTTTTGATAATCGACCGTTAAACCACTCTCCAGCGCATGCAATCTTGCTACATTTAATGGCTCTTCGCCGAGGTCAATCCCAGTAACATCGCCACCAAGTTTGGCTAAACTCTCAGCTAAAATACCCCCACCACAGCCAACATCAATAATTTTTTTACCAAAAATGTCGCCGACATGCTGACAAATAAATTGTCGGCGAATAGGGTTTATTTGATGCAATGGTTTAAAATCACCATCAAGGTCCCACCACTGGCTTGCAACCTTTTCAAATTTGGCAATTTCTTCTTCATTTACGTTAACAGCTTTAGTGTTGTTAGTTGTCGACATTACATTTTCATTATTTTAATCAATTATTGTCAGTAATTCTAAACTAAAGTAAATGGTTCGCCTAGTACTGAACGTTGAGTTTGTTATCCTCGTTAAAAGTGGATAAGTCATATGCTAATGCAGACGAGCCAAGGCTGAGAAAAGTAGGGCACATTAAGACTTTTTATCGCTACTATCTTACTCACTACTGATTTTTATCGGCTATAAATACCCTTGATTTAAGCCTTTATCCACTAACATCGAGCAGTAAAAAGAAAGTTTAATATTATAACTCGTTGCTTTTTATGTAATTATCACTCTTATTGTTGTTTCTTTTATTTAACATTTAAATAACATGCTTGTAATATATTAAACCTTGATGTTATGGTCATTGCTGCTTCGATAATGATGTATCACTCTCATTTGAAATTCCCCCAGCAAAAAAATAATAATTAAAATTAACTTAATAGGTAGGAATATAGATGTCGAATAAGATAACAAAGAAATCATTAATATTGACCACTGCTAGTATATTGTCGGTATCAATATCGACAGCACTTTACGCTGCCCAACCGCTTAGCGTACAAAACGCAGATAATGTATTATCTGAAGTGACCAGTTCACCTTTACCCAAACGCTTTATTATCAAATACAAGCAAGCAGCTAATAACCAAGCAGCCAGCAATCAAGCAACGAGTTTCATTGGTAGCCAAAACGCCTTTGTTCGTCTTGCCGCTGTTAAGGAAAAATTAAAGAAATTGCGGGTCAATGTTAAAGCCGAATTCCCAGATGTAAATATGATCAGTGCTGAGCTATCTTCATCACAAGCGATGAATTTAGCGATGGACGATAATGTCGAATACGTAGAAGAAGATCTACCACGTCGCTTTATGGCACAAACGGTGCCTTATGGTATTGGTATGGTTCAAGCCGATCAAGTTGACGATATGATTGCTTCTGCCAATGCTGGCGGTAAGAAAATATGTATTATTGATTCAGGTTTAGACCTACCTCATGAAGACATGGGGGCACAAGGAGGCACAATAACTGGCACAAGCAATAGTGGTACAGGTAACTGGTATGATCAAGGTGGTCCACACGGTACTCACGTAGCAGGAACAATTGCCGCGCTTAACAATGGTATTGGTGTTCGCGGTGTTATTGGCACCGATCCTAATTTGCACATTATAAAAGTATTTAATGCCGCGGGCTGGGGATATTCTTCAACACTTGTTAGTGCTATTAATGATTGTGTCAGTAACGGCGCAGACGTTATTAATATGAGCTTAGGTGGTTCTGGTTCAAGTACCAGCGAACAAAATGGTATTCAAGCGGCCTATGATGCAGGCGTTTTACTTATAGCTGCAGCCGGTAATGATGGTGTTGCTACAGCAACTACTGATTTAGAAAGCTTTCCTGCTTCTTACGATGCAGTGATGTCAGTTGCTGCTGTTGACAGTAATAAAGCCTTAGCTGATTTTTCACAAAAAAATAGCCAAGTAGAGATATCTGGTCCAGGTGTTGATGTTTATTCTATTTATCCTGAAGGTTCAGGTTCAGTCGTTGAAGTATCTGTCGCTAATGTCGGTTATACCGCTAATGCGATGGAAAACCAAGGTCAAGCAACGGGTTCTCTCTATGATTTTGCCACGGGCGAAACTATAGATACAGGCGCTGCAGGTAGTGTTTGTTTAATTCAACGTGGCAATATTTCGTTTTACGATAAAGTTAAAGCTTGTCAAGACAGCGGGGGTGTAGGCGCAATTCTTTATAACAATGCACCGGGAAGCTTTGGTGGCACATTAGGTGACGCAAACGCAACCTCTATCCCAAGTGTTACCGTATCTGATACGGACGGCGCAGCGATGAAAAATAATATTGGCTTAAGCGCCAGTATAAATATTGGCGCGGGTAATTATGGCAAAATGAGTGGTACTTCAATGGCATCTCCTCATGTTGCTGGTGTTGCTGCCTTGGTGTGGAGTCATCACCCAAGCTGTACTAACGTTGAAATTCGTAACGTATTAAATAGTAGTGCACAAGATTTAGGTGCTGCGGGTCGCGATGTCAAATTTGGTTATGGTTTAGCCCAAACTAAAGATGCGATCGATTACATTACCGCGAATGGATGTGATGGCTCTGGCGGTGACACTGGCGGTGGTGGTGGAACAATACCAGATACTGTCCTTGAAAATGGTCAGGTTAAAACTGAGTTAACGGCTGCAACGGGTAATGATTTAGTTTTCACCATGGAAGTACCTGCTGGCGCAACAGATATTAATTTTGCTATGACAGGTGGTAGTGGTGATGCAGATTTATATGTGAAGTTTGGTGCTGAGCCAACCGACAGTGTTTACGATTGTCGCCCTTATAAATCAGGAAATGTTGAATCGTGTGCAAGTACGCAAGCCGGTGGCACTTACTACGTAAGACTTAAAGCCTATAGTGATTTTGCTGGTGTTAGTTTAACGGGTAGTTACACTGAACCTACTACGGGTGGTGGTAATACGATTAATCCGATTGATAGCACAATTAATAATGTTACTGTTGCAAGAAGAACATGGAAACGTTACACCCTTGACTTAGCCGATGGTTATGCCGATTTAACGGTTACACTTTCAGGTGGTTCAGGTGATGCAGATTTATATGTAACACAAGGTAAACAGTCAACAACGTCTGTTTATGATTGTCGTCCTTATAAAAATGGTAACAATGAAGCTTGTAACTTTACCGACCCAGCTAAAGGTGTATGGTATGTGGATATCTACGGTTATTCAGCAGCTTCAGGTATAACATTAAATCTACAAGCTACACCCAAATAACCTAAAGAAAGGGGCAACCCGTTCACTTTATGTTGATAAATAAAACCCTGCTTCGGCAGGGTTTTTTATTATGGACAACCGAATCAATAGAACAATATAGCGACTTGGCGTAAAATGCATTGTAATTGTATCTTGATGTTGAGTAGCTATAGCGATAAATTATTGCTTAACAAGTAAGATGAGATAAACCCTAAGAGGTCATAATGAAATCAGTAGTAGAACAACTATCCACTTATAAAAGTATCCATTTAAATAGAAAAAACATTAACAGCCACTTTATTGGTGTGCCGATGATTATTTGGTCAATTGCCTTATTACTGGCCAGTGTTTCCTTTGAAATTGAATCAACATTTATTAATAATTACTTAGGTATTGAACAGGTTAATTTTACTTTGGCAGGTATAGTACCGGTTATTGTGCTGTTTTATTATCTATTGTTATCGTTGCCACTGGCACTATTAGCGTTTATTTTATTTGGTCCTTTAATGTGGAGTGTTCATGAAGTTGTGACAGCAGAACATCATATTCTAATTGCTATCGGCGTTTTCGTTATTGGTTGGGTTATCCAATTTATTGGTCATCACTATGAAAAAGCAAAACCTGCTTTTCTCGATGATATTAATCAATTACTTATTGGTCCATTGTTTGTTATCGCTGAAGTTTATTTTTTACTTGGCTTGGGTAAAGTTTTAGATAAAACTATTACTGAAAAAGCGATTGCAAAACGCCGTGTTTTTGAACAACAAAAATCTTAACAATATTGAGGCAGATAAAATGCTGAACAATAAATAACCACTTGGGGATTTGTGACTTTTCAGCACGGCCATTTTTAGTGCTTTTTAGATAATAAAGCGGTATGGCATCTCATTAAAACTATGCTAGTATGCTGTGTTAATTAATAATTATAATTTCGAAAAAACTTTCAAAATTCTTGCTAAGTTAAGGGATACCATCGACTTATGACCGATTTGTCAAACAATGTTGTACCTGTCAATATTGAAGATGAGCTAAAAAATTCTTATCTAGATTACGCTATGAGCGTAATTGTAGGTCGTGCATTACCAGATGTACGAGACGGCTTAAAACCTGTTCATCGCCGCGTATTATTCGCGATGAATGTACTTGGTAATGACTTCAATAAACCTTACAAAAAATCAGCACGTGTTGTTGGTGATGTAATAGGTAAATACCACCCACATGGCGACACTGCCGTTTACGATACAATAGTACGTATGGCGCAACCATTTTCATTACGCTACATGCTAGTAGATGGTCAAGGTAACTTTGGTTCGGTTGACGGTGACTCTGCAGCAGCAATGCGTTATACCGAAATCAGAATGTCAAAAATAGCACATTCTATTTTAGCCGATCTTGATAAAGAAACGGTAGATTTTGTACCTAACTATGACGGTACTGAATATATACCTGTTGTTATGCCAACGCGTATTCCTAATTTATTAGTGAATGGTACCTCAGGTATCGCGGTAGGTATGGCAACCAATATACCCCCTCACAATTTAACAGAAGTGATAAACGGTTGTTTAGCACTGATTGAAAATAGTGATTTGACCTTTGAAGAGATATTAGAACATATACCTGGTCCTGATTTTCCGACAGCCGGTATTATCAGTGGTCGTGCCGGTATCGAAGAAGCTTACCGTACTGGTCGTGGCAAAATTAAAATTCGCGCCCGTGCCGATATCGAAGTTCATGAAACAACCGGTAAAGAAACGATTGTTGTTCATGAGTTACCTTATCAAGTAAACAAAGCGCGCCTTATCGAAAAGATGGCGGAGCTGGTAAAAGAAAAACGCCTTGAAGGTATTTCAGCGCTACGCGATGAGTCTGATAAAGACGGCATGCGCATGGTTATTGAAATTAAACGTGGAGAAGTCGGTGAAGTTGTTTTAAATAACTTGTACAAACTTACCCAAATGCAAGTTTCTTTTGGTTTAAATATGGTGGCGTTAACTAACGGCCAACCTAAATTATTTAATATCAAAGAAATGCTTGAAGAGTTTATCCTTCATCGCCGTGAAGTTGTTACTCGTCGTACTATCTTTGAATTACGTAAAGCACGTGAACGCGCGCATTTACTAGAAGGTTTGTCGATTGCATTAGCGAACATTGACCCGATTATTGAATTAATTAAAAATTCACCAACGCCAAGTGAAGCAAAAGAAAAACTGCTGGCTCGTGGTTGGGATTTAGGTAATGTTGCCGATATGCTCAGCGCCGCTGGTGATGACGCAGCACGTCCTGAATGGGTTGAAGAAGGTTTCGGTATTCAAGACGGTCAATACTTCTTAACTATGCAACAAGCACAAGCGATATTAGATCTTCGCTTACATAAGTTGACTGGTTTAGAACACGAAAAAATCTTATCTGAATACAAAGCATTACTCGATATTATCGCTGAGTTATTACATATATTAGGTTCGCCTGAACGTTTAATGGAAATTATTCGTGAAGAGCTAGAAACTATCCGTAATGATTTTGGTGATGAACGTCGTACTGAAATTACTAATGCTTCGCATGACTTATCGATGGAAGACTTGATCACAGAAGAAGATGTTGTGGTTACGTTATCGCATGAAGGTTATGTTAAATACCAAGTGTTAAGTGACTATCAAGCACAACGCCGTGGCGGTAAAGGTAAAGCAGCGACTAAGATGAAAGAAGAAGATTTCATTGAACGTTTATTAATTGCCAATACTCACGATACTATTTTGTGTTTCTCAGATCGCGGAAAACTTTACTGGTTGAAAGTGTTCCAATTACCTTTAGCGAGTCGTACTGCTCGTGGCCGACCTATTGTTAATATTTTACCGCTTGATGCAGGTGAACGTATTACCGCAATATTACCGGTTCGTGAATATGCAGAAGACAAGTTTATTATCATGGCAACGGCTTCAGGTACTGTTAAGAAAACAGCACTTACCGCTTACAAAAACCAACGTGCTAACGGTATTATAGCCCTTAACTTACGTGATGATGACACCTTAATTGGCGTTGCTATTACCGACGGTTACAACGATATTATGTTGTTCTCGGATGCGGGTAAAGTTGTTCGTTTTAATGAGAAACTTCGTGACAGTGAAACGGGTGAAATTAAATTAGACGCAGAAACAGGTGAAGAACGCTGGGCATTAAAGCCTATCGGACGAACCGGTACTGGTGTTCGTGGTATTAAGTTAGAAGGTGATCAAAAGGTTGTGTCACTTATTGTGCCAGTTAATGATGGCCCAATATTAACAATAACCGAAAATGGCTTTGGTAAACGTACCGCGTTAACTGAATACCCAGCGAAAAGTCGTGCGACTAAAGGTGTTGTTTCTATTAAAGTCAGCGACCGAAATGGCCCAGTAGTTGGCGCTGTTCAGGTTGAAGATTTAGATGAAATAATGCTTATCACTGATAACGGTACTTTAGTGCGTACTCGTGTTAATGAAGTCAGTGTTATTGGTCGTAATACTCAAGGTGTTCGTATTATTAGAACGGTTGAAGGCGAACATGTTGTTGCATTGCAACGTATTGACGAAATAGAGGAAGAAGACGTTCTCGAAGGAGCGGAAGAAACTTCTGAGCAGTTAATAGATTCGACAACTGACAGTACTTCAACAGAGGTACCGCCAGAAGCTGACAGTGATGAAGAACAACTCATCGAAAGTGATAACGAATAGTTACCGCTAGAAATTCAGTTTAAAGGGCGGCTAATCACCGCCCTTTTTATGTTCAGGACGAACGGTATTAAGCAAATGCAGGAGCATATCTCCATTTGATGAGCAGTCTTATTTTACCCAAGAGAATGTTGACCAAATTGATGTTTATAATAAAAATAATTAAAACAGTTTGACCAAGTGCATCGACAAACGTATTTAAAACTTTATAGAAGGTGTTGTGTTATATGTCTCAAGTATTTAACTTTTGTGCCGGTCCTGCGATGTTACCTGTAGAGGTAATGAAAAAAGCACAAGTGGAATTTGTCAATTGGCAAGATACCGGTAGTTCAGTGATGGAGCTGAGTCACCGCAGTAAAGAGTTTTTGGTAGTAGCAGCAAAAGCCGAAGCGGATTTACGTGATTTGATGGCAATACCAGAAAATTACAGTGTCTTGTTTTGTCATGGTGGTGGTCGAGGTCAATTTTCTGCGGTCCCTTTAAATTTACTACCAAAAGGCAAATCAGCCGATTATATTATTTCTGGCTCTTGGTCAAAAGCTGCCGCTGCAGAAGCTGAGCATTATGGTGAAATAAACGCGATCAATGTTGTCAGTAAGGTTGAAGGCGAAACTCACGTATTATCAATTAACGAGTGGGGCTTAAACCCTAACGCTGCCTTTGTACATTACTGCCCGAATGAGACCGTTGACGGTATCGAGATGTTTGATATTCCAGAAACTCATGGGGTGCCACTGGTTGCTGATATGTCGTCAACCATTTTGTCTCATGAAATTGATGTTAAAAAATTCGGTCTTATCTATGCCGGTGCGCAAAAAAATATTGGTCCCTCTGGTCTAACTATTGTTATTGTACGTAATGACTTATTAGGCAATGCTCAATTAACAACCCCGTCAATCATGAATTATCAGGTGTTAGCAAAGAACGATTCAATGTACAATACGCCGCCAACCTATGCATGGTATTTAGCCGGTTTAGTGTTTGAATGGTTAAAAGAGCGTGGCGGTGTTAAAGAAATTTCAAAGATAAACAAACAAAAAGCTGAGGTTTTATATGGTTATATTGATGAAAGCGCGTTTTATCAAAATCATATTGAAGCAAAGTATCGTAGTCTAATGAATGTGCCTTTTTGGTTAACAGATGAAAGCTTGAATGATGAGTTTTTAAAACAAGCAGAAGCGCAGGGATTAATGGCTTTAAAGGGTCATCGTATGGTGGGTGGTATGCGTGCCAGTATCTATAATGCTATGCCATTAGCAGGTATAACTGCGTTGGTTGCTTTTATGAAAGAATTTTCCGCTAAAAACAGCAAGTAATAACAGGCAAAGTAATCGTTTTATCTTTGTTTTATCGCTCGTTTATAGTGCTGGCGAGCAACATAAGTAATTATATTTAGTAAAAGTGATTGAAAAATTGTCATAAAACAACATTAATTTAATGGAAAAAAAATGTCTCAAGTAAATAAAACATTAACTATCACCACAGGCCTTGCCGGAAAAGTATCCGGAGATATCATTGTACCAGGTGACAAGTCATGTTCGCATCGCTCTATTATGTTTGGCTCTTTAGCTGAAGGTACCACGCATGTTTCGGGTTTCTTACCTGGAGACGATTGTTTAGCAACAATGAATGCATTTAAGGCGATGGGCATAAAAATAGAAGGCCCTGACAAGCAACAAAATGTTGTTATTCATGGCAAAGGTTTGCGTGGTTTGACCGCACCTCAAGAAGCTTTAAATATTGGTAATTCAGGAACAACTATCCGATTAATGTCGGGATTACTCGCCGGACAAAATTTTGCTTGGCAAATGGCTGGTGACAGTTCTTTAAATAAACGTCCTATGGCACGCGTTGTTGACCCATTAAAATTAATGGGTGCAAATATCTCTGCTGCCGAAAACGGTACGCCACCGGTTATTTCACAAGGTATTGATGAAGGTCAAACCTTAACCGCGATTCATTACGACTTGCCAATGGCCAGTGCGCAAGTAAAATCTTGTGTATTACTTGCGGGAATTTATGCCGACGGCATTACCTCGGTAACCGAACCCGGTATTACTCGCGATCACACTGAACGCATGTTGACCGCTTTTGGTTATCCGGTAAAGGTTGAAGATACCCCGATGGGTAAAAAGGTTTCTATTGAAGGCGGCCATCAATTAACGGCTTGCGACATTCAAGTACCTGGCGATATTTCATCAGCAACATTTTTTATGGTTGCGGGTTTAATTGCTAAAGAAGGTCAGTTGACTATTCGTAATGTGGGTATGAACCCTACGCGTATTGGCGCTATTAATATTTTACAGCAGATGAATGGCGATTTGAGCATCATCAACGAGCGTATGGCGGGCGGAGAGCCTGTTGCTGATGTTGTGGTTAAATCATCACCATTAAAAGGTATTGATATAAACGAACGTGATGTACCGCTTGCCATTGATGAGTTCCCAGCGATATTTATTGCGGCTGCTTGTGCTGAAGGTACAACACGGTTACGTGGCGCAGAAGAATTAAGAGTGAAAGAAAGCGATCGCATCCAAGCAATGGCTGATGGCTTAAAAGAATTAGATATTGACTGTACTGTTTATGATGACGGTATAGATATTGTTGGTGGGCAATTAACATCAGGGACTATTCATAGTCATGATGACCACCGTATTGCCATGTCTTTTGCGATTAGCTCATTACGAGCTACTGGTGAAATTCAAATTTTAGAGTGTGACAATGTAGCGACTTCGTTCCCTAATTTTGTCACCTTAGCAAACCAAGTGGGACTAACACTCAATCAAGCTTAAATTAAGTGACTAACTTAGTTTAACTTGCTTTAGTGTAGATAAAAATATGATAGAACAAATACCGGTAATAACTATAGATGGACCTAGTGGAGCAGGTAAGGGCACAGCCGCACGTTTAGTTGCAGAGCAACTTGGCTGGCACTTGCTTGACAGCGGAGCTATTTATCGTGTGCTTGCAGTGGCGACATTGCATCACCATTTAACTATCGAAGATGAAGAATCCTTGATCCCCATTGCTGCTCATTTAGACGTGCAATTTGAAATAACCAGTCAAGGTGAAGGAAAAGTTATTTTAGAAGGCGAAGATGTTAGTAATAGCATACGCACAGAAGAAGTCGGTGCTATCGCTTCTAAAATAGCAGCCTTCCCTCGAGTGCGTGAAGCGCTTTTACGTCGCCAACGTGCTTTTAAAGTCGCTCCTGGGCTTGTCGCTGATGGAAGAGACATGGGAACAATCGTTTTTAGTAACGCACCGGTTAAAGTATTTTTAACCGCTTCTGCAGAAGAACGAGCACAACGTCGATTTAATCAGTTGAAAGAGAAAGGTTTTGATGTTAAAATCGGGCGCCTTTTGGATGACATACGTCAGCGAGATGAGCGAGATCAGACCCGTACGGTCGCTCCCCTTATCCCAGCAGAAGGTGCGTTAATTGTTGATTCTACTGATCTTTCTATTGATGAAGTGGTCGCTAAGATTTTAACATTTGCCAATGGCAAATTAACGTAAACGAAGCTATATAGCTTCAAAAATCAACCTATAGCCTACTGTACGGATGCACTGGGCACTATTAAATAACCCCATGAAACATTGATGTTGACTGGATTAATAACTGAGTTTATATGCAAGTTATGACTGAAAATTTCGCACAACTATTTGAAGAAAGTTTAAAAGAAATCGAAACACGCCCTGGTTCAATTATCAAAGGTACGATTGTCGCTATTACTAAAGACAATGTTATCGTTGATGCTGGCCTTAAATCTGAAAGTGTTATTGACATTAACCAGTTTAAAAACAACGCTGGTGAAGTTGATGTAAGCGTTGGCGATGAAGTCGACGTATCTCTTAAAGCTACAGATGACGGTTTTGGTGAAACTATTCTTTCACGTGATGACGCTAAACGTCATGAAGCGTGGCAAGTGCTTGAGAAAGCATATGAAGAAAAAGAAACTGTTATCGGTGTTATCAACGGTAAAGTTAAAGGTGGTTTCACGGTTGAAGTTAGCGATATTCGTGCTTTCTTACCGGGTTCATTAGTAGATGTTCGCCCAATTCGCGATACAACTCACCTTGAAGGCAAAGAATTAGAATTTAAAGTTATTAAGCTTGATCAAAAGCGTAATAACGTTGTTGTTTCTCGTCGTGCCGTTATCGAATCTGAAAGCAGCGTAGAACGTGATGCATTGTTAGAGTCATTAGCAGAAGGCCTAGAAGTTAAAGGTATCGTTAAGAACCTTACTGACTACGGCGCATTCGTAGACTTAGGCGGCATTGACGGCTTACTACACATTACAGATATGGCTTGGAAGCGCGTTAAGCACCCAAGTGAAATCGTAAATGTTGGTGACGAAATACAAGTTAAAGTATTGAAATTTGACCGTGAGCGCACTCGTGTATCTCTAGGTATGAAGCAGTTAGGTGAAGATCCATGGGTAGCAATTGCTAAGCGTTACCCTGAAGGCGCTAAACTTACTGGTCGTGTAACTAACTTAACTGACTACGGTTGTTTTGTTGAAATCCAAGAAGGCGTTGAAGGTTTAGTTCACGTTTCTGAAATGGATTGGACTAACAAAAACATCCACCCATCTAAAGTTGTTAACTTAGGTGACACGGTTGAAGTTATGGTATTAGAAATTGACGAAGAACGTCGTCGTATTTCTTTAGGCCTTAAACAGTGTATCGCTAACCCTTGGGAAGAGTTCGCTAAGAACTTCAACAAAGGCGACAAAGTATCAGGTAAGATCAAGTCAATTACTGACTTTGGTATCTTTATTGGTCTTGACGGCGGCATTGATGGTCTTGTTCACTTATCTGATATTTCATGGGCTGGCGGTGAAGAAGCTGTTCGTGAATACAAGAAAGGTGATGAAATCTCAGCTGTAGTACTACAAGTTGACCCTGAGCGCGAACGTATTTCTTTAGGTGTTAAGCAAACTGAAGATGATCCGTTTAATCAGTACCTTGCAGATACTAAGAAAGGTGCTATTGTTACAGGTAAGGTTATCGAAGTAGATGCTAAAGGCGCTAAAATTGAATTAGCCGAAGGCGTTGAAGGATACCTACGCGTATCTGATATTTCTAGTGAGCGTATCGAAGATGCGTCAACTGAATTATCTGTTGGTGATAGTGTTGAGACTAAGTTTATGGGTGTGGATCGTAAGAACCGTGCTATCAGCTTATCAATCAAAGCTAAAGACCAAGCAGAAGAACGTGAAGCTATGGATAACCTAAACCAAGTTGAAGAAACTGGTTTAAGTGCAATGGCTGCAGCGTTTAAAAACGCTAAAAACTAATTTAGACACTTGAAGGTGAGAAGTGTTTGAAATATAACGCTTCTCTTCGTTTAAAATCCATTGGCGAGAAGGTACTATTAACTTCAAACTAGTGAACACAGGAGGTCAAATGACCAAATCTGAACTTATTGAAAGATTAGCCGATAAATTAAGTCATTTATCAGCGAGAGATGTTGAACAGTCTATTAAAGAAATCTTAGAAATGATGGCACAAACCTTGTCAAAAGGTGAGCGTATTGAAATTCGTGGTTTTGGTAGTTTTTCATTACATTTTCGTGCTCCTCGTGTTGGACGTAACCCTAAAACTGGCGAATCCGTTGAGTTGGCAGGTAAATACGTTCCTCATTTTAAACCTGGAAAAGAGTTACGTGAAAGAGTAAATCTTTCAATAGCGTAATTGATAAATTATCAATAAAACGGCATGCTATAATGGTATGCCGTTTTTTTTAACTTAATTTTCATCATAGGTAACTTATTTTGCGTATTTATATTACAGCGTTTTTACTGTTCAGCTTACTAGTCATCGCTTTTATTTTTGGTAGTCAAAATGAGCAGACCTTAACATTGAATTATCTCATCGCCCGAACTGAATTATCAGTTGCTGCGGCTGTCAGTTTATTTACCACTTTGGGCTTTGTACTGGGCTTACTCTTTGCATTATTGTGGAAGTTTGTTCGAATGATAAAACCTAAAAAATCATCCTCTAAAGAATCAGTGTAAATTATATGTTAGAACTATTGTTCTTATTACTCCCTGTTGCAATGGGCTATGGCTGGTTCATGGGTCGTAATAGTGTTAAACAAAATGATCACTCAGCTAAACAAGCCTTGTCGATAAAATATTCAACAGGCTTAAATTACCTCCTATCAAATCAACAAGATAAAGCGATCGACTACTTACTAGAAGCCCTTAAAGTTGAAGATGATACTGTTGAAGCACATTTTGCCATGGCTAATTTATTTCGTCGCCGTGGTGAGCTCGACCGCGCATTAAAAGTGCATGAGCACTTAGTTAGACAGAAACATTTACCCGCTAAAGATAAGCAACAAGCTGCTTTTGAACTGGGTAAAGATTTTTTTAGTGCCGGCTTATACGACCGCGCTGAAACCATGTTTGAAAAGCTACTTAAATCAAAACACTATGGCTTAAAATCCCTTGATTATTTAATGCGTATTTACCAGTCTACTAAAGATTGGTCAAAAGGCATCAGTCATAAAAAAGCCATTGTTAAAACTAAAGATAAAAAACTTCTTCATAACTTAGCTAATTTTTATTGTGAATTAGCGACAACAGCCTTAGCAGAAGATAACTTTATTGAAGTCATAGAGTTATTAGAGTTGGCGTTGATTTATGATGCTAATTCTTGTCGTGCTAATTGGTTATTAGCTCAAATTTATGAAAAGCATCAACAGTTCAATGAAGCCTGCCGATGCTATCAAGACATCTATCTTCAGGATAAAGAATTCTTTCCTGATGTTATTGATGAAATGCAAAATTGTTATCATCAGTTAGATGCCGACGATGAATATTTTAAATTCATTAGAAAAGTTTATGATGAAACCGGTGGTTCGAGCGCACTGATAAAATACTTAAGTCACCTTGAAGCTAAATATGGCAACGAAAAAGCGAAAGAATTTATTTTACTTGCTTTGAAAAAGCGTCCAACCATTAAAGGCTTCAAACATTTTATTAAGATGCAAATGGTTAACTCTACCGAGCATGACAACACCGAAAATTTAGATATGATCAAAGAATTGATTGGCGCTTATTTGAATCTAAAACCGCGTTATAGTTGTCGAACCTGTGGTTTTAATAGCAGTAAACATTATTGGGCGTGTCCTTCATGCCATGACTGGGAACAATTGAAACCAGTTAGAGGCCTAGAAGGCGAATAATATCCAACTTCTTTGTTCTAAATTTCAATAGCTGCATCTAAAGTACTCACTGGCTAGCGTCAGCTGCGTGCTTTTCTTTGCTCTTGAATGATAGAAGGTCAAATTAGAATATTATTAAAGAATTAAGAATTAAGAATTAAGAATTAAGAATTAAGGATTGAGTATGAATGATGCAAAAGTAGTTGTTGCCCTAGATTTTGATAAAAAAGCGGATGCGCTTGCATTCGTTGATAAGATTCAACCAAAGGATTGTCGCTTAAAAGTGGGTAAAGAAATGTTTACTCATTTTGGACCTGCGTTTGTTAAAGAATTGACGGGTCGCGGCTTCGATGTCTTTTTAGATTTAAAGTTCCATGATATTCCCAATACCGTAGCAAAAGCGGTAACCGCTGCTGCAGAGATGGGTGTGTGGATGGTTAATGTTCATGCCAGTGGTGGACGTGAAATGATGGTTAAAGCTAAACAGGCATTAGAAAAATACGGTGATAACGCCCCATTACTTATTGCCGTCACTGTTTTAACCAGTATGAGTGAAGAAGATTTACTGGGCTTAGGTATTACGCGAACGCCAGCCGAGCAAGTGATGCTGCTAGCAAAGTTGACAAAAGAAGCTGGCCTTGATGGTGTTGTTTGTTCAGCACAGGAAGCTCAAAGCCTGAAAAGCGCTTTAGGTAAAGACTTTAAGCTTATCACGCCAGGTATTAGACCTGCAGGTACCGCAAGTGATGATCAAAAACGTATTATGACGCCAGAGCAGGCAATGGCCGTTGGTGTTGATTATTTAGTTATTGGCAGACCTATTACTCAAGCTGAAAACCCACAGCAAGTTTTGCAGTCGATTAATTTATCGCTTAATTAAGGTCAATCAGCATAATTTTATTAATGGCTATAAATTGACAAAAGTAAAATTTTATCCTAAACCTATTAACGTCTTATTAATAATAAATTAACAGTTTATTATTTGTGAGGCGTAATGGAATTTACAATAAAAGGATATAATCATGATTAATTTTTCAAAAATTTTACTTGTTTGCCTGACCTTTACTTTTTCGTCATTAAGCTTTGCTGAAAGTGTCGGTGGTAATGAGCCCAATGCCAATGTTAATAAAATTGACGAGCGTATTGATATAAACCATGCTGATATTAAGACCTTATCCTTATTAAAAGGCATAGGCATGAAAAAAGCGGCAGCCATTGTCAAATACCGAAATGAAAACGGTAAGTTTATCTCGGTCGAAGACTTGTTGAATGTTAAAAGTATTGGCGGGCAAATATTAGCGTTAAATAAATCAAAATTAACGATCTAGTATTCCTTGAAAATAGAAGATAGAAAAAAGGCTAAACAACTCACTTGTTTAGCCTTTTCAATTTTACTCTTAAGTAAAGTATAGGGTTATTGGCGCGATGTTAATTTTTTTTCTTGTGCAGAACAAACATCACTATGCTGGCATATAAAAGCCCAAACATCTTAACTGTTTAGCCTTTTCAATTTTTACTTACGAGTAAAATATAGGGTAATTGTCGCGATGCTAACTTTTTTCTTGTGCAGAACAAACATCATTATGCTGACATATAATAGCCCAAACATTTTTATAGCCTAAACGGTTTAATTGTTCAGCAGCAAGACTCGCCCGGCCGCCGGTTGCACAATGAAGATATATACGCTGGTCTTCATCAGTCGTGCAGCTACCAATATTCATCTCTAAAATACCACGTGGAATATTAACTGAATTTATCACTGGGCTAGTGGCAACTTCTTGCGCTTCACGCACGTCAATAAAGAGACTTTTCTCTTTTTTCGCACTTAGGTAAGCATCATGAGCCGATGTAGTTTGAATGTTTTTTCTAATTTCAGCTATCAGTGTCGGTATAGTTTTCAACATTTATAAAGGCCTTAATATTTAATGATTAAAAAGAGTCAATATTGTTTCTCTATTACAGCTACATTAGAATATCCTAATATAGTTGTCAATAATGTAATCTTTAAATGTCAGTCTGCGTGTAGTCATAAATTTTAGACATAAAAAAAGAGCCGAAGCTCTTTTAGATAAGAATGTAAAAATTAAATTTTTGGAATTCTTATTTTCTTTTCTGGTGACTGACGATAAATAATTAATGTTTTACCAATTACTTGAACTTTAATTGACGCTGTTTCACGGCAAATAGCTTCAACAATTAATGCTTTACTGTCACGATCATCGGTTGGGATTTTAATTTTAATTAATTCATGATGATTTAATGAATAATCAATTTCGGCAACTACTGCCTCTGTTAAGCCGTTGTTACCCAATAAAACCACTGGTTTCAATGGGTGCGCAAGACCTTTTAAATACTGTATTTGTTTTTTATTTAGGCTCATTAACAATTTTCGTTACAAGTTAGCTTGAATTAATACTATTTTACCTCCATCTACTCTGTAATACTAATAAAACGTTAAATCGTTTTGCATTATTAACAAATTAATTAAGTTAAATTAATGAGTAAAAAGAAATTAAGTAATAGTAGTACCCGTTGGATGCAAGAACACTTTGATGATGAGTATGTAAAAAAAGCTCAGAAACTCGGTGTGCGTTCTAGAGCATACTTTAAAATTGAAGAAATAAACGTTAAAGATAAGCTGATTAAAAAAGGCATGAAAGTGGTCGACCTAGGTGCTGCACCAGGAGGTTGGTCAGAATATGCGGTCAAAGCCGTTGGAAATGGCGGGCAAATTATTGCTTGTGATATCCTGGCAATGGACCCTATTGCTGGTGTTGACTTTTTACAAGGCGACTTCAGAGAAGAACCGGTACTTAATGCATTACTAAACCGTATTGGCGGCAAAGATATCGATGTTGTTATGTCTGACATGGCCGCTAATTTTACCGGTAATGACGGTGCCGATGCCGCAAGAAGTATGTATCTTGTTGAATTAGCATTAGACATGTGTAATCAGGTATTAAAGAAAAATGGCGCATTTGTTGTTAAAGTCTTTCAAGGAGCAGGATTTGAGCAATTTATGCAAGACTTAAGAGGAGCATTTAAAACAGTAAAAACCCGTAAACCAGATTCGTCACGTGCACGTTCACGCGAAGTATATTTGGTTGCTACCGGATTTAAATAGCTCCGAGCGTTAAATTATAGTAAATTACGACTCATCAACTTAAAAGTTTAGGTTGATTTCAGAACTAGCCGTTTATCTGTGCTAGTTGACGGTTAAGTAAAAGTTCATTCAAAGTACAAGAGGTCATTAAGTTGAGCGATATGGCAAAAAATCTTATTTTATGGTTGGTAATAGCGGTTGTTTTAATGTCGGTATTCCAAGGGTTCACTCCGAGCACCACTACTGAACAACAAGTTGATTACACGCGTTTCATTAAAGATGTCCGTCAAGGACAGATTCGTGACGCAAATGTTGATCGTAATGGTGTTATCAAAGGCACAAAACGTAGTGGTGAAGCCTTTGTTACTGTTATTCCCGGTGGTTTCGATCGTGATTTAATTAACGATTTAGTTAAACAAGGCGTTAATGCTTCTGGTGAATTGCCGGAAGAAACTAGCTTTCTAACCACTATTTTTATCTCTTGGTTCCCAATGATTTTGTTGATAGGTGTATGGATATTCTTCATGCGTCAGATGCAAGGCGGTGGTGGAAAAGGAGCGATGTCTTTTGGTAAGTCTAAAGCGAAACTTTTAAGTGAAGATCAGATTAAAACAACTTTTGCTGATGTTGCTGGTTGCGACGAAGCGAAAGAAGAAGTTTCTGAGCTTGTTGATTACTTAAAAGAGCCAACTAAATTCCAAAAACTTGGTGGCCGTATTCCTTCAGGTGTCTTACTTGTAGGACAACCGGGTACAGGTAAAACCTTACTGGCAAAAGCTATTGCTGGTGAAGCTAAAGTACCATTTTTCACTATATCAGGTTCTGACTTTGTTGAAATGTTTGTTGGTGTTGGTGCATCTCGTGTGCGTGACATGTTTGAGCAAGCTAAAAAATCAGCCCCTTGTATCATCTTCATCGATGAAATCGATGCGGTAGGTCGCCAACGTGGCGCAGGTATGGGTGGTGGACACGACGAACGTGAACAAACACTTAACCAAATGTTGGTTGAAATGGATGGTTTTGAAGGTAATGAAGGCGTTATCGTTATTGCCGCAACTAACCGTCCAGACGTTTTAGATCCAGCACTACTTCGTCCTGGTCGTTTTGACCGTCAAGTTACGGTTGGTCTACCAGATATTCGTGGTCGCGAACAAATTCTTAAAGTGCATATGCGCAAAGTACCTTTGGGTGACGATGTTAAAGCATCAGTTATTGCACGTGGTACACCGGGCATGTCAGGTGCAGATTTAGCTAACTTAGTTAATGAAGCCGCATTATTCGCTGCACGTTCGGCTCGCCGCACTGTATCGATGGATGAATTTGAAAAAGCGAAAGACAAAATATTAATGGGTGCTGAACGTCGTTCGATGGTTATGAGCGAAGAAGAAAAAGCCATGACAGCTTATCATGAAGCAGGGCACGCGATTGTTGGTCGTTTAGTGCCAGATCATGACCCCGTTTACAAGGTAAGTATTATTCCTCGTGGCCGCGCTTTAGGTGTCACTATGTATTTACCAGAACAAGACAGGTTTAGTCATAGTAAACAGCATTTAGAAAGTAATATTTCGTCACTTTACGGTGGTCGTATCGCTGAAGAAATGATTTACGGTTTTGAGAAAGTTTCTACCGGTGCATCTAACGATATTGAACGTGCGACTCAACTTGCTCGTAAAATGGTTACTCAGTGGGGCTTCTCACAAAAATTGGGTCCAATGTTATTTGCTGAAGAAGAAGGTGAAGTGTTTTTAGGTCGTTCATCATCTAAATCGTTGAACATGTCTGACGAAACTGCACAAGCGATTGATATTGAAATCAAAGCATTTGTTGACCGTAATTATCAACGTGCAGAAAAGATATTGAACGAGAACCGTGATATTTTAGAGACAATGAAAGATGCGTTAATGCATTACGAAACTATCGATGCTAGACAAATCGATGACTTAATGGAACGCAGAGAAGTTCGTCCGCCAATGGCTGAGTGGGATAATCACTCTGATTCAAAGAAGCCACCTAAAGCTGATGACAATGCCTCTTCTGATACTAAAGAAGATAAAGCTGAGAAAAAAGAAGTAGCGCCAGATCTAGATAAACCTAGTGACGCCTCTGCTGATTAACAGCCTTTAAATATAGCCTCGATTAACGAGGCTTTATTTTATAAAAGCTAATTTACTCTGCTGACAGTAAGTTGTTTTTTATAAAATAAATTTCTATACAGAATAATCACAAAGAGCATAAGTTTTGTTGAAAAATCTACCTTGCGGTACACATTTTCTTAATATTGAAACCCCGCAGGTGATGGGGATTTTAAATGTAACCCCAGACTCATTTTCTGACGGCGGACAATTCTCTCGTATTGACTCTGCGTTAAGACAAGCTGAACAGATGATAGCCGATGGCGCCACCATTATTGATATCGGGGGCGAATCAACGCGACCAGGTGCTAAAGACGTTTCTGTTAAAGATGAGTTAGCGCGTGTTATTCCCGTATTAAAAGCCATTAATGCGCGTTTTAATATCATTGTCTCTATTGATACCAGTAAAGCCGCGGTAATGTCTGAGGGCATCACTTATGGGGCAGGTATCATCAATGATGTTCGAGCCCTGCAAAATGAAGGTTGCTTACCGGTATTAGCACAAGATCAACGTGTTGGTATTTGTTTAATGCATATGCAAGGTTTACCTCGAACCATGCAGCATAATCCTCACTACGTTAATTTAATAGACGACATTACCACTTTCTTTCAGGAAAGAACTTTAGCCTGTGCACAAGCGGGTATTAATACTTCGCGTCTTATTTTAGACCCTGGCTTTGGCTTTGGTAAATCGTTAGAACAAAATTATAGTTTATTGGCGAATATGGCTAAATTTCAATGCCTAGATTTGCCTATATTGGCAGGACTGTCGAGAAAATCGATGATCGGTAATCTTCTTAATCGAGATATTAATGAACGCTTAGCGGGTAGCTTAGCAACAGCCATTATAGCCGCTCAGCAAGGGGCAAGAATTATTCGTGTTCACGATGTAAAAGAAACAGTCGATGCTTTAAAAGTTTTACAAGCTAGCACCATAAATAAATAACTCATCATTAATTATACTAAAAAAGTAAATATAAAGGACAAATAAAATGTCAGAAAGAAGATATTTTGGAACCGATGGCATAAGAGGCCTAGTAGGACAATACCCAATCACCGCTGAGTTTGTGATGAAATTAGGTTATGCCGCTGGCCGCGTACTAGCTGCCCAGGGCACGAAAAAAGTACTTATCGGTAAAGATACCCGAATTTCAGGCTACATGCTTGAGTCAGCCCTAGAAGCTGGTTTTTCTGCTGCGGGTATCGATATTGGCTTATTGGGGCCAATGCCGACACCAGGAATTGCTTACCTTACTAAAACTTTTCGCGCTGAAGCGGGTATCGTTATTAGTGCATCACATAACCCATTTTATGACAACGGCATTAAGTTTTTCTCACAAAATGGTGAGAAGTTACCCGATGATGTCGAACTGGCTATTGAAGCTCAATTAGATAAAGAAATGGGCTGTGTTGAATCGGCTAAATTAGGTAAAGCAACAAGAATTGAAGACGCTGCTGGGCGCTATATTGAGTTTTGTAAAAGTAATTTCCCTAGCCAATATTCCTTAAAAGATTTTAAAATTGTTGTTGATTGCGCACACGGTGCAACTTACCACATTGCACCTAACGTGTTTCGTGAATTAGGTGCACAAGTGATTGAAATTGGTACGTCGCCTAATGGTACCAATATTAACGACCAATGTGGTGCAACATCAATGGACGCTATCAGTAAGGCTGTTGTTGAACATCAGGCTGATTTAGGTATTGCACTCGATGGTGATGGCGATCGCTTGATGATGGTTGATCATACTGGCTATGTGCTTGATGGTGATGAATGTGTCTACGTTATCGCTTCAAACGATTTACAAAGTGGCGTTATTAGTGGTGGTGTTGTTGGTACACTAATGAGTAATATGGGCCTTGAAATTGCGCTTGCGGATATGGGCATACCTTTTGCTCGCAGCAAAGTAGGCGATCGATATGTTACCGAAATGCTCAACAAAAAAGGTTGGCAGTTGGGCGCTGAAAACTCTGGCCATGTGATCAATTTAAAAAATACCTCTACGGGTGATGGCATTATCGCCGCGTTAAATGTATTAACCGCTGTTTGCAGTGGTGATAAAACCTTACACGAACTCCGCCAAGGAATGACTAAATTACCACAAGTGTTAGTTAATGTTAGGTTTACCGGTGACAATGACCCGTTAACGGCGCAGAATGTCGTTGCTGCTGTACATACGGTCAATGAGCAACTATCAGGGCGTGGTCGCGTGTTATTACGTAAATCAGGTACTGAGCCTTTAATACGCGTTATGGTTGAAGGACCAGAATTAATAGAAGTTACTGAGCTAGCAAATGTAATTGCTGATGCTGTTAAAGCCGCTTGTTAACAAAATAGACGTCAGACGGTTGAATAATAAGCAAATGAACAAGATATTAAGTTAAACACTTGTATCTTGTTCGTAGGTTAGTTAATATCTCGCCGCTTTAATTAGGAAAGATAAATGAAAAGACAAGCAATAGTAGCCGCAAACTGGAAAATGAATGGAAGTTTGTCGCTGATAAAAGAAATGATTTCAGGATTAAATAGTGTAAAGCTAGCTGAAAATGTCGACGTTGTTGTTTGTCCTCCTGCTCCTTTTCTATCAGCATTTACAATAAGTGCTAAAAGTGACAATTTACAAGCAAACATCCATTTAGGTGCGCAAAATGTAAGCGAGCATCAAAGTGGAGCATATACTGGTGAAATATCCACTGATATGCTCAAGGAAGTTTCTGTAAATTATGTTATTGTAGGGCACTCTGAACGAAGATGCATTTACAAAGAAACAAGCACACAAGTTGCTCATAAAGTTAAAGCAACATTGAATGCTGGTTTAACACCTATATTGTGTATTGGTGAAAGTGAAGATGAACGAACTGCTGAACAAACTGAGACAGTACTCGCTTCACAATTACAGCCAGTGATTGACGAAATAGGTATAGAAAAATTTACAGATGTTGTTATTGCTTACGAGCCTGTTTGGGCTATTGGTACTGGCAAAACAGCATCTCCAGAAATGGCACAAGCAACACACTTATTTATTCGTCAATTTTTAGCTAATGCTGATGATACTATCGCGAATAAAGTGCCATTATTATACGGTGGTAGCGTAAATGCTGCTAACTGTGAAGAATTATTTGCACAAACTGATATTGACGGTGGTCTTATTGGTGGTGCTAGTTTAAAAGTCGACGAATTCAAAATAATTTGCTCGTCAGCCAAAGGATCTTAAAATGTTGTATCAATCGTTAATTATTGCTTATTTAATTGTTTCAATTTGTTTAATTGGTTTAGTTTTAATCCAACAAGGTAAAGGCGCAGATATGGGCGCATCTTTTGGTGCCGGCTCTTCAGCAACAATATTTGGTTCAAGTGGCTCAGGTAACTTTTTAACTAAAGCGACTACATGGTTAGCTATCGCGTTCTTTGTTATCAGCTTAGTGTTAGGTAACTTAACGGCAAATAGAATTAAATCTACCGATGAGTGGAACAACTTAAACACTCCTGTAGAGCAAACTATACCAGGCGATTCATCAATCCCTAGCGAAAGTGTAGAGCCAGTTCAGTCATCAGAGAATAGCGATATTCCTGCAGCGACTAAAAAAGCGAGTGATAACGACATTCCAAAGTAAAGTTTTAAAAATGCAGATGTGGCGGAATTTGTAGACGCGCCACACTTGATGGGACTACTAGTCTAAAAGTTAAGTAGGCTTATTTACCTCAAAATGAGCAAGTTAACTTAGTAAAAAAGATAGTATAAATTTAGTATTGCGCGGTTGTGGCGGAATTGGTAGACGCGCCAGCTTGAGGGGCTGGTGACTTAGGTCGTGGGGGTTCAAGTCCCCCCAACCGCACCACTAAATTTATATATACAGATACCTAAAGGCCAATTCGTGATGAATTGGCCTTTTTTCGTTTAGTTACTAATTGGTTGCTAATTATTCCTGGCAGGTTGGAAAACTAAGTGGTTATTTTCCTGACATTGATCTTATGCTCGTATTGATGTTTGATAAAATTTATATTTTTAATCTGATATGCCACTCAATTGATCGACTTTCAAATGCCAACCAAACCATCAAATCAATACACTTAATCTTAATAATGCATTGTGATTCTAAATGTTCGAGAAGTATCTAAAGATCGTTGTTTAGAGTGTTCTGATGGGTAAGTACTTATTTAGCTGTTTATACTATTAAGAATGCTAACTTGTGCGGAAAGCGTAATGCTGAGTTACTTGCAGAAGTAAGCTAAATGCTCTTGCCCTGGTCAATTATCTTTTAAAAATAAATAATGTGGTTATGTGGTTAAAGTTAAAACTGATAAGTCACTCCCGCGGTTAGTCTGTAAGCATCGTAGTGATAGTTAGATAAACCATTGCCAAGCACGTTAATTATGCGATCTATATCATATTCAGAACGCCAATCGTTTTCGCTAAATTTTTGATATAACAAACCTAAGTGCAAATCAACTTGTTCAGAATAATCATAGTCTGCATATATATTGAGATGATGAGAATTGATCACCAGTTCTTTGTGATTGTCACTGGAATTTAGTGACAATGAATTAACTTGTGTAATGCCACTTGCATATGAATAGGTGTAATCTGCCGCTAACGTTAATTTACCATCAGCCAACTTTTCTGCTGCTAGATTTATTCCTACACTGTCAGACTTATCATCTTGGTTACTTAACCAGTCGACACCATTGTGCAAGTAACTACCTTGGCTGATATTTTCTTGCCATTGGTTATGAGCATAAACAGCTAATGAAACATGTTTTGATAATTGTGTGCTAACAGAAAGATCAACACCATTACGTTTACTTTCTATCAATCCAATATCAGTATGTTGATATTGGTCACGAGAGAAATAGACTTCAATAGCAACTTCGGTGTTCATTAAAATACTGTTTAAGCTACTGCTAAAAGGATTTAAAGACAAGTGTCCTTTGGCTTGTTCTCTTTGACGATCCGCTTGGTAATATTTTTGCACTTTCATTTGTATTGGCAGTGTACTGTCAATAGGTGATGTTTTATCTATACGATTATAACTACTGCCATCACGAAATTGCTTGGATAGCTCAACATATACTTTATTAAAAGGAGCAAAATGGGTTGAAACTTTGAACCAGAATTTTTCATTTTCGGTATTTTTTCTATCTTGAAAATCACGCTCTTGTTGTTTTAATTGCCAGCCCATTGATAAATGCGATTGAATGGCAAAACGATATTGCGCTTCCAATGTGAGTTTTTCTTTTTTAAAACTATAGGGATTATTAGTAATCAAACCCGGTAAAATAGCACTGTCTGTTAATATGTGTTGATACGAATTACGTTGCGTTTTGTTATCACGATCTTGAAAATGATAGTTAGCCGTTAAACGCCACTTGTTATCGGTTCTGTATAACGCTTTTAAATGTGTTGAAAAAGTATTTATTTGACCATCTAAATGAGTGGTAGGTAAGCTATCTGCTTCCAGTAGATTATTTGAACTATAGGATAAAAAATCATCTGTTTGTGATAGTTGTCCATAAATCAATCGAGCTTGAAGGGTGAAATTATTATCGCGATAATTGCCAAAAATACTGATCTGATCAAATTCATTATCTGGTGAGCTAGATAACTGTCCATTATTGGCACCACCAAATACAACCGCATAAGGGCTATTCCAATTCACTACGGATCGTTTATTGCTAAAGTCGCTGTGATAATAATTAACTAATAAAGTAACATCGTCATATTGATAATAACTGCCTGCATCCAGTTGACTATGCTGCTGGTTAATTCCTTCAGGTAATATAACGGTTTTGGTGAGAATGTTGCCACTGGTGGTGCGTAAACCTTGTTTATCTTGGTATTGATAATCAATGTAACCTTGCCAGTTATTCGTGAAGTTAGTTTCTGCTGCCAACTGCCAGTTTTGTCTTTCTATTTTTTGGTCAAATTCTGAAAATTGCTGATTAGACATTTCAGCGGTTGTTGCTACTCGCTGCCAGTCACTGGGCAGAAGCAATGAGGCATTACCAGCATTAGTAAAAGGGGTTAATCCCTGAGCATGACCAAACTGATTAAGTGTCTGGTAATTTAACGAAATTTTATAGCTATTTAATTTAGTAGCCGATAAATGAGCATAACTATTATCTTTGCCTAAACCTTTGGCTTGAACTTGATAATGTGTATCTTGTGACCTTTGCGATAGTTCAGCGTCAAGGTGAGCATAAGTGCCATCTTTTTGTTCTTCCGTTATTGTAGAAAAATGCCCATTATCTTCAGAATTATTCGACAAATTAACGCTGATTTTTGCTACGGATTTCGTATTGTCGGGGCAATATTTACAGAGCCATTTTTCTTTTTCGACTTTTTGGGTATTAGCATCTTGTAAACGAAATCCATCTGCCAAACTAGTTGCAGAAAAACAAACAAAAATAGCAAGCGTGATGCTATTAAGGAGTGGTTTATAGGTGGTGGTGTTCATTGGTATTCTCCTTAACATTAATTTTAGCACTAGCGTTGAAAAGTATGACCAGCAGGGTGATTACTGCCGTGAATTAAGCTGTGACAATTCATACAATTTTGTCCAAGAGCAAACGTACTTTGGGTATTTTCAACAAACTGACTACCCGCAATCGCCGTTGAAGGGTGATCTGTTGGTGTATGACAATCTTGGCATATTTGTGGCGTACGTTGTTTAAGCATATTTGCATTAATAGATCCGTGGGAGTCATGGCAGACACTACAATCTTCGGCAACAGGGGCATGTTCCCAAAGCAATGGTCCACGTTTTTCACTATGACACTGATAACAGGTTTGATTAATTGAAGGCCGTTGTAATTCATGCTCAGAAAAAGAACCGTGTGGGTTATGACAATCGGAGCAAGCCATTTGTCCCCATTTTAACGGATGACTAGAACGTTTGTTGATGGCATGCAATTGCTCTTTGTGACAACTACCACATAATTTATTTTGTTGTTGCTTAAACAAAATAGGATCTTGCCCTTCATGAACTTGATGACAAGACGCACAGGGGACTTGTTCACTTTGATGTGAACTACCTTGCCATGAAATACGTTGTCTATCTTCATGACAACTCATGCAAACACTGTTCTGTTTATCGGCATCAACAAGAGAGTGGATACCGAATGTAATAACAGGCTCTCTAAGTTTGCCTTTTTTTACTCTTGCTGTGTGTTTGCCTGCAGGACCATGGCAGCTTTCACATTGTAACTGTGAAAATGGCGAATTTTTAACATCTTGACGGCCGTGAACATTATTAAAAATACCCATGGCATTACTGTCAGAGTCTCCGTCATGACATTTAAGGCAACTGTCAGCACCTTTTTTAGAATATTTGCCTTGTTTAAACTTTTTAACGAGTAAAATGTCAAGTTGATCAGCGGTTAAAGGCTGGGCTGATGTTACCGTTTTTTCTGCTTTATTTTTTTCGGGAGAATTGGGTTTGTTTTCGGCAAAAGTCGTTGATGACATGAGAGGGATAAAGAGTAAGACCGAAAAAAAGGTTTTAAGAATATCTCGCATTGAATTTCACTCTTATTTATTGTTATTATTTTGTTATTTATTTTTAATAAACCAAGAGCAATTCGCCCTTGGGTTTATTGGTTATAACTTAAATAGCCTTGCGACTATAGTGATAAGTTATTTTATTTCATGTACTTTGTCGACACCAAATTCTGCACCAATAGCGTGACACACTGCACATGACTCAACTTTATTAGCCTCATCAAATGCTGCTGCACCAAATATCCCGCCATTTTGTATCATATGATCTATAAGGGCTTGTCCCTTAGTATCAATGCTACCTTTAGCTGGATCTATTAACCCTGGTAAGCTTGGATCAATTAAACCTAATTTAACATTAAGATGGCAACTTCCACAGACAACCGCAGTTGGACTTATATAAACATTATCACTTGCACCACTAGCAATAGAAGCACGAGTATTTTGTTGTATTGGCAAGTTGAATTGATCATTTGTATGACATTGCCCACAATTGTCGATATTTCCAGGGAAGTGATCTATTTGTTCTGGGTTAGAGTCATCAAGTGCATTTTTATCTAAACCAGAATGTAAGCGATGGACATGACGTTTTAAGTCACCTAAACCTCTATAACCAGTTCGTGTAGCATTATGACAGGTTTTACATTGTGTTAAGTCAGTAGAGCCGTGGTGGAATTTATTGTCGGCATGACAGCTTTGACAAGCAGTTATATCTGCGCCAATTTTATCGTAACCTTCAGTGGTGATAGTTCCATCACCTTTGAAGAATACAATTGAAGGTGTTGACTCTATTTGAGCAACCTTCATAGTATTTGTTTCAGGAGAGTCACAACGAACAATCGCACCGTCTTTTTCATTCATACACACTAAAACATCTACTGGTGTTACCGTCACAACGTCTGTTGCGGTAATACCTGCTAAAAGCCCCGCAGCTGTACAAGTAAACAAACCGGCTCCGTCAGCTATACAGTCATTAAAAACTACTTCTTGGTGATTGAGTTGATAACCCGTGCCGTTGTCCCAGTTAATCGCAATAGCGCCATTGTCAGTACCATGACCATACTTACCAAATTTAGCACCTTGTGCCGTATCTACATCACTAATATCGCGTAGCGCCGTAACAGGTTCACCTTCTAAAGTAATCATGACATCGACTTCAATATTACCGGTTGCAAGGTCAATTCGAGTCGCTTTCGCTTGTGTTACAATCGCTGTACGTGCGATATCAACATTTGACATTACATCAGTATGATTCTTCTCTACAGATGAGAAACCAGAAGTACCATGACAAGTTTGACATAAACTATTGTCTGCTTGAGCTCCTGCAAGATGACCTACGCCCGTTGCAAAATTAACATCGTCATGACATGAACCACATGCTTCAATAGACGGCTGAGATTTAAAGTTTATGGCGTCAGGTGTTTCAGCGCTGGTATCATCATGGCAATTCGTACAATTACGAATATCTTGTGGAAGATGCGTACCAGAGTAATCATGCTTACTATCACGGTAACCCCATATAGCATATTCACCACCATTGACAACAGAGGGAAGGTTAGCACCACGGTGAATTTTGTGTACCATCACTTTAAAGTCAACACTCTCACCACTGTTTGCGTCAACACTACCTGGATTATGACAAGTAACACAATAAGCCGTATCTACACGACCACCACCATGAAGCGCTAACTCGCCATGACAAGCATTACAGGTACCTTCAACTACCATTTTACGATTAGCAATATTCGTTGTTGCCCCTGTAGAAGGTTGCCAATCGAACGAGCGATTCATTGTAGGAAAACCACTGCCACTTATTTGAAAAGCAATTCTATGGGTATAATCGGCATTGTAAGTTACGGCAACAGGAGAGGTTACATTCATTACATTGGTTGCTAAAGTATAACTATAAGTGCCGTCATTATTATTGGTAAAAATGCCACCGTCATCATTGGCTTTTTCAGAAGTTGCTTGCTCTGCATCTTCTGTTCCTGGGCCGTTACTAGGATCTGTTGGCGCGCTTTCGATTGTATTAATATAGCTTTGCCATTTTGAAGGCTCACCTGTAACAGCATCAATAGGCGTTAATTGTACTAAGGTAAAGCGTACTTGGCTGCTTTTAAGCGCACTATAACCAACCCCTACATCATCTTCGATTGTAAATTCAACGGTTAATGCACCATCTGTAGCAATAGTTGCATTAGTAATTGCAGAGTCCATCACCGCTGTTTGTCTTGATGTTGTCGGTGGTGCTGCCGTACCATCAGCTCCAGTATCACCAACAGGTCCTTCAGAACCTGTTGCTCCCGTAGGTCCCGTATCACCACCACAACCAGAAAGTGCAAGTACACTAACAAGTGCAAAACTGGTTAAAAGTTGTTTCAGGTTACATTTATTATTGTTTTCCATCATAAGCTCCATTAGTAATTGAGAGTCATAGTGTTTAAATTTTCAAATAGCTATTTTCCAATAAGGGTTGTAATTTCTTTTTTATTATTATCGGAGTGTTAACGATATTTAAATATGATCTATGTCAAGGGAATCTCATTACTCAAATGTTAACTCTTGATAAACATCTAATTTCACTTTATGTTTGGGATAAAATGGTAAAGTTATTTATAGATACTAGTATATATTGAATAAGTAGCTTGATTTTTAACTAATTAATACCTTTTGGAGTAAAAAACATGATCAAGATCAAACTTTATATATTTCTTCTTATCTTTGCTTCTGCTATTACAATAGCAGCCTCGATAGAAGATACTATTATTATGTGCAATGACTGTCATGGCGCAAAAGGAATCAGTAGCGATTCAGATATTCCAAGTATTGGTGGTTATTCTGAAGCAACAATTTCCGCGATGTTTGATGTCTATCTTGATGAAGGCCGAATTGCACGTAAAAGTAAATTCAGACATGGTGATACCCAACGCCCAGAAACTGATATGTTGTTAATTGCTAGAGAACTTTCAGAAGAAGATATTGAGGTACTAGCAACCTATTATTCTGAACAAACGTTTATTCCCGCAAAACAAAACTTTGATATTGCCTTAGCAAAAACAGGTGAAAAGCTTCATGAAGACAGATGTACAAAATGTCATGAGGATGGAGGTACTTCAGCTGATGACGACTCAGGTATTTTAGCTGGGCAATGGAAGCCATTTTTAGCGCAATCCTTTAAAGATTACCGAGCAGGTAAGCGTAAAACAGAAGAGGGAATGCTGAAAAAAATCAATCAATTATCAGAGGAACAAATTAACGCACTGTTACATTATTATGCAAGTCAGCAGTAGTAGGTATTAATTATGAAACCATCTTGGAAAGAAAAGTTGTGGAACGCTCCTAAGGCTTGGTATTATTTTGGTATTCCTTTAGGCGGATTAGTTTTTTTTATCATTGGTGTTATGTTCTTGGCCGGATTTAATGCGTCTTTAACTGCAACCAGCACAGAAGAGTTTTGCGTCTCTTGTCATGGTATGAGTGAACCGTTTAAAGAATACAAAGAAACTCACCATTTCAACTCTCAATCTGGGGTAGTTGCAACGTGTGTAGATTGCCATTTACCAAAAGAGTTTGTCCCCAAAATGATCCGTAAAACCGTTGCAATGCGTGAAGTATGGCACATGATGTTAGGTTCTATTAATACAGCTGAAAAGTTTGAGAAAAAACGTGGGTTTTTAGCTCAGCGTGTTTGGGATGAAATGAAAGAGACGGATTCACGTGAATGCCGTTCATGTCATGATCAAAACCGATGGGATCTTGAAAAACAAAGTAAAAGAGCACGTAAAAAGCATGATATTGAAGATATGAAAAAGAAAGACAAAACTTGTATTGATTGTCATAAAGGTCTTGCACACAAAATGCCTAAAGATTGATTGGGTTTAATTATATAGGACTCCATTACTCTAGCTTTTGACGAATGCCATTTTTCTTCTCATGTATGCTATCTGCCCCGCTAAAGGTAAATTTTTGGGGCAAGTATCTTCACAACCGAGTAATGTCATACAACCAAAAACGCCGCTTTCCGTTCCTATTACTTCATAATAATCAGCGTCAGTACGTGCATCCCTAGGATCAAGTCTATATCTGGCGATCTGATTTAAGCCAACGCCACCAATAAAGTCTTCTCGCATTTGTGCAGTACCGCATGCTGCAATGCAGCAACCACATTCTATGCAACGGTCTAATTTATAGATGTCTTCTGCCAGTTTCGGCTCCATTTTTTCTTCTATCTTACCGAGATCTACTGATGTTTCTTGTAAATGAATCCATGTTTCAAGTCTTTCTGACATGCCGCGCATCCATTGACCAGTGTCGACACTTAAATCGCCAATTAATTTAAAACCCGGTAATGGAGCTAAGTTAATTACATCGGGAAGATCTTTCGTTAACGTTCTACAGGCTAAACTAGGCTGTCCGTTTATTAACATCGCGCAACTTCCACAAATTCCTGCCCTACAAACAAAATCGAATTGTAATGTAGGATCTTGTATTTCTCTTATTTCGTTGAGTGCGATAAATAATGTCATTGAAGGCGCTTCTTCAACGGTATATTTTTGGGTGCGTACCTCGCTATTTTCATCGACAGGATTATGCCTAAAAATATTGAATGTTAATATTCGTGGTGTATCGATTTGAATCACAGGAATATTATTTGAATCTGCGTTATTTGTAGCCATCATTGTTCATCCGATAATCGAGCGTTTTTTCCCCTGAGTTTTTCAGGAAGTAAGTGTTTATAGGGCATCAATTTGGTTTGTAAAATCTCTTTGTCTTGAGCTTCAATGTCTTTGGCTGCAATCCCTTTAGATATACTATCTTTACAGATATTATTTTCTTTTTTGATTTTTTCTACTTCTTCAAGTCTAATAGCCGTATCAGGATGATCAATCCTGTCTTTTGCACCATATCCGCGCCAACTCGGTGGCATTTCCATTGCTTTTATGTTGATTGGCTCATACTGCAATGTTGGAAGTTCATCTTGCTCACAAGGCCATGTTGCTAACGTACGGTTTAACCATCTTTTATCATCTCGTAGAGGAAAATCTTCCCTACTATGGGCTCCTCGACTTTCTTCTCTTTGCAGTGCGCCATAGGTAGTACATAAAGATAGTTTTAACATTTTTTGTACGCGATATGCGGCAACTAGTTCTGGGTTTGTGCCTTTAGCATTTGAATGAACACGAATGTTCTTAGCTCTTATACGTAATGCTTTTAGCTGTTCTATGGCTTCGACAAGCTTAGTTTTATTTCTAAATATCGCGACATTTTTTGTCATGATATTTTGCATTTCACTCATGATTTCAAATGGATTCTCTGTGTTACTTTCTTGATAAAAAGCGGCAAGTTTATTTTTTTCTTTTTCATAAAAATCTGTTATCAGTGCTGTTGATATATTAATATCGCAAGCATTGCTATCTAAAAAGTCAGCCATATACTCGCCTACAATCATACCAGCGACTACCGTTTCAGCGACTGAGTTACCACCTAAGCGATTAAATCCATGCATATCCCAACAAGCAGCTTCACCGCACGAATATAAACCTAAAAGGCTAGGAGATTGTCCTTTGTGGTTTGTTCTAACTCCTCCCATTGAATAATGTTGTGCTGGCCTAACCGGAATAAGGTCTTTCACGGGATCTATACCGAGAAAGTACTGGCAAATTTCTTTTACTTCTCGTAATTTTGTATTGATATGGTGTTCACCAAGTAACCTTATATCAAGCCATAAGTGTTCGCCAAATCTGGATTTTACGCCGTAACCTTTTGCTATATGAGTTTCCATCCAACGAGAAACAACATCACGTGAGGCGAGTTCTTTCTTTTCAGGTTCATAATCAGCCATAAAACGATGTAAATTAACATCTAACAATAAACCGCCGTCACCCCTACAACCTTCCGTGACGAGAATTCCTGCAGGGAATATGGCCGTTGGATGAAATTGTACTGCTTCCATATTTCCAAGTGAAGCAATCCCTGTTTCTAATGCGAGTGCCGCACCTATACCTTCATTAATGACCGCGTTTGTGGAGGAACGGTAGATTCGACCAAACCCACCAGTCGCAATGCAGGTCACCTTGGCAATATAAACAACTAACTCGCCTGAAATAAGATTTCGAGCAATAGCACCAAAACATTGTTTTCCATCATGAATTAATGACAAGGCTTCCATTCTTTCGTGAACAGGAATGTCGTTAGCTATGGCCTGATTACTCATGGTATATAACATTGAGTGACCCGTACCGTCTGCAACATAACAAGTTCGCCACTTTTGTGTGCCACCAAAGTTTCTTGCCGTAATTAGCCCGTGTGCGTTTTCAGGTTCGGTTAAAATCACTTTTTTGCCGTCTATAACACTTTGTTGGTCACCTTTTTCTATTCTATTCCACGGTACACCCCATGCAGCAAGTTCTCTAACTGCTTTTGGGGCAGTATCGACAAACATTCGAACCACTTGTTGATCTGCCCCCCAATCACTGCCTTTAATGGTATCAACAAAATGTAAGTCCTCGTTGTCACCTATCCCTTTTACACTATTTGCTAAACTTGCTTGCATACCGCCTTGTGCGGCAGATGAATGAGATCTTTTAGGAGGTACTAAACTAAGTGAAATAACTTCATGACCTCGTTTCTTCATACCTATTGCGGTTCTTAATCCGGCTAATCCGCCACCTAGAACTAAAGCGTCAGTGTGTATTATTTTCATGATTATTCTGGCAATTTTTTAGAAGGTTGAAGTAACACTTTATTAGCAGGAACATACCTTTCACCAACCTTACCGGCGTGTTCGTAACCAATTTTAATGTAGGCTTGAAGTGTCGTTAAACCCAACATCAGGAAAAATAGAGTGAGTGCCCATTTTAGTCGTTGTAATCGTTTTCTGCCTTTCTTTATATCTTTACCAACAAACCATCCCCATTTCATTGCCAATCGATATAAACCAATACCACCGTGAATTTCAACTACAAATAATAGAATTAAGTATAAGGGCCACATCCGCCCAGACCATACTCTATCAGAAGACGCGTAAGGGCCAATATCTGCTGGGTGTAGCATAAGTTGATACAAGTGAATGCTGGCGAGAAAAAATAATAAAAAACCAGTCAATACCTGGACATACCATAAGAGCGTATCACCATGTTTAAAACGTGCTAAATGAAGATGCAACGCGGTAATTTCTTTTTCTTTGGTTGGAAACTTTCTCAGAGCTAAGGCAGCGTGAATAAAAATAAATGTAAAAATAATCAATGCCACGATAGAAACTAAAATAGGGTAGGGTTCTCCAAGTATAGGTTCTCCTTCAAACATTTTGGATACCCAGTACATAGCGTCGTGACTAATTAAAATGCTAGAGACAAAAAACATATGCGCCCACATAAACAATGCGAGAATTAATCCCGTGGTACTTTGTATTAAATCTAATCTTGCAGGCCATCGGTTAATTTTTGTTATCATTTTAAATTCAGCCTTTATAATTTCTTTAGTAAATACTATTCAGGTTAAATATTTCAGAACAATTAAAACGTATATTTTACAGTAAGTCCAAAGGTTCGTGGACTAACATAGACATTACGTCTTGTGCCAAAAAAACTCTTTTCACCAACAATAATAGCACTATTTTCGCTGGCCAGATTTCGAGCCCATAAAAAGAGACTAACGCCACTCCCTAAGGGCTCTATCCCCACACTTGCGTTAACAATGCCAAAACCCTCTACCTGTCCGATAGCAATAGCGTCACCATTGGCAAGCGTTATTTGAGATAAACCGTCGAGATCGGTATTGTAATCATCTTGATAGTTATAACTTAGTAACAAAGACAATTCTGCGTTAAGCGCTGGTAATAGATAATAATACTGAGCACTTAAATTGAACGTGAAATCTGAAACACCAGATAGCTTTGCGCCAGAGAGGTCTTCCCCGTTACTACCACCACCGGGAAATTTGGCAAATTCAGCATCAAGCAAACCTACTGCTACATTTATCGATAAATCACTTGTCAGTCGATACTGTAAATCAAATTCCAGGCCACGCGTTTCCACCTTTGCGGCATTACGTATACTTAATGCTGTTGTACCTGCGGCAAGGTTTATCAACTGATTGATTTGATAATCATCATATGTCGAATAGAAAGCCGCGCTGCTAAAGGTTACACGTTGATCAAACAGATGCCCCTTAATGCCAATTTCGTAACTCTCAACGGTTTCTTTGTCAAATTCTATCCCAGCGTCAAGTTGTGCCTGTGTTAAAAAATCAACATTGTAACCACCGCTTTTATAACCTGTGGCGTATTTTATGTAAGTATTGATCTGCTCGCCGAGACGATAGTTTAGCGAAACTAAAGGAGAGAAATCATTATCACTTCTTTTATCAACCACTTGACCATTAGCTAATTCAAATATGGGAATAACTGGAATACTGGTGACAGGATCTATGCTCGAAATTGTCCAATCAACATTTTTTTCTTCGCGAGAATAACGAAACCCCAAGTCCAACGTAACGTCATCATTAAATTGATAATTACTGTTAAAAAAAGCCGCGTAACTTGTTGTTTCAACATCGCCTACTGTACTAATGTTGCCAGGATGAAATGCTGCTAACATAAAAATTGAGGTAGGATCGCCTAATGAAGCACCAAATTCAACAGCACTACGTGGAACTCCCGTAAAAAGAGAGAGTGTTTCATCACCCACTGTTGGTAATCTTCTGGTGTGAGCATCTTGTTGATAATAATACAAACCAGCGACATATTGAAAATCGCCTTCTGGAGAAATCAACTGAAGTTCTTGACTCCACTGGTCGTAGTCATCAATGTAATCTAAATAGGAAACTGACTCTGTGGAAAAGTCAAAATCGTTAATATATTGAACATAAACGTCTCTATGCCCAGTAATTGATTTGATGGAATAATTGTTATTTATGTCCCAGTCAATGTTCAGTATTTCTCCCTTAATATCTCTGTTTTCATGAGGGTCCACGTCAAAACTGACCTTATTACGCGCTGATGATTCCGAATTTTTGGCGTTCCCTAACGTGTTGGTAATTGGCTCACCGTCAAATGATAAACGATCTGAATGTAATCTATCAAAAGAAAAGTTCACTTCAATATTGTCAAAAGGTGTTGCTTTTATTTGCCCTCTATACGCGTAACTGTCTTGCTCATTTAACCAATTTCCTGTTGTTACATTCTCGGTAAAGCCTGCTCGTTCATATTGATTAAAACTAAATTTAGTCGCTACATTGTCGCCAATCGGTGCATTGACCATGGCTGTAATCTGCTTTAAATCATAATTACCAACGGAAAAACCAACAGTACTACCGAATTCATCTTCCGGCTTTTGAGAAATTAGATTGATTGACCCCGCGACATTATTTTTGCCAAATAGCGTCCCCTGAGGACCACGAAGAACTTCAATACGCTCAAGATCCAATAAATCTTGATTATGTGCAGGGGACTGTCCGACATAAACACCATCAAGATACAACCCAACTCTGGCATCAAAACCAATATTTCGACTTGATGAGCCGACACCACGGATAGTAATACTGGAAGAAAAGTCATTGGTGGTAGTCATGCTTAAATTGGGCACAAATTCAGCAATTTCATTTAACTGTCGAATACCTGTTTTCACAATTGTTTCACTATTAAAACTTGCGATAGAAATGGGGACTTCCAATATGTTTTCAACACGTTTTTGCGCAGTAACAATGATTACCTCTATGTCTTTGTCGTGCAAACTAGCATCTTGTGCACTTTGCAAAGCTTGTGGCTCGCCCGCCGATACCGTACAGCTTAACGTAGACATTAAAAATAATGATGAATTGAAATTACCTGTAGGCTTTTTAAGCGAAAATTGAACATTGCTCATTTAGCTGATCCTTTATAATACCGTGATTTTTATTGGTGTTTGTAGGGGAATTACGCTAAACGAGAATATTTTCAACGATTAACATTAATAAAAAAAACAAACTAAACCGTCTTGTATATTGAAAAGCATGAGGAGCAAACCATAATGGCCATACTTCTTGGCGAAATCCTTGTGGCATTTCATTAGGGCGTATTTGGTTAAAGACCTTTAATGTTTGTATAAGCGTTGGTAAGGCAAGTAGTAGTAATAAAACGCCTAATCCCAAATACCCATTTATATATAGGTAACCAGCTAAAGCGTATTGGCTTAACATGATGATTTGTGCAACTTTGCGAGATTTTTTTTCTCCCAGTAAAACAGGGAGTGAATAAATGCCTTTGCTTTTATCCATATCTATTTTGTCAATATGCTTACCGAAAATAACCGCCGTTGGTGCTAAGGCATACAATGTACCTATTAGTGCAGATGCAACACTCCATTCGCCGCTCGCGACGAAATATGTCCCGCCAACCATTAATGGTCCCCAAACAAGTAAAACAGACAATTCCCCTAACGCTAGTTTCTTTAAGGGCCAAGTGTAAAACAAAACAAAAAAGGCACCTATGAGCATTAACCATAGCACCTCAATTCCTCGTAAATAGATGATCACAGCACCACAGAATATAGCTAATAAACCTGTAATAATGATATAACTCATCAGTTGTTTTTTTGTCAGCAATTCACCTTCTAATACATGTGTGCCGTATTGAGTGCGAAAATAATTCCCTTTATCTACCCCTCTAACTGAGTCAGTGTAATCGTTGAGTAAATTATTGGTCGCATGGGCAAGCACTAAACCTAATATACATAACATTGACATTCCGACATCAATTGAACCGTGACTTAGTGCGACAAGCACACCAATAATTGCTGAACTAAATGTCATGATGGTCACAGAAAATCGAGAGGCAATTAACCATCTTGTGAACAGACTTAAAGTGTTCCACTGTGCTTTATCAACTTGCGGTACTGTTCTTAATGCTTTAACCCAAATAGCTTCTGACATACTAAACTCTCCTTAAATGTATGATCTTATATTATGCTTTTTTATTTTTTAAAAGGTCGAACACATCAATAAATGGAATGTTTTTGAGCTGATACACCTTTTTATTTATTAATTGCTTTAAATTCTGAAGATAAATTTATTTTTTTAACTCATTAACTAACGAGATTTTTGTTACCATCATAAGATGTTTTTCGGGGAAATATAGAAGAAAAAAAACACTTGAATTAGACATCAACTTGCCGATCATACAGTTGTCATAAATTTTGTTTCTATGGCGGTGTGGGGGCGAAACCGCCATAGATTATTTAATCTAAAAAGTTACAACTGCAAAGAATAATCAAAAGAAAATAACTTAATGGTTAGAAAAGTTATTGATTATCTTGGTTGCTAATACAGATTTAAGCGATTGATGTCAAATGACTGGTACCTATACTATTTTTAAACCAATAGTATAGGTGTTTACTTGTAAGCCTTTGTATATATTGTTTTTACTTCGTTTAGGTGAACATTCTTGAGGGGGTGGTGACTTAGGTCGTGAGAGTTCGAGTCTCTCCATCTGCACCAATACTATAGAAAAGGCTTACAGCAATGTAAGCCTTTTTTATTGCGCTAAATAACTGAATTACTAGACGCGTTAATTTGAAGGAGTGGTGACTTAGGTCGTGAATAATATCTATGTCTGCTGTCTGCTCATTGACAATATTAATTTTTCTATAAAGTTCTTTCTGCACTTTTACCTGAGTTAAACGCATAATTCTGTCAATATTTAGTAAACTTGTTACAATGCTATTTTTAAATTTAAGTAGACTATGAATAAAAGTAATGATCCACTCCACGGCGTGAAACTTGAACAAATCCTAACCGATCTAGAGAAGAAAATTGGTTGGGATAAGATGGGTGAGTTACTTAATATTCGTTGTTTCACCAATAAACCGCGCCTTAAATCAAGTTTGAAATTTCTGCGTACAACCCCTTGGGCACGCAGTAGAGTTGAAATTTTATACTTAAAAACATTTTGTAGTAAGCATAAAGAAACGGGGAAATTAATAAGGGGGATACTCGCCCAAAATACAGCAGTAGCAAAAACGACTTCCAACAAGCCCGCTCCCTTCGTTTGGCCAACATAGAAAAACAAATAGACTTATGCGACTTTAATATATTAACAGCAAAAGATATTAACAGGACACCCAGCCTAGTAATTTTAATAAGATATTATCAAAAGACCTTTTTAATGATAACGACTGACAGTATATTGAAATATCGATGTGATGTTGTTAGATTTGAATTAAATTGAGTGTCTACTTAAGTCATTACTTCCAGCTTTATATCGTTTACTACATTGCCAAGAAATCGCCACTGAAACAACTCATTCAAAGGAAACCGTTAATGTTTAATATTATACAGCGATATAGCTTGTCGAGTTTTATCGCTTTACTAGCCATATGGTTACCGATTGAAGCCTTTGCTCATGGTGTCGATGAAAGCACACGAGCATTTTTACTACAAAACACTGGTGTACAAATTATCCCATTTTTGTATATCGGTGCTAAGCATATGGTGACGGGGTACGATCATTTATTGTTCTTAGTAGGTGTGCTGTTCTTTTTATATAGAAGTCGAGATGTTCTATTGTATGTCAGTATGTTTACGCTAGGGCACAGCTTAACCTTATTGTTTGGCGTGATCAGTGACATACAAGTTAATGCTTATTTGATCGATGCCATTATTGGGCTATCGGTTGTTTATAAGGGCTTTGATAATTTAGGTGGCTTTAATCGACTCTTTGGTAAATCACCCAATGCCAAGCTTGCTGTACTGATTTTTGGTCTTTTTCACGGCTTTGGCTTAGCAACCAAGTTACAAGAGTTTCAACTTCCTGATGACGGCTTAATTACTAATTTAATTGCCTTTAATGTTGGGGTTGAATTAGGACAGTTTACCGCCTTGGCCTTTATTCTTTTAGTGATTAATTTTTGGCGTAAACATAGCAGCTTCACTCGCTTTGCGACAAACACGAATTGTTTGTTGATGAGTGCAGGGTTTATGTTGGTAGGTTTTCAACTGACTGGTTATTTCATTAACTAATTTATTAAATTTTAACTATTAAACTTTACCCTAATTTAAGAGATAAAACGATGCAAAAAAAAACGCCACAAACTATAACTTTAACGAATTCAGCATTGCTCAAATACACACTGTTTAGCTTAGTCTTTGCAGCAATTACACTTTTAACCATTATATTGCCTGCTGAGTATAATATTGATCCCACAGGGATTGGGCATGAACTTGGACTAACCGTTTTTCACAACGTAAAGGCCGAAGCGTCTACTCCACTCTCTTCACGAGAAGCCGCCGAAAAATCAAAAGTTGCTACAGAAACCATTGAAGTAATTGTTCCTGCTGGTCGCGGTGTTGAATACAAATTTATCATGGCGCAATACCAAAAGCTTGAATATGAATGGATAACAGATAGGTCAGCATTGTATTTTGATTTACATGGCGAACCAGAAGGCGACACAACGGGCTATTTTGAAAGTTATGCAATAGCAACACTGGGTGAAATGAAAGGGAGTTTTACGGCACCATTTGCTGGTTCTCATGGTTGGTATTGGAAAAACACCTCTGACTCCCCAGTCACTGTTCAACTTATTGTAAAAGGTGAATACACCGAGCATGGCCTCAAATAATCACCTCAAATAATAAAAAAACAAACATACTTTGAATTTAATTAAAATAATTGGAGTACCAAAATGAAAACTTTAATAGCAGCCTTATTCATTACATTGATATGTAGCACAAGTTCAGCATTCGCGCATACTGAACACGGAAAAATAAGCCCTAAAGTAGCAACACAAATTGCAGCTAAAGCTACCCAAAAACTGACTTTTAAAGATTTAGGTTTCAAGGTTGGAAAATTAGACTCGAGCTGGAAGAGTTTGACCTCAGAAAGTTTCAAACTACATGCGGCAGAAGCTAACCGTTATATTGTTAGTGCTAACAATAAATCAGAAAATAAAACAATTTATTTCCTGATGACAATGTCAGGCGAAGTATTAAAAGTAAATTCTGAAGCGAAGTTTTAATTTAAAAATTAGGGGAATAACATTCTCCTTTTATCTTGGTACTTTTACATGGAATCGCTCGTATTTCTTTTTATATGAATGAAATATAGCGATTATTCGTTAGTTATAACGGAATTTTGCTCTAAAGATGTTGATGGTTATGCTTTGAGACCTTATATAAAATATATCAGTAATACTCCATTATAGTTATGTTTTCAGGTAACGAGACTGATGAGTACTCAGGCCACAATTGAGGTAGCTAAGAGCCGAGAGGATAGTTAAGTAAAAATAAATCTGAGATTGTCTCGACGCAACCAAGGCTTGTTCAATTAGTTTTTTATAGTTATTAATTCTATTGTTCGAGTGGACAAAAACCTCAAAAAGCTTTGCTGATTGTAAAGGGAATGTGGATTTCATTATATTTATTTTTGCTGACAAGGGAGGGATATATTCCGTAGCGTTTGCCTGAAGCATTAAAACCCTACTGGCATCATATTGAACATTTGGAATATGAGAATAATGCCTGTATTCTAAGTTATTCCTTGGCTAATGGTCAAAATAACGGTGGTGCAGAAGAGCTGGTGTTTAACATTAAGATACAAAATGCTCCTAACAAAAGTGTATTTCCTGGTGTAGGTTAAAGTTATTTATGTAACTTAGCCGTAGGTCAGAAAATAGAGACGCTAGGTCCCTTTTAATATTTTCATGCAAAACCATCAAGTAATAAAACGATGATATTAATCGGCGCTGGATCTGGTATGGCACCAATTAAGTCTTTAATTGAAGAACAATTAATTACCCCCTGAAAATGGTAGTTTAATTAAAAGGGACATTTACTTTTTGTGGCATTAGAACTGTGTTATCTGGGGCTACTAAAGATTGGCTGAGCACTAAAGGTTATGTTCAAGAATAACTAATATCAAATATTAACAAAATTTTCCAAATCGAAGGTGTTGAATTTAATTTGTATGGGCCATCAGACATGATGAGCACAACCATTGATTTATTGATAACCCAAAGCATTGATGCAAAAAATATTGCATTTGATGAATTTATACAATAACCCATTAATATTTTATTAACGTAGGAGTAAACCATGAAAACTTTAACAAAATTAGCTTTGGTATTGATACCAACCATTACTTTATCAATGACGGCTACAGCACATGATCCAAAATTACATGCAAAAAAAGCTGAAAAAGCTGATTGTAGCAAAATGGATCACAGCAAGATTGATATGAAGGATCCTGTCGCTATCGCCATGATGAAAAAATGTATGAAGCAGGCAGAGAAGTCCAAAGGTAAATTGAAAGATAAAGAAATTAAAATGGAAAAAAAAGAAATAAAAATGAAAGATAAAGAGATGAAGATGAAGATGAAG